>DGRY01000026.1:916-20445 GCA_002391185.1 Prevotella sp. UBA4376
CCGAAGCAAGCACTATGTATAAGAACTACCAGAATGAGGTGGTATTCCTTTCTAAGGAACAGAAGAAAACCAAGCAGGAAGCTATTATGAAGAAAGAGAAAGAGGCTTCTGACTTGAAGAAGAAATATTTTGGTCCAGAAGGTGAGTTATTCAAGAAGCGCGAGAGTTTGATGGCTCCTATACAAGAAGAGATATATACTGCAGTTAAGGAGGTTTCTGAACTTCGTGGTTACAGTCTTGTTGTTGATCGTGCCAGCAATAGCGGCATTATCTTCGGCAGTCCAAAGATTGATATTTCAAACGAGGTGCTCCAGAAGTTGGGCTATAGTGTTAGATAATATTTTCTGTTATTTATGACGGAATAGAGATAGGAATAATAATAATAACTAATAAAATCGATTTTAAAAATGAAAAAGATTATCTTAATGTTGATGCTTCTTGCGCCAATGGCTATGATGGCACAGAAGTTTGGTAAGGTAAACACCCAGACAATCATGCAGTCTATGCCTGAGGTTTCTAAAGCTAATGGTGAGCTTGAGGCTCAGCAGAAGCAGTATGCTAATGATTTGCAGGCTATGCAGAATGAACTTCAGCGCAAGAGCGAGGAGTATCAGAAGAATCAGAGTACCATGAATGCAACAAAGCAGAAGGAAACAGAAACAGAGTTGCAGAATATGTACAACAAGATTCAGCAGACCTATCAGGACAATCAGAAGGCTTTGCAGGACAAGAGCAATGAGCTTATGCAGCCAATCCTCACAAAGGTTCGCAATGCTATTAATGCTGTTGGTCAGGCTGGTGGCTACACTTATATCTTTGAGGAAGGCGCAGCAATCTTTACTGGCGCCAACGTTAAGGACGTTACCTCGGAGGTGCAGGCTAAGCTGAAATAAATACATACATCAGCCCTCTCCTCCACAAGGAGAGGGGAGGGTGAGGTCACCATGGATGGGCTTTGTTCTTTCATGGTGGCCTCACTATATTTTCTATAGCACAACGAAATCCACAACAATGAAGAAAGGTATATTCTTATTTTTGATGCTGCTTTTGCCTATCATGGCAAGCGCTCAGACAGCTTTTAAGTTTGGTTATCTCAGTTTTGAAGAGGCTTTGAAAGCTATGCCTGATTATGCTGTTGTTCAGCGTAATATGACAGACCTTCGTAATAAGTATGCTGCTGAAGCAAAACGCTCAGAGGATGATTTTAATGCCAAGTATGAGCAGTTCCTTGATGGACAGCGTGATTTTGCTCCATCTATTCTACAGAAGCGTCAGGCAGAATTGCAGGAATTGATGGAGAAAAATATAGCGTTTAAGAAAGAGTCGGAACGTTTGCTCAAACAGGCTGAAGTTGATGCTGTCGGTCCTTTGAAAGCTAAGCTTAATCAGGCTTTGAAACGTATAGGAGCAGAACGAGGCTATGCTTTTATTCTTAATACAGATGGTGAGTCGGTGCCTTATGTAGATAGTTCTATGGGTGAGAATATCACAGCTGTAGTGATTGACGCCTTGAGATAGTCTATTTTATTTTTTAATTGATAATAGTTATGATTTCACTTCCTGAAAATCCAGGACCTATAGGTGTGTTTGACTCAGGCTATGGCGGTTTGACTATTCTTCACGGGATACGCCAGCTGTTACCCCAATACGATTATATGTATCTGGGTGATAATGCACGTGCTCCTTATGGTACACGCAGCTTTGATGTTGTGTACCAATTCACGCGCCAGGCGGTAATCAAACTGTTTGAGATGGGATGCCATCTTGTTATTTTAGGCTGTAATACAGCTTCGGCCAAGGCTTTGCGAAGCATTCAGCAACGCGACCTTTGTGGGTTGGATCCTGAGCGTCGTGTTCTTGGTGTTATCCGTCCAACGGCTGAGATAATTGGCAAGCTTACTCGAAATAACCATGTGGGCTTGTTTGCTACAGAGGGAACAGTTCGAAGTCATAGCTATGATTTGGAGGTTAAGAAGTTCTGGCCAGAAACAAAGATTACTGGTGTTGCGTGTCCGTTTTGGGTTCCTCTTGTGGAATATAATGAGGCAGACAGTCCTGGTGCTGACTATTTTGTTAAGAAGCGTGTTGATGAATTGATGCAGAAGGATCCTGATATAGACACAATTATTTTGGGATGCACTCATTATCCTATTCTTATGCCTAAGATTAAGAAATACGTGAATCCTGATATCAAGATTGTTCCGCAGGGTGAGTATGTGGCTGGTAGCTTGAAGGATTATCTTGAGCGTCATCCTGAGATGGAGCGTAAGTGCACCAAGACAGGTTCATGCAGATATTTCACAACAGAAAATCCCAATAAGTTCAAGGAGAGTGCACGCATATTCCTTCATGAGGATGTTGATGTGCAACATATTGATCTTGGTGAATAGATATATCAAAGAATTCTATATAATAGAAAGATGAAAATACAGATTATTAATGGTCCAAACCTGAATCTCCTTGGTGTGAGAGAACCAGGTATCTATGGCAGCAACTCGTTTGAGAGTTATCTTCCTCAGTTGAAGTCTGTTTTCCCAGATATAGAGATAGATTATTATCAGAGTAATATCGAGGGTGAACTGATAAATAAACTTCAGGAGGTAGGTTTCAGTTATGACGGTGTTGTCTTAAATGCAGGTGCCTATACTCATACAAGTGTGGCTCTTCAGGACTGTATTCGCTCGTTGAAATGTCCTGTTGTTGAGGTTCATATATCAAATGTTCACAAGCGTGAGGAGTTTCGTCATAAGAGCATGATTAGCTGTGCCTGCCTTGGTGTTATTGCTGGTTTTGGTCTTGCTGGATATGAACTTGCCATTCGTGGAATCATTGCAAATAAGTAAATGACAGAGACTGATAAACTCGACCGTTACGTTGCTGAGCATATTGATGCTGAAGGGGATTATCTATATCGTCTTTACAGGGCTACTAACATACACACCATTCATGGGCGTATGGCAAGTGGACATTTACAGGGTAGGTTGTTGAAGCTCCTTGTGAAGATGTTTCAGCCAAAGAATATTCTTGAGGTGGGCACTTTTAGTGGCTATAGTGCAATATGTATGGCAGAGGGACTGACTGATGGAGGTAAGCTATATACCTTTGAGATAAACGATGAGATGGAGGATTTCACCCGTCCGTGGATAGAAGGCTCTGAGGTGGCAGATAAGATTGATTTTCGAATAGGGGATGCTAATGAGCTTGCACCAAAGCTTGGAGTTGTGTTTGACATGGCTTTTATAGATGGCGACAAGCGCACCTATGTTGAAACCTATGAGATGGTTATGAATATTCTGCGACCAGGTGGATTTATTCTTGCCGACAACACTCTTTGGGATGGGCATGTGGTGGAGGAAGCCTACGATCACGATCATCAGACAATAGGTATTAGAAAGTTTAACGATCATGTGGCTGCCGACAGTAGGGTGGAGAAGGTTATTCTTCCTCTTCGTGACGGATTGACAATAATAAGAAAGAAATAATAAACAAATAAGAATAATAATATGCAAGAAACAAGACAAGCTCGTATATCACGCCTGCTACAGAAGGAGCTGGCTACAATTTTTGAGGAACAGACTCGCCAGATGCATGGTGTGTTGGTTAGTGTGACACGTGTTCGTGTTAGTCCTGATCTTAGTATTTGTACAGCCTATCTTAGCATCTTCCCTTCAGACAAGGGTGATGAGTTGCTGAAGAATATTCAGGCTAATGATAAGGCTATTCGTTTTGACCTTGGTCGTCGTGTGCGTAATCAGTTGCGCATTATTCCAGAACTTCGTTTCTTTATTGACGATAGTCTTGACTATATTGACCGTATTGACGAATTGTTGAAGAAGTAATGAATTTTCCTTTATACATAGCAAAGCGATATCTCTTTTCAAAGAAGAGTACTAATGCAATAAACGTTATCTCACTAATTTCTGTTGTTGGCGTATCTGTGGCTACAACAGCCTTGGTGATTGTGCTTAGCGTGTTTAATGGCTTTCACGACATGGTGGCATCTTTCTTTACCAATTTCGACCCGCAGATAGAGATTGTGCCAGCAAAGGGTAAGACGGCTCCTTGTGACGATCCTGTGCTCACCAAGATTCGCCAGCTACCTCAGGTTGATGTGGCTACGGAATGTGTGCAGGATATGGCTTTGGCTATGTATAGAGACCATCAGGCTATGGTGGTTGTAAAGGGTGTTGATGATAACTTTGATCAGCTCACGCATATAAAGGACATTCTTTATGGTGATGGCGAGTTCAGCCTTCATGCAGGTCCATTGCAATATGGTGTGTTGGGCATTCGATTGTCGCAGATATTGGGCACAGGAGCTAATTTTGGCGACTATCTTCGCATATATGCTCCCCAGCGCGAGGGACAGTTTGATGTTAGTAATGCTCAGGAGGGTTTTGTTGTTGACTCTCTTCTCTCGCCTGGAGTTGTGTTTGCTGTTAATCAAAGCAAATATGACAAGAACTACATTATAGCCCCGATAGCCTTTGCACGTAATCTGTTTGGGCAGCAAGGCATGCTTTCTTCGCTTGAAATACGTTTGAAAGATGGTTCAGATTTTGATGCTGTGAAGAGCGAGATGCAGCAGATAGCAGGCGAGAAGTATCATGTGCTCGACCGTTTTGAACAGCAGGCAGATACTTTCAAGATAATGCAGATAGAGAAGATTATAGCCTATCTGTTTCTCACCTTTATCCTTGTGGTGGCATGCTTCAACATCATTGGTTCTTTGTCTATGCTCATTATTGACAAGAAAGACGATGTTGTTACCTTGCGCAATCTTGGTGCTACCGACAAGCAGATATCTCGTGTGTTTCTTTTCGAGGGACGCCTGATATCTCTTATAGGTGCGGTTATAGGTATATTGCTTGGATTGTTGCTTTGTTGGCTGCAACAACGCTACGGACTTGTGTCTATGGGTAGTTCATCTGGCACCTTTGTTGTAAATGCTTATCCTGTTAGCGTGCATTATTCTGATGTTCTTGTGGTGTTCCTCACGGTTGTTGCTGTTGGTTGGCTTGCTGTGTGGTATCCTGTAAGGTATCTTAGCCGACGATTGCTTGGCTAAGAAAAATGTCTTTCTGCAAAGTTCTTTGTTTCCTTTGATGAGTATAGTAGGAAAGAACTTTACAGAAAGGTGTTGATTTATATAAAAATCAATATAGACGCATTTAGGAGGCATTATAAAGGAATTATAGAGGCTTAGAAAAATCAAAATTTCTTGATATTTCTGGGATGATGTTCCAATATTTCCTGCCTTAGGGTTGTGGTGTCTATGTGAGTGTATATCTCGGTGGTTGAAATGTCTTCGTGTCCCAGCATGTCTTGTATGGCTCGCAGGCTTGCTCCTCCTTTTAACAAGGCAGTAGCAAAGCTGTGTCGCAGGGTGTGTGGAGAGATGGTCTTTTTTATTCCAGCTTCTTCTGCTTGCCGTTTTATCATGATGAGAATCATCACTCTGGTGAGGTGGTGTCCACGTCGGTTAAGAAAAACATAATCTTCCTCGCCTGGTTTTATGTTTAGGTGCACTCTATCAAGAAACCATAGTTGCAGTTCTTTTATGGCACGCTTTGATATGGGCACGAGTCGTTCCTTGTTTCCTTTGCCCATCACTCTAACGAATTCTTCTTCAAGATATAGTTGCGAGAGTTTCATGTTTATTAGTTCTGATACTCGTAATCCGCAGCTGAACAGTACCTCTATTATGGCTTTGTTGCGTTGTCCCTCGGGCTTACTCAGGTCTATGCTTGCCTCCAGAATGTCAACCTCTTCGGTTGAAAGCACTTCGGGCAAGTGTTTTCCCAATTGTGGCGATTCAAGAAGCTCGGTAGGGTCTTGTTCTATAAATCCGTCGAGCAACAGATAGCGATAGAATGAACGTACCCCGCTAAGTATTCTTGCCTGCGACTTGGGGCTCATACCATGCTCATGGAATGTTGTTGCAAAGTTTTCCAAGTCTTCCAGTTTAATTTCAAGCACCTTGAGACTATTTTCTTTGCAATATCTGAGCAGCCATTCCAAGTCGTGTTGGTAGGCTTCTATAGTGTTCACCGTATAGTTGCGTTCCAGTTTCAGGTATCTTATATATTGTTTTACCAGTTTTTCCGTAGGAGTATTTTTCTTTTCCATTTTAATAATCTTTATGGCAAAGATAACAAAAAACTGTTGGCTTTTTACTATCTTTGCAACAATTTTGTAAATCTATAATATTAAACCAACTTTTTATGAAACTTAAAAACATCTTGATAGTTACTCTGTTGCTCATTACGAGTGCTATCCAGGCTCAGATGGTGATACCATTTGATAAGGATGTTAGAACCGGAAAACTTCCTAATGGCCTAACCTATTACATCCGTTATAATAATTGGCCAGAGCATCGTGCCAATTTTTATATTGCGCAGAAAGTAGGCTCTATTCAGGAGGAGGAAAGTCAGCGTGGATTGGCTCACTTCCTTGAGCACATGGCATTTAATGGAAGTGATAACTTCAAGGGCAATTCGCTTATAGAGTGGTGCCGTTCAATAGGTGTTGAATTTGGTGGCGACTTGAATGCTTTCACAAGTATTGATAAGACTGTTTACAATATTGATAATGTTCCAACAACACGTCAGTCGGCTCTCGACAGTTGTCTGCTCATCCTTCGTGACTGGTCGGCAGGACTGAGTCTTGAACAGGAGGAGATAGACAAGGAACGTGGTGTTATTCACGAGGAGTGGCGTTTGCGTACAAGTGCATCAAGCCGTATGTTTGAACGCAATCTTCCTGCTCTCTATCCTGGTAGCAAGTATGGACTTCGCTATCCAATTGGTTTGATGAGTGTTGTTGACAATTTCAAGCGAAAGGAACTTGTTGATTACTATCACAAGTGGTATCATCCATCTCACCAAGGAATTATCGTTGTAGGAGATGTTGATGTTGACCATGTAGAAGCAGAAATAAAGAAACTCTTTGCAGGAATCAAGAATCCTGAGAACGAGGCTCCTATTGTTGATGAGAAAGTTCCAGATACAGCAGAACCAATAGTTATTATTGACAAGGATAAGGAGTATCAGGCTTCGTCTGTAGAACTGATTATGAAGCATGATGTATATCCTGATTCGTTGAAAGGGCGACTTGATTATTTTGTTTATCAGTTTGCTCTTGGTGCAGCAAACTCTATGCTTAGCCAGCGTTTAGCAGAAGCTGCTCAAAAAGAAAACTGTCCTTATGTAGAAGCAGGCGCTGGTTATGGCGATTATATATTTGCTAAGACAAAGGATGCTTTTGAGTTGAGCGCTACTCCTAAGGATATGAGTCTTGTTGCTCCTGCTCTCAAAGCTGTTGCCGTTGAGGCTCGTCGTGCTGCTGAATTTGGTTTCACAGCTACCGAGTACGATCGCTACAAGGAATCATTCATGAGCTCTCTTGACAAGATGTATAGCAACAAGGACAAGCGTTACAACAGCCAGTTCTACAATGAGTGTCTTGCTCATTTCCTTGAAAGCGAGCCTATGCCTGGTATAGATTATGAATATCAGGCTTACAAGCAGATTGTTCCTGCTATTCCTGTAGAGGCTGTAAATGAAGTGATGAAGGAATTGTTCTTGAAGAACGACAGCAATATCGTTATCCTTAATTTCAACAACGAGAAAGAAGGAAATGTTTATCCAACAAAGGAACTGCTTGTAAAGGCCTTGAACGAGGCTCGTGCAGAAAATATTTCTGCTTATGTTGATAATGTAAAGAATGAACCTATTCTTTCAAAACTTCCTAAGGCTGGAAAAATCAAGAGCGAGAAGAAGAATGACAAGTTTGGATATACCGAGCTTACACTCTCTAATGGTGTTAGAGTTATTCTCAAGAAGACCGACTACAAGAAAGATCAAGTGATTCTCACAGGTCGTGGTAATGGCGGTATGTCGCTCTATGGACTTAATGACTATGTGAACGTCAATATGTTCAATAGCGTTATTGGTGCAAGTGGTTTGGGTAATTTCTCAAATACCGAACTTAGAAAAGCTCTTGCCGGCAAGATTGCTTCTGCTGGAATCTCTATGGGAGCTAAGTATATGAATGCATCAGGAAACTCTACTCCAAAGGATGTAGAAACAATGTTGCAGTTGTTGTATCTGCACTTCACAAATATCAAGAAGGACGAAGAATCATACAACAATCTTATCAAGTCAACAGAAATAAGCTTGAAGAACCGCAATCTCTCACCAGAGGTGGCTTTCCAGGATTCTGTTACAGGAACACTCTATGATCATAATCCATATGTTGCTCCTATAACTCTTGAACGTCTTGGTGAGGTTTCTTACGACCGTATTCTGCAGATTGCCAAGGAAAATACAGCAAGCGCTAAGGACTGGACATTCACTATTATTGGTAATTACGACGAGAAGACAATACGTCCACTCATCTGTCAGTATCTGGGTGCCTTGCCTACAAAGAAAAAGATTGCTAAGGGACATCGCTTGGCTGATATGACCAACAAAAATGTTGATAATATCTTCAACCGCAAGATGGAAACTCCAAAGGCTAACTGCCTGAAGATATGGACAAACAACAAGATGGAGTGGAATCAGGAACGTGAAATTCAGGCAAGTATTGCAGGAGAAATACTCTCTATGGTTTATCTGAAGCAGATTCGTGAGGAGGCAAGTGCAGCTTATTCATGTGGTGCACAAGGCGCATTTGGCTATGACGAAGACGGAAGTCGTGCTTATGTTCTCGCATCTTGTCCTATGAAACCAGAGAAGAAGGAACTTGCCATGAAGATTATGGACGATGAAGTTCCAAACTTGGCAGAGAAATGTGATGCCGAGATGCTTGACAAGGTTAAGAAGGCTATGGTTAAGCAGTTGGACGATGCTCTCAAGACCAACGGTTATTGGCTTAGCATCATCACAGCCTACGACCGCTATGGCTTTGACTTGAATTCAAACAACAAAACTCTTATTGAAAGCCAGACACCAGAAAAGATTAGTGCTTTCATGAAAGAGTTCTTGAAAAACGCCAATAAGATTACCATTGCAATGCTTCCTGAAGAGGCAAAATAAGGGTAACTTTAAAACATATAAAAAGGTGGATATCAGCACGATATCCGCCTTTTTTCGTGTTTTCCCTTTGCGCAATCAAAAATAAGTAGTAACTTTGCACATTCAATAAGGTATTAATAAAATTAAAGATTATATATATGTCATATTTGTTCTCTTCAGAATCAGTTTCAGAAGGACATCCTGATAAGGTTGCCGACCAGATTTCAGATGCGTTGCTCGACCAGTTCTTGGCTTATGATCCAGAGTCTCATTGCGCTATAGAGACTTTTGATACCACAGGTCAGGTGGTTATTATGGGTGAGGTGCGCTCAAAGGAATATATTGATTTGCAGACCATCGCCCGTAAAACTATTAACAGGATTGGTTACACTAAGGCAGAATATCAGTTTGATGGCAACAGCTGTGGTATTCTTACAGCAATTCATGAGCAGAGCGATGATATCAATCGTGGAGTTTCTCGTGAAGAGGAAGAAAATCAGGGCGCAGGCGACCAAGGAATGATGTTTGGTTATGCTTGTAATGAAACAGAGAACTATATGCCTGTAACTCTTGACCTTGCTCACCTCATTATGCGTGTGCTTGCTGATATACGCAAGGAAGGTAAGGAAATGACTTATCTGCGTCCAGACTCAAAGAGCCAGGTAACAATAGAGTATAGTGATGACAATATTCCACAACGCATAGATACTATCGTCGTATCTACACAGCACGACCAATTTATGGACGATGATGAAGCTATGCTCGCAAAGATAAAGGAAGATGTTCTAAATATTCTTATGCCTCGTGTTAAGGCTCAACTCTCAGATAAGGTTCTTTCTTTGTTTAACGATGATATTAAGTATTTCGTTAATCCTACAGGAAAATTCGTTATCGGAGGCCCTCATGGTGATACAGGTCTTACCGGACGTAAGATTATTGTTGATACCTATGGAGGTAAAGGTGCTCATGGCGGTGGCGCATTCTCAGGAAAGGATCCTTCAAAAGTTGACCGTTCTGCAGCTTATGCAGCACGTTATATCGCTAAGAACATGGTTGCTGCAGGTGTAGCTGACGAGATGCTTGTTCAGTTGGCTTATGCTATTGGTGTTGCTGAGCCAGTAAGCGTATTTGTTGATACCTATGGCCGTAGCAACGTTAAAATGAGCAACGGTGAGATTGCTGAATGGATAAAGAGTCATTTTGATCTTCGTCCAAAGGCAATTGAACGCACTTTAAAGCTTCGTCAGCCTATCTATCTTGAGACTGCAGCTTATGGTCACATGGGACGTAAGAA
Source organism: Prevotella sp. UBA4376 (assembly GCA_002391185.1). Taxonomy (GTDB): domain Bacteria; phylum Bacteroidota; class Bacteroidia; order Bacteroidales; family Bacteroidaceae; genus Prevotella. The sequence continues at coordinate 11,228 of DGRY01000026.1, forward strand.
CGAAGTCGTTTCCAAGACATTCACAAGTCGATATCACGAGACAAAGGTTATGAATGTAGAGCTTTTCACATGGGAGAAGCTTGATAAAGTTAATGAAATCAAGGAGGCATTCGCTCTCTAATGTTTCAAACAGATTCTATATCGCATTCTTTATGGGGACTTTCGGATTCTGCAAATGTGCAGACTCCAAAAGTTCATCGACAGCCAACTCCTGCTCAAGTGCTGAGTTGGTTGCCGCGTAATGCTACGCCCCAACAGCAGGATTCTGCTATTCAGGCAAATATCACTCCTTCTGAGATTCATTGGAGTTCACGGCCTGATACTCTTCATTTACCTGGACAGTCAGTTGGAAAGAGTTTTCGTGATGTCTCTCTTCCACAATACTATAAACACTCGTATTTCTCAAAATCTCCGCTTTTTCATCCTGAAATATCGGGGGGGAGACAAGGGGTATCGGGTGACCCTATTCCATATACTATTGCTGGTGATAATCTTATTACCAGCATTCTTCTTGGCTGTTTTGTGCTTACCTTGACAGCTTATTCTGTTTCTCGAGGTTTTATAGAGCGACAGGTGAAGAAGTTCTTTTATGTGCAACATGGAAAGACTACCGCTGTTACAGAAACAGCCTCAGAATTGCGTTTTCAGTTGTTCTTAGTCTTGCAGACCAGTTTGTTGCAGGCTCTCGTGTTTTTCTTTTACACTAGTTCTGTAAGCTCAGATACGTATGTGCTTGAACAATATCAGGTGATAGGCATCTATGGTGCCATGTTTGCATGTTATTACGCTTTTAAGTTCATGATGTATTTCTTGACTAATATGGTGTTCTTTGATAAGGGTAGGAATGAGCAATGGCTTAAATCATTTTTATTTATAATTTCGTCCACGGGATTGCTTTTGTTTCCAGCCGTAATGTTACTTGCTTATTTTGATATGGCAATAAAAACAGTGGCTGTTTATACCCTTGTTGTTATCGTTTTGTCCAAAGTTCTGACATTCTTCAAGACATATATCATCTTTTTCCGTCAAAATGGGCGGTTTCTGCAAAATATTTTGTACTTTTGTGCCCTTGAAATCATGCCCTTACTTAGCATGTTGGGGGTAATGATTACCGCAAATAGTTATTTGAAAGTAAATTATTAGGACACGTACAATGATAAAGAAGATTCTGGTGTCACAGCCAAAGCCAACCAGCGAACGTTCTCCATATTTTGATATAGAGAAGGAATTTGGTGTTGACTTGGTATTCCGTCCATTCTTTAAGGTGGAGGGTTTATCGTCAAGAGAGTTTCGTCAGCAGAAAGTTAGTATCCTGGAACATACTGCAGTAGTTTTCACATCTCGTCATGCTATTGATAACTATTTCAAACTTGCAAAAGAGATGCGTCTTACCATTCCTGAAGACATGAAGTATTTCTGTCCTATAGAGACTATTGCGCTTTACATTCAGAAGTATGTGCAGTATCGCAAGCGTAAAGTATTCTTTGGAGAAACAGGAAAAATTCAGGATTTAGTTCCTTTGATGGCTAAGCATAAAACAGAGAAATATCTTGTTCCTCTAAGTAGTGTGCATAATGATGATATCAAGGAGATGCTTGATGCAAAGAAGATTAATCACACCGAGTGTGTCATGTATCGCACCGTAAGCAATGACTTTACAGAAGAGGAGAAGGCAGCTTTCGATTATGATATGCTTGTGTTCTTTAGTCCTACAGGTGTAAAGGCTTTGTTCCAGAATTTCCCTGATTTCAAGCAAGGTGATATCAAGATTGCTGCATTTGGTCCGGCTACAGCTAAGGAGGTTGTTGCTCAGGGCTTGCGTCTTGATCTTGAAGCTCCATCACAGAAGTTCCCTTCTATGACAATGGCGCTTAAGGATTATCTTAAGAAGAACAATAAGTAAAAATACATATTCGTTGACAACAATAACTCTAAGAAAGGCTGAGCGACTTAATAGCAAGAAAGCTATTGATACGCTTTTTACCGGGGGGGGCAGCAGTTCTATGTCGGCTTTTCCTATTAGAGTTGTGTATCGTCTTGTGGAACCTCAGCCTAATGCAGCTCAAATTCAGATGCTTGTAAGTGTTCCTAAGAAACATTTTAAGCGGGCTGTTAAGCGCAATAGGGTGAAAAGGCAGATACGCGAAGCCTATCGCAAGCACAAATATGTTCTTTGGGATAAGGCTTCAGAAGGAGATAAGGCTCTTTTGCTCTCGTTTATATGGCTTGATGATAATCTTCATGATAGTGTAGATATTGATTCGTGTGTGGCTCGTTTGCTAACTCGTATTGCAGAAAAGCTATGAATCGTTTGAAGAAAATATTGCATTACATGGGCTTGCCTTTCACATGGGCTCTTGTGTTGCCTATTCTGTTCTATCAGAAGTTCATTACTCCTTATACTCCTCCTTCGTGCAGGTTTACTCCTACATGCTCGGAATATGCTCGACAGGCATTATTAAAACATGGTCCTGTAAAAGGTTTTATTCTTGCTATCTGGCGAATATTAAGATGTAATCCATGGGGTGGAAGTGGTTACGATCCAGTTCCGTAAGTTGTCCTTCTTAAGGCGCCCCAATAACTTTATATAAAAACTCATAAAGTCTTTTTATACTAAGGCTTTTGGAAATAAAGAAAAAATGAAGAATTTTGTTGAAGAATTGAAATGGCGTGGTATGCTGGCTCAGATCATGCCTGGTACAGAAGAGTATCTGCAGGAGCATCTCGTTTCTGCATATTTAGGTACTGACCCTACAGCCGATTCTCTTCACATAGGTCACCTTTGTGGTATCATGATGCTTCGTCACCTGCAGCGTTGTGGACATAAGCCTTATCTGCTTGTTGGTGGTGCTACTGGTATGATTGGTGACCCTTCAGGTAAGAGTCAGGAGCGTAATCTTCTTGATGAGGCTACTCTGCTTCATAATCAAGAGGCTATCAAGAAGCAGGTGAGCAAGTTCCTTGATTTTGATAGCACAGAGCCTAACAAGGCTGAACTTGTAAACAACTACGACTGGATGAAGAACTTCACCTTCCTCGATTTTGCTCGTGAGGTAGGTAAGCACATCACAGTAAACTATATGATGGCTAAGGATTCTGTTCAGAAGCGTTTGAACGGTGAGGCTCGTGATGGTTTGTCATTCACAGAGTTTACCTATCAGCTCCTTCAGGGCTACGACTTCCTTTACCAATATCAGAAATATGGTGTGCGTTTGCAGCTTGGTGGTAACGACCAGTGGGGTAATATGACTACTGGTACAGAACTTATCCGTCGCACCTTGGGTAATGATGCAGAGGCTTTCTGTCTCACTTGTCCTCTTATCACAAAGGCTGATGGTAAGAAGTTTGGTAAGACCGAGAGTGGTAATGTTTGGCTCGACCGCAACCGCACTACTCCTTATGCTTTCTATCAGTTTTGGCTTAATGTCAGCGATGATGATGCAGAGCGCTACATCAAGATATTTACCGACCTTGATCAGCCAACTATCGAGGCTCTTATTGCTGAGCACAAGCAGGATCCTGGTCGTCGTATTCTTCAGAAGCGTTTGGCTGAGGAGGTAACAGTAATGGTTCATTCTCAGGAAGATCTTGATATGGCTATTGCAGCATCAAATATTCTCTTTGGCAAAGCAACAAAGGATTCTCTTGCAGCTCTTGATGAGGCTACTCTTAATGATGTGTTCAAGGATGTTCCTCACTATGATCTTTCAAAGGATCAGCTTGGGCAACCTGCTGTTGATGTGTTCTGTCAGGAGGGTTGGGATATCTTCCCTTCAAAGAGCGAAATGCGCAAGCTGGTAAAGGGTAATGGTGTTTCTTTGAATAAAGAGAAGCTTACAGCTTTCGATCAGCCTGTAACAGCCGAGGATCTTATTGATGGCAAATATTTGCTTGTTCAGAGAGGTAAGAAGAACTATTATCTCATTACTGTTAAGTAAAAAAAAGATTGTTGGTTGCTTTTTGAGCTATTAAAAGCAATAAAAAATGAAAAAACATTTGGTAGTGGCATAAAAATCCACTACCTTTGCACAGTTGAAATAAAATTCAGCAAAAACGATTGTCCTATGGTGTAATGGTAGCACTACAGTTTTTGGTTCTGTCAGTGGTGGTTCGAATCCGCCTGGGACAACGAAAAAGCCTGATTGCTTATGCAGTCAGGCTTTTTTCGTATTGTAATGTTGTTTACTCTTGTTTCATGTGTATTATATACTATATTTTCACCTATAATTCCTTTATAATGCCTCTATAATCCGTCTATATTGTGTATGGTATGGGTATCTATCCCAAGAATATAAATATTTTTGTACTTTTTCCTAAAAAAAACTCTATTTTTCTTGTAATAATTGTGTAACTTCGTTGTCTATTAACTGAAACTAAATAAAATAAATGGAAGACAAGGAAATTATAGAGCGAATAATAAAGCATGGTGATACTAAATGCTATGCTGAGATTGTGAAACGCTATTCGGGCACGATTTATTCCAAGGTGCTGCGATTGGTGAAGCAGTCTTTATGAGGATTCCTGATATTGGTTTGTGGATTACAATAGCAGCAGGTATTGGCTTGGGCCTCTTTGTTTCGTTCTTCATCAAGCGTGCGCTTATGAAGCATGATGCAGAGAAAAAACAAGAAATAGATTGATTATCAGATTATAACAATAATATTAGGCATGTTGTTCCATTGTGGAATAGTATGCCTTTTTTGTGTGTTTGTATCTTGCAAATTAAGTTTTTTTTGTACCTTTGTCGCATTAAAAAGATTGTAAAAAATACAAATATCAAATTTAGTAGAATGAAAATTATTGTTAGAGCGATGTTCTTGTTGCTTTATGTGGCTACATTGGCATCGTGTTTTAAGGATGAGCCTTTAAATTCTGAAGCAGATATTGAAAATGTATCTGTGTCTGTTGATAATCCAGGGGATTATTTCTATAGTATTGCTGATTCTCAGCAGAGTGTTATTTCAACGAATAATACTGTTGTTTTCCATGTGAAGCGTAAGGCTGATTTGTCAGCTGTTGCTGTAAGATTCAAGTTGAGCGAAGGTGCAACAGTTTCTCCTGAAAATGGTTCTGTTCACGACTTTTCAAATGGACCTGTAGCCTATACCGTTACATCTCAGGATGGAGATTGGAAACGCATTTATAATGTTAGTTTCGATGCTTCCCCATTGATGGTTAACGACACTTTGAAGTGTGACTTTGAGGAATATTATCTCGACTCTATAGGAGAGGGGATGCCAAAATTCTATGCCTGGAACTTTCGACAGGAAAATGGTAGTCTTACAAAGGATTGGGCTACAGGAAATGTTGGTTTCTCTATTACTGCCTATGGTCAACCAGCCGAAGCGTTTCCTTCTGTAATGTTGCCTAATGGTTATGATGGTGCAGCTGTGAAGTTAGAAACCAAAAGTACAGGTGCTCTTGGTGCCATGATGCAGATGGGAATAGCGGCAGGAAACCTTTTCCTCGGTTCTTTTGATATGGAGAATGCTGTTATGGATCCTCTTCATGCAACCTTGATGGGTAAGCCTTTTACTCGCAAGCCTATTAAGTTTGTTGGTTACTATAAGTATGCTCCTGGTAATGAGTTCTGGAACAAGGATCTTAGTGTTGATGCTAATCGTGTTGATAGTGCCGCCGTTTATTCTGTTCTGTATCGTCGTCATTATGATACCGAAGGTAATGAAGTGTGCTTGAATGGCGAAGACATTCTTAGCAGTCCTTATATAATTGCTATAGCTGATATGGGCTATGTAAAACCTGTTTCTGAGTGGACAGCCTTTGAAGTAGAGTTTAAGTATTTGAGTGACCTTAATCTTGACTTGCTCGAAAGTAGAGGCTATAGTCTTGCTATCGTCTTTTCATCAAGTAAGGATGGAGCTTTGTTCCGAGGAGCGCCAGGTAGCACATTGTGTATAGATAAAGTACGTGTAATTTGTCAGAAGGAGGAATTTTAAAAATGAAGAATGTTATTCTTAGCATACTGATGCTTGTATTGTCAGCAAATGTTTCCGCTGAAGGTTTTCTTGATGGAATGGTTTATGATGTTCGTTTAGGTTATAATATAGGTGGAACGGCGCCTATAGGTATGCCGGCCGAAATTCGCAAGTTAAATAGCTATACGTTACAGCCTAATGTTCAGATAGGTGTTGATGCCCAGAAATGTTTGGATGCTCATTGGGGTGTGATGTTGTCTTTGCTCTTTGAAAACAAAGGGATGAAAGAAGACGCTCGCGTAAAAAACTATCATACAGCTATTGTGAAAGGTGGACAGCATCTTGAAGGTCGTTTCACAGGCGATGTTACCACGAAGGTGTCTGAATGGATGTTTTCCATTCCAGTGCAGGCCACTTATAACTTTGGCGATAACATTCGTTTAAAGTTTGGGCCTTATGCTTCTGTTCTTGTTTCAAAGAGCTTTAGTGGATATGCACATAATGGTTATCTGCGTGTAGGAAATCCTACAGGTGCTAAGGTTAATATTGGAGAAAAAGAAGGTGAACGAGGTGATTATGATTTTTCTGATGATATGCGTCGTTTGCAATGGGGTGTTGCCTTAGGCTGTGATTGGCTCCTAACAAATAATTTTGGTGTTTATGCTGATCTTAGCTGGGGATTAAGTGGTGTTCATCATAAAGATTTTAAGGTTATGGATGACAAACTTTATCCTATTTTCGGTAGCGTTGGTGTTACATATAGGTTAAAATAGTTATGAGTTAGTAGATAGAAGTTAGGAGTTAGGAGTTCTCTGTTGATACTTAACTCCTAACTTCTATTTCTTAACTCCTAACTTTTTTTATTTTCTTGCCATTTTGTAGATATTCTCAATATCCTCGGCATGTAGCACTTTGAAACCGCCTTGTGTAATTTGTCGAGAAGTCCCTAACGTTTAGCACTATTTCCACCATAGTGTACCAGTACTTTTGTACCACCATAGTGTTTCACTAATTTAGCGAGCTGTTTTTTAATTCAATTAAATTAGCTGGAAATGAACAAATTATGAATATTTTTATTATATTTGCGAAGTGATGGTAACATAAATCTAACTAAAAACATGAGCCTATGAAACGCCTAATTGTATTATTTGCGTTTGTGTTTGCAACGATTGTTGCAGCAGCTCAGGAACTTATAGCTGTTCGTGGGAAGGTTATAGACGAGAGTGGCAAGCCTATAAGCGCAGCATCTGTGGTAGTTGCGGGTAGTCATATAGCTACGGTTTCAAACGAAGATGGTTATTTTACTATAAAAATCCCAAAGTCTGTTAGTAAGTTGATTGTTTCTCATCTTGGATATCAAACGGAAACTGTTAATGTGGAATCTGGTAAGTTGCTGAAGGTGAAACTCTTTTCAAAATCAATTTTTCTGAATGAACTTCTTGTTGGTGATCCTCATGACATCCTTGCTTTGGCAATACGTAATATTCCCGAAAACTATCTTATGACGCCATCTCTTCAAAGTTGTTTCTATCGTGAGATGACACGCAAAGGCAGCAGGTTCATATATGTGGCTGAGGCTGTGACCGATATGTATAAAACATCTTATAGCCATGAGATTGCTAACGACAGAGTAGCTATAAGAAAAGCTCGAAGGCTCATTTCTACAAGTCATAAGGATACTCTTGGGGCGAAGATTGCTGGTGGGCCTGTAATACCTATAAACCTCGATATAGTAAAAAACAGAAGCTATTTGCTCAATCTTACTCACTTAAGCAATTATTCGTTTTCTATGCGCCCGTTTCCTAACACTTCAGATGGACGTAACGAAGTTATTATTACTATAAAGCCGAAGATAAAGGCTGAGACTGCTTTGCTCATGGGGGATTTTTATATTGACGTGAGTACTCTTGCTATACGGCATATTGAATTGCAGCTTGACATGAGCGACAGAGAAAATGCTATTCGATTTATGCTCGAAAGGAAACCTTTTGGTGTGAGGTTTCGTCCACGTGAGTTCAATATTACTATCGATTATCGTTATGATAATGCGGGACGTCTGTTCTTAGGTTATATTCGCACGGATATAAGCTTTAAATGTGATTGGAAGCGCAAACTTTTCTCCTCGCCTTATCATGTTATATCGGAAATGGTTGTTACGGATTTACAGACAGAGAATGTAAGGCCTGTGAGAGGGCGCCAGATGTTTCTTAACTACGAGTCGCTCTATGATAGAGTTGAACTATTTAGTGATTCTGCTTTTTGGGATAAATATAATATCATAGAACCAACAGAAAGTTTGGAGAAGGGAATTGAGAGGTTGAGGAAAAAGACGAGCTCTTCCCCCGCCCTCCCCTTCTAGGAGGGAGCTTCGCAAGCTCAGTAACTAATAGAGTAACCGATAGGCTTATGAACGGAGTGAAACTCCCTCCCAGAAGGGGAGGGCGGGGGGAGAGGTCAAGAAAAAAGGCGACTCTTTAGAGCCGCCTTTTATTTTGATAAAAATCTGACAATTACTTGTTAACAGCATCTGCCAACTCAGCACCAGCCTTGAACTTAGCAACCTTCTTAGCTGCAATTGTAATCTTCTGCTTTGTTGCTGGGTTGATACCCTGGCGAGCAGGACGCTCAGAAACGGCGAAAGTACCGAAACCTACGAGCTGGATTTTGTCACCTGCAACGAGAGCAGCCTTGATAGCCTCTACAGTTGCGTCCAATGCCTTCTTAGAATCAGCCTTGCTCAAACCAGCATTAGCTGCAATCTTGTCGATTAATTCTGTCTTGTTCATAATTTTAATGATTAAAAATGATTATTTATTAAACTGTTTTTCGTTTTTCTGATGACAAATATAGTTTTTTCCTTTTATAATTCAAAAAAAAATGGAAAAAAAATATTGAAAATGCGAAAAATTGTGCTTAAAAGCCCTATTTGCGTGGTTTTACATGATATTTTTAGTAATTTTGTGTCCATATTTAATGTTCACGAAGAAATTGAAATTATGTTGAGAATACCAACTATAACAAAGAATCTGCTTATCATCAACGTACTGGCTTTTCTTGCTACGTTTGCGTTGAAGTCGGTTGTTTTTTCAGGAGGCCTACCTCTTGATCTTAATGATGTCCTCGGACTTCATTTTTTTCTGGCTTCTGATTTTAGAGTTTACCAGCTCGTAACCTATATGTTCATGCATGCTAATATTGAGCATATATTTTTTAATATGTTTGCGCTGTGGATGTTTGGTTGTGTGGTTGAAAATGTGTGGGGACCTAAGAAATTCCTTTTTT
>DGRY01000162.1 GCA_002391185.1 Prevotella sp. UBA4376
GAGAATAATGATATTGATGTTGGGCCTTGAAAGCATGCTTTCTAAAAGCCCAAACATCAATATTATTATAGGCTCATTCTGAGCCGTATTCCATTCATACACATTTTCTTCTTTTTAAAATCTCAAATAAATTCATTTGCGAAACTTTAGTAAATTCATAATTCTTTATTGCCCGCAGGGCAACCAATTCAACATTCATAATTCCACATTCCACATTCATTATTCCGGTACTTTGTCATACATAGAATTCCACCAGCTTGCATCATCTTTCAGATATTTTGCAAACCATGCAAAGATGGTGTTCTGCCATTTCACACGCTTTTCGTAATCAAGGATGTGATGGTTTTCTCCCTCAACAACAACCAGAGCAGTAGGGCGTTGAAGCAGTTTCAGGGCTGTGTACATCTGAATACTTTCTCCAACAGGCACATTGGTGTCAGCTGTTCCGTGCAGGAACAGTAGTGGAGTGTGAATCTTGTCGGCGTTGAATAGCGGACTTCTGTCAACATACAGTTCCTTGTTTGCCCAAGGATAGCTGTTTGCCATAGACACTTCGCTATAGTTATATCCCCAGTAACCTTCACCCCAATAGCTGGTGTGATCGCTTATTCCTGCATGTGATATGGCTGCTGCAAAGATATCGGTCTTTGTTTGCAGATACTGTGTCATAAAGCCACCATACGACGCACCTATACATCCAATTTTCTTTGCATCAACAAAACTATGTTCTTCGCAGAATTTTTTAGTACCCTCTATGATGTCCTGTGCTGGTCCTTCACCAGCAGTATTCACGTGTCGTGCAGCAAACTCCTGTCCAAAGCCGGCAGCACCACTTGGTTCAACCACATAAACCACATATCCTTGAGCGGCATACGCATGATGAGGGTAACGGCTTTCAAAGTTTCTGCTTGTAGGAGAGCAACCGCCATAATAGTTTACTATCATTGGATATTTCTTGGTGGCATCAAAATGTGGTGGCAGATAGTAGCGTCCGTATATGGTGTCGCCTCGAGAGTTAATGAAATTCCACGCTTTGCATTCGCCCAATGTCACACCATTCAGCTTTTCAGGGTTCACATCCTCAATAAGCGTTTTTTTTCCGCTCTTTAAGTCAATTTTGTAAAGACGGTCAGAATTGTTAGCTCCCTGTCCGATATATGCAAGAACAGCATTTTTGTCAGCCATAGAAAAATCATTCACAAGGTCTTCGGTTTCTCTTATCTGACTTATTTTTCCACTCTTGATGTCAACAGAATAAAGGCGCTGGTAGTCTTTGTCCAGAGCTGTGAAATAAATCTTTCCATCAAAAGCGTTCCAATCCATATCGCTTATGCTTGGATTGAAATATTTTGTAAGAGCCTTGGCTTTTCCTGTGTTGCAGTCAACAACATAAAGCTGATAGTCATACATGCTTGGAGTCATTCCCTCAGGAACATTCTTACCTATTCCTCCCAAACATTCAGGTGAGCCGGCAACAGCAATATATTTGGCATCGGGAGATAACTTTGCCGAAGCAACAAAGCCATCATCTTTTACAAGGCACCTTTGTTGCATTGTCTGCACATCAAGCATATAGTAAGAGAATACAGTTGTTGGGCGACCGCTCAGGTGGGATTTCGAAACCTGATAAAGAACATATCTTCCATCACGTGATATATCCAGCAACGATGTGTTGTGATAGCCGTAGGTAAGAGGTTGTGCAATACCCGTATTCAGGTCATAAAGCAACAGCGATGATCTGTCGCGCCACCCAGGTTGTCGGTCGTCCATCTCGATATACTGGTGCACATCCTTATCATCCTTGGCACCCTCATCTTCAACCTCCATAACAATGTAATTGCCCTTTGGTGAGAAACGAAAACTGCCTTCAGGAAGGTTTCTTGCTATAATGGTTTCTTTTCCATTTTGCACATCAACCACAACAAGGTCGCGTCCTGCAGTTCCTTTGCGTGTGAAATAATATTTGTTACTGTTTGGCATCCACGAAATGTTGTTGCTGGTTTCAACAATAGTATTGTTGTTTTTTAAATCCTTTATTTCCCAAGTCCATCTTGTGGTCTTAGCATCAAGAACATTACTTGAAGCAACTATGATATATCTGCCGTCGGTCGATAGTTCATTACTGCGTATCTGCTTTCCGTTCATCACATCAGATAGCGAATATAGGCGTTCGTTGCTATTGTCAACGGTTAGCAGTTTTTCGTTATCAGCAGTTACCTTTACATCAAGTGAATCTTTGTCGCCCTTTTGTGATAGGTATTTGATAACCACACTATGAGCATTAGGAGTTAATGTAACATTGCCGTCACTTTTCTCGCCGTCAACATAAATTTCGTAGTGTTTCAGTTTGCCTACGCTTATTTTTGCCTTTGTGTAAGCGCTATTAACAAGGCGAAACTGCAACAGGTTAAGGGCATAATCAGTTTTTGTTTCAGGAATAACTGCCCCTGAATAAATCTGCCCCTTGTCAGCATGAGCAATACTCATAGGAGTTTTCAGCAGCATTTCTGCATCAAACTTCTTTTTCTCAATGTTTATAGTGTCCACAAGCACAGGTTTCTTCAATTCCACAGACCCTGTATAGCGGAATTTCTTCACGTTGATATCACCAGCAAATCCCGCCTGTGAATTCATGGCAAATGTCAATGCAACAAGTGCTAAAAAGTCTCTATTTCTCATTTTTCATTTCTCATTTCTCATTTGTTATTTATCATTTAGCGTGCTTGCACGCGCATTTTACAGGTATTCCGAGAAGTCAGTAAGTCTCATATCTCCCTTACGCAGGAATGTGTCGTGGAAAGCTAAGCTTGCACGCATAGACTCAGGCTCGTGTCCCTTGTCGGCAATACGCAAGAACTCGCGAAGAATTGGGCGATAGTCTGGATGCGCACAGTTCTCGATAATTTCGTGAGCACGACGAAGAGGACCCTTTCCACGCAGGTCGGCAACACCTTGTTCGGTAACAATAACATCAACATCGTGTTCGGTAGAGTCAACATGACTGCACATAGGCACAATGGCGCTTATCTTACCGTCTTTGGCTGTTGAAGCCGTTGTGAAGATGCTTATATATCCGTTGCGCTCGTAGTCGCACGAACCACCGATGCCATTCATCAGTTTTGAACCGCATATATGACTTGAGTTCTCGTTTCCATAAATATCACATTCTATGGCTGTGTTCAATGCTATAACCCCCAGTCTGCGTATCACCTCAGGCGAGTTGGCAATCTCGCTCTGGCGAATAACAAGATGCTCTTTGAAGAAGTCCATATTAGCATAAACATCCTGCAAGCACTCGTTGGTAACGGTCATCGCTGTGGCTGAAGCACTCTTTATAGTTCCCTTCTTGATAAGGTCAACGGCAGCGTCTTGAACAACCTCAGAATATACATCGAAACGAGGTATGCGAGGGTTCTGTCCCAAAGCCTTGAGAACAGCATTTCCTGTTGCTCCAACACCACTCTGCAGAGGAAGGAACTGAGGAGGAATATGTCCGCGTTTCATGTCGTCAACAAGGAACTCAGCCACATTATATCCCATCTGACTTGTCTCTGGAGTAAGATCTTTGAAGCCACGTGCCTCTTCAGGAATATTACAATCCACAACACCCACAATCTTCTTTGGGTCAATCTCAATGTAGTCCTTACCTATTCTGTCGCCACAGTTCATGATAGGGAAGGGAGCTCTGCCAAATCCACATTCAAGAGGTTCAAAGCAGTCGTGAAGAAAATGAGCATTTGTATTGTGGAAGTGATTAAATTCAAGAATCACCTTTTTAGCCAGTCGTGCAATAGTTGCTGCAATACCGCCTGCCGAAGTAAGGCTTGCTTTGCATAGTGTGTCGCCCTCAACAATATCAGAAACCTCTATTATAGCCCATTCAACATCACCATAGAAACCACGACGCAAGCGTTCTGCCATGTGTCCAAGGTGCATGTCTTCATAATCCACCTCACCAAGATTAGTGTGAGTGCGGAAATCCTTGTTAGTTGAGAATGGAGCACGGAATTTTATAGCGTGAGCGTTAGCCATGTCGCCCTCTACACTTTGAAGCGAAGAGGCACCTGTTAATATTCCCACCTGAAAGGGACGTCCTGCATCATGTTCGGCAATAGCACGCTTTGACAATTCACGAAAAACAGCCTTGGGCACTCCATTCGGAGTGAAACCACCAAGGCCAATATAGTCACCATCATTGATAAGAGCAGCAGCTTCAGCCGCGGTTAATCTATTATATGCCATGAGTATTTATTATTATGATTGTGGGCAAAGATACATAATTTCTCATGAATAACGCCCTTTTTGTTATGAAAATACAACCTTTCAACATTAAAATAAATTTATATTCAAAAACTATAGTCTTTTATCTTCTTCTATCTCCTT
>DGRY01000203.1 GCA_002391185.1 Prevotella sp. UBA4376
ACCAGACACGTGGATGGTTCTTCACACTTCATGCTATCTCTACAATGGTATTCGACAAGGTAGCCTTTAAGAATGTTATTTCTACAGGTCTTGTTCTTGATGCCAAGGGTAACAAGATGAGTAAGCATGTGGGTAATGTAACCAACCCATTCGATATGATCAACAAATATGGTGCCGATGCTGTTCGTTTCTACATGATGACCAACTCTGCACCTTGGGATAACCTCAAGTTTGATCCAAATGGTGTTGACGAGGTTCGCAGAAAATTCTTCGGCACATTATATAATACATATAGCTTCTTTGCTCTGTATGCAAATGTTGACAACTTCGACAAGGATGCAGAACAGGTTTCTCTTGAGAAGCGTCCAGAGATCGACCGTTGGATACTCTCTTGCCTTAACACAATGGTTAAGGGTGTGAAGGAACAGCTTGAAAGCTATGATCCTACTCGTGCAGGCCGAATCATCGACAGTTTCGTAAACGACGATTTGAGTAACTGGTATGTGCGCCTGAACCGTAAACGTTTCTGGGGTAAGGAAATGAGTGAGGATAAGTTGAGTGCTTATCAAACTCTCTACACTTGCCTTATGACAGTTGCTAAGTTGATGGCTCCATTCGCACCATTCTATGCCGATGAACTTTACAAGGATCTCGGTGGAGCATTGGAGAGTGTTCACTTGGAGCAGTATCCAGTAGCCGATGAGAATGCTATCGACAAGGCACTCGAGGTTCGTATGAGTATGGCACAGAAGATTACATCAATGGTGCTTGCTCTTCGTAGAAAGGTAAATATCAAGGTTCGTCAGCCATTGGCTCAGATTATGGTGCCAGCTGTTGACGATGAGCAGAAGAAACATATTGAGGCTGTTGCCGACCTTATAAAGAATGAGGTTAATGTTAAGGAACTCAACTTTGTTGAGGATTCAGGCTTCCTCGTTAAGAAGGTTAAGTGTAACTTCCGTGTGATGGGTAAGAAGTTTGGTAAGCTCATGAAGAATGTGGCTGCCAAGATGAGTGCTCTCAGTCAGGAAGAAATAGCTTCACTCGAAACATCAGGTAATATCAGCTTTGATGTTGATGGACAGCAGGTTACTGTTGATGCTGCCGATGTAGAAATTATCTCTGAGGATATTCCAGGATGGCTCGTATCTAACGAGGGTAACCTTACTGTTGCTCTTGAGGTAGAGCTTACCGACGATTTGAAGAAAGAAGGTATGGCTCGCGAGCTTATTAACCGTATTCAGAATATCCGTAAGGATAGTGGCCTTGAAATTACAGATCACATAGTTGTAACTCTTGCTCCAAACGCAGAAGTTGAAGCAGCTGTTGAGTCTTATGGCGAACTTGTGAAATCACAGGTACTTGCTAACGACATCAAGATTGCTGCTAATGACGGTAGCGAGATAGAGTTCGACGACTTTAAACTGAATATTAAAGTTGAAAAGAATTAGTATAATGGGGTAGGTTCCGCAAGGAATCTGCCCATAGTACTAATCTTATAATCTTAATGCATATGGAAATCAAGAAACGTTATTCTGATGAAGAACTCGAGGAGTTCCGCGGAATTATTAATGAGAAGTTGGAAGTTGCGCATCGTGATTATAAGAATCTGATGCGACAGTTAACAAACGAGGATAGCAATGGTGTTGATGACACATCACCAACCTATAACAAGGTGTTGGAAGATGGTTCTGGCATTCAGAGTAGAGAGGAGATGATTCAGCTTGCTCAGCGTCAGCAAAAATTCATCAAAGGCCTTGAGGCTGCCCTCATTCGTATAGAAAACAAGACATACGGTGTTGACCGTGTCACAGGTGAGCTAATCCCTAAGGAACGCTTACGTATCGTTCCTCATGCAACCCTTAGTGTTGCTTCAAAGGAAGCCCGCAATAAATAATTAAAAACTAACAATGAAAAGAGATAAAGATTATCTCAAAGATGGTTATCTTGCCTTTATCTTGATACTTGTGATTTTGGTTATTGATCAGGTTATCAAGATAGAGGTTAAGATGAATATGAGCCTTGGAGAATCAATCCACATTACAGATTGGTTCTATATCACTTTTGTAGAAAATAATGGAATGGCCTATGGAATAACTTTCTTCAACAAGTTGTTCCTGAGCATCATGCGTATAATAGCAATAGTTGGAGTTTGCTGGTATATGGGTAAGGAAATTCGTCGCCCTAACCACCGAATAAGCTATATTGTTGTGCTATCAATGATTGTTGCTGGTGCTTTGGGTAATGTGTTCGACTCGTTGTTCTATGGACTGATGTTCTCAGAGTCAACCCCTTATTCTGTTGCACATCTCGTGCCTTTTGGCGATGGTTATGCTTCATTGCTGCAAGGAAAGGTTGTAGATATGTTCTATTTCCCTCTCTTTCACACCACATGGCCCGAGTGGTTGCCTATTATAGGTGGACGTGATTACACTTTCTTTTCACCAGTATTCAACTTTGCCGATGCCAACATCTCTGTGGGTGTTGTGCTGTTATTGCTTTTCTATAGTAAAGAGCTTGAAAATGTTATGCCTACAATAAAGGCTGCTTATCAGGGTTCAAAGTTGCAGAAGCTTTTGAATAAAGGAAAGGATAAGGATCATGAGAATTAAATTAGCTGTTCTTATATTATTCTCGTTGGTATTGAATGGCTGCAAGCCTTCTGTTCCTGATGGTGTTCTGTCTCCTAATGAGATGGAAGATTTGCTTTACGACTATCATCTTGCCGATGCTATGGCTCAAGACGAGGGTATTGATGAGGGCTATAAAGAAAGAATGTATCGTGCTGCTGTGTTGAAGAAGCACGATGTTTCTCAGGCTGTTTTTGATTCGTCAATGGTTTATTATCTGCGTCACACCGAGGAGCTGCAGAAAATCTATGAGCATTTGTCAGACAGGTTGAACGACGAGGTGGTTGCCTTAGGTGGGTCTTCTAAAGGCATGTCTGATTTTAGTTTAAATGGTGATACTGCCAATGTATGGACAGGTGTTAGCACTATGGTTCTCGATCCTCACGAGCCATTCAATCTGTATAATTTCGAAATTCCTGTTGATACCAGTTTCCATAAAGGCGACCAGCTGATGCTAAACTTTGAAAGCGAGTTTATTTATCAAGATGGTATGCGTGATGGTGTTGCTGTACTTGCTGTGAAGTTTGCTAACGATAGTGTGGCTACTCAGTCTGTTCACATGTCATCGCCAATAAGTTATCGTGTAACCATTGCCGACAATGATCATCTGGGAATAAAGGAGATAAAGGGTTTCTTTATACTAAACAAAGGCAACGACCCTTCAGGACAGAGTTCTTCTACTTTGCGACTGATGATATTGAAGAATATCACTCTTATCAGAATGCGAGAGCCGAAACAAGACCCTGAGAAGATGAAACAGGATAGTATTAATGCTGCTCGTATTGATTCTATGGAACAGAGGCGAATGCCGCTTCCACAGCAGTCTGTCAATATGAACATCTAACGGCAATGAAAGGAGATTTAAAACGAATAGCTGCTCATGAGGTTGTGCTACCAGATGGCAGAGTGTTGCATCAAGCTGTAGTGGAACTGGTTGACGGGAAAGTAGTGAACTGTTATGAGTTTACTGAAGAATTACCTATGTGTGAGTGGAGAGGGGGAAGGATAGAAGTTAGGAGTTAGGAATTAGGAGTTAGGAGTTAGGAATTAGGAGTTAGGAGTTTTCTGATTATTCCGATTAATAATAAAAAAAATATATTATGTTAAGTGTAGATCAATTAGAAGAAAAACTTATAGAGTTGGCATTCGCTGAGGATATTGGCGATGGTGATCATACAACATTGTGTTGCATTCCTGAGGATGCCATGGGCAAGAGCCATTTGTTGGTGAAAGAAGATGGTATCATTGCTGGTGTTGAACTTGCAAAGAAGGTTTTTGATAAGTTTGATCCAACAATGAAAATGGAAGTGTTCATTACTGATGGCACGCCTGTAAAGAAGGGCGATATTGCCTTTGAGGTAACAGGAAAGATTCGTTCTTTGCTTCAAACAGAGCGTCTTATGCTTAATATCATGCAGCGAATGAGTGGTATTGCTACTATGACGCATAAGTATGTGGAGCGTGTAGCAGGCACTAATTGCCATATTCTCGATACTCGCAAAACAACTCCAGGCTTGAGAATGATAGAGAAGCAGGCAGTAAAGATTGGTGGTGGTATGAACCATCGTATTGGTCTTTTCGATATGATTCTGTTGAAGGACAATCATGTTGACTTCGCTGGAGGTATTGAGAATGCTATCGACCGTTGTCATGCTTATCTGAAGGAAAAAGGTCTTGACCTTAAGATTGAGATAGAGGTACGTAACTTCGACGAACTTGATCGTGTACTTAAGAAAGGTGGCGTAGATCGTATTATGCTCGACAACTTTAGTGTGCCTGATACCAAGAAGGCAGTTGAGATTATCAATCATCGTTTGGAAGTAGAGTCATCAGGTGGTATCACCTACGACACTATTCGCGATTATGCCGAACAGGGGGTTGATTTTATTAGTGTTGGTGCTCTCACACATAGTGTTAAGGGACTTGACATGAGTTTCAAGGCATGCTAATCTTTTTCAAGTATGTATAAGAAATTTTCATTAGTTTTTGCAATGCTTTTGCTCGTTGGGGCAAAAGCATTTTCGTGTACCAATTTTATTGTTGGCAAAAAGGCATCGGCAGATGGTTCTGTTATCTGTTCGTATAATGCCGACGACTACGGTATGTTTCAGAACCTTTGCCATTATCCTGCTGCCACACATAAGAAAGGTGATATGCGCAAGGTTTTCGATTGGGACACCAATCGCTATAATGGTGAAATACCCGAGGCTTTGCACACATATAATGTTATTGGCAACATCAACGAATATCAGGTAACTATAGGCGAAACCACCTATGGCGGTCGTGAGGAGATGGTTGATACAACAGGTATTCTGGATTACGGTTCACTCATCTATATAGCCCTTCAGCGAAGCAAAACAGCCCGTGAGGCCATTCGTGTGATGACAACTCTTGTTGAGAAATACGGTTACTGTAGTGAGGGTGAAACCTTTACCATTTGCGACCCTAACGAGGCATGGATAATGGAAATGCAGGGTTGTGGTGGCGATAAGAAAGATAAGGTGGTGTGGGTAGCTGTTCGCATACCTGATGATGCTATCTGTGCTCATGCCAACCAGAGTCGTATTGGTGTTTTCAGCCAGTATAACACCGAGGTGCTCACAAGCAAGAACGTTGTTAGCTATGCCCGTAAGATGGGCTGGTTCAAGGGAAAAGACAAGAATTTCAACTGGAAGAATGTATATGCTTTCCCTGATTTCTCAGGTCGCCGATTCTGCGATGCCCGTGCATGGTCGTTCTTTAATCGCTTTGTGAAAGGTTTCGACCGTTATCTTCCTTGGGCATTGGGCAAAGACCCTAATGCTGAGGATATGCCTTTGTGGAGTGTTCCATTCCGCAAGCTTAGTGTTCACGATGTAGAGATGGCAATGCGCGACCATTACGAAGGCACACCTCTTAGTGTTGCCGATGGTAGCGATATTGGTGGTGGCATTTGGCAGATGCCTTATCGCCCAACACCATTAAGTTTCGAGGTTGATGGCAAGAAATGTTTCAATGAGCGTCCTGTAAGTACACAGCAAACAGGTTTCACCTTTGTTAGTCAGATGCGTTCATGGCTTCCTCGCCATATAGGTGGTATCCTGTGGTTTGGTAACGATGATCCAAACATGGTGGCATTCACTCCTGTTTATTGCAACAGCACAGAGCGTCCTGTGTGCTATAACACTCCAGGAGCCGATGGTCTTAACTATAGCGACGACAACGCCTTCTGGCTCTGCAATGCCGTTAGCAATTTTGTTTATCCTCGTTATAGCCAGATGTTTGGCAGTCTTGAGCAAGTGCGCGATAGTCTTGAGAAAAGCTATTTCGATGCTCAGAGTGCTGTAGAGGCAAAGGCTGCAGCAATGAGTACAGAGGCAGCCATTGTCTATCTTAATAACTATGGCAACGAGAAAGCTCAGCAGATGATGACTGCATGGAAGAACCTTCGCAACTATCTCATCGTGAAATATAACGATATGATTGTTCGTCCTGAGAAAGATGGTAAGTTCACTCGCACTAAATATGGTTTGCCTTCGCGCGTGGCACGCCCTGGTTATCCAGAGAGCTATGCTCGCAAGCTGATTAAGGATACTGGCGACAAGTTTGTGCAGCCAGAATAAGAATTCTGAGAAATCAGATTATTCCGATTATTCTGAATTTCCGATTATAACAAAATTCCCCGAAATAGTAAAAACTATCTCGGGGATTTTTTGTGTACAGTTAGCTTTCTAACCTTGATTCTTTACGGCAACTCACTCACCACTTTCCTATACACACCATATTTCACTTTCTCAATCACCTTATCCTTAAGGAATCGGGTGATGGCTCGGGATGCAGCAGGAGGAGAGCAGTTGAAGCTGTCCATGAGTTGCTGAGTTTTAAACACTTCAGGCAACTTGCGGAAACACTCACTATATCGAGTTGATCTGCGACGCTGCACAAACTCCTTGTTCTGATCAGCAAAATAGTTAAAGGCCATTTCACCGAAATAAAACTGCTGGCATTTATATTGTATCTCCATAGCCAAGCGACATAATCGCTTGTCGGTATCATCCATTGTCAGCGTTTTGCTTTGCTGCCATTCATCCCAATGGCGCATAAGAATGAATGGCAGCGAGATACCAATGCCGTAGTAGGGGATACGCTTCAACAGGGTGCGGTCGGCTTTGTCGCCATTAAACTCAGCAATCTCCATGTGTGCCGACTGCCATTCATAGGTTTCATCATTCAGTGGCTCAATAGGCAGTTCGCCTTCCACCTTGTCCAGTCGGTAAGCCCACATCTTCAGAGTTTCGTTGGCATTCTCTTCCACCTGCTGGTGTCGTTTAGCCAAACCCCTGTCGGGTAGGGGAATAACAGCCAGTCGGGTGCTCATACCAGTACCGAAATTGCGTTGGTTCACCTTTCTGTGCAAGGCATAAGGAGTGCCAGTGTATATGAAGTTCCAAAACACATTAAACATACCAGTTACCGACTCCTGGTTGGCATACATCTGTCCATCTTCCTCGTTGTGGAAAGCCTTCAGTTCAAGAATCTCCCTGTCTTTCCAGTCACCGCCCCTGTTCTGTTTGGTAACGTTGTCCAGTTCGGCATCAAACGAGAACATATGCAGATTCAAAGGCTTTCCCTGCACCTCCTCAATGGCAGCATTCATGTGGCGAATAAACTCACCTGTAGCCGTTCTTGCAGGATGCACCCTGATGCCCACCACAGGCCTTTTCAGCGCCTCGCCTTTCTGAGCCTTTGTCGATGTGGTGCGTTCTGTTCGTCCCTCTTTATAGCGGTTCACGGCATCAATAAGACATTTGTCAGACTGAATCATCGGATCGGCAATCTTCTTATAGAATTTCTCTATCACATTCTTTCCTGCTCCAGGGTCACCAATGATGAAGATGCAATAGTTCA
>DGRY01000073.1:0-4296 GCA_002391185.1 Prevotella sp. UBA4376
TCTCCTTGTCAGCACAGTTCTCAGCACCAAGAGCTACAACGTTCTGGTCAAGAACATCAGCAACCTTTGCAAGGTGAATGAATGGTGTGCAGATAATAACATCACAGTTTGGCTTATCAGCTACCAAAGCATCGTTAATCTCCTTTGCGAGAGCAACGCCCTCCTGCAGGTTCTCGTTCATCTTCCAGTTACCTGCTACANNTGATGTCCTGGTCGAGGAACTGGGCGATAGATGCCAAGTGGATGAATGGGGTGCAGATGACAACGCCGCAGTTGGGCTTGTCAGCCTTGAGTGTCTCGTTGAGCTCCTTTGCCAGAGCGATACCATCCTGGAGATTCATGTTCATCTTCCAGTTACCTGCTACAATTTTCTTTCTCATTTTGTTTTCTTTTTTAAAGAGTTGATATAATTTGTCTTTATCTTTTTTTTCTTTTTCTCTAACCCATTTACTCCATGCCCACATACGATCAGCAAGTGTCAGAATGAATAATGGAAGCACAAACCATATTATTATTCTGAGAATTTTTCCCGGAATAGGGTCTTTAGGTATTTTTCCATATACCGTTGCTTCCAGATTGTCGTTTATTAAACGGAAGTCGGGTAGGTCGTTGTGACTCCATTTGTTAATAACGGTTCCATTTTTCAGGAGCAGCAGTCCTGGGTTGCTTCGTATTATTGTCTTCAGCGTTGTTTCATCTGTTGTGCAGAATGGATATTCGGCTCCTGTTATGTCAATCCAGTGTGCAATAGCCTTTTGTGTACTTGCTGTTAGGCAATAGAATGGAATGTTATGTGCAGTGGCATATTCGTAAACACCATCTATCTCGCCAAAACACCCATCGTCGGCATATTCCAAATGAGGTGAAATTAGCAAGAAAGTGTATCCTTTGCGGTTTAGCACCTGTTCGGTGATGTCTTCGTTGTTGAGTGTTATACTGAAATCGTGTATTGGAGGTACATAACCCTCACTTATCTGTGTTGTTTTGCTGTCAACGAAAGTCCATGTGGAGTCAGGATAGTTGTCAAGAGTAAATTCTTTCTGCTCTCCATTTTTCTCCATAATGAATGTTGTAGAAAACTTTGGTTGTTTTGCTCCCTTTGGAATGGTCATTCCTTTTTTGATGTTGGCACCAATGTGGTAGGGGCGAAAGTCAAACCATGGTAGTGTGTACAAACTCCATATGCTGCTTGCAAGAATGAATAGAATAGAGTAGTTTATTACTATCCACTGGTTGCTCTTTGATATTGAGAGCGGCATTTCTAATGGCCATTTGAATACAAACAGTGCGCATGTGAGCAACACTATATTCTTTATCAGCGTCTCTACATTGCTCAGATGAATAGCATCGCCAAAACATCCACAATCTTTTACCGGATTGAATATTGCCAACCAAATAGTTATTATTGTCATGATAATCATGAACATAAGTGCTATTTTTGATGTAGCACGCCTGCGTATAGCAAAGAACATGAATATACCTATGGCAAATTCTATGGCAGAAATACCAATCGACAGTAAGAGTGTTGACCAATCGGGCAGCATAAAACCAATGTTGGCAGCCGTAATATAGTCCTTTATCTTATACTGCGTGCCTAAAGGGTCTATGGCTTTCACATATCCAGAGAAGATAAATGTGAGTGCCAAAACCATTCGACACAGATTGATGATTATTTTCTTTGCAGTATTCAATCTTGTTGCTCCTTCAGTTTGATAGCTCCAAACACGGCATAGTTGATGATGTCCATGTAG
Organism: Prevotella sp. UBA4376; assembly: GCA_002391185.1. Classification (GTDB taxonomy): domain Bacteria; phylum Bacteroidota; class Bacteroidia; order Bacteroidales; family Bacteroidaceae; genus Prevotella. Next base: position 1,752 of record DGRY01000073.1, read on the forward strand.
TTGGCGTCAATGCCTTCGCTCACAAGAGTATTGCCGTTTATATTTTCTATTTCCTTCACACGCTCAATCTTGGTAAGGATAAGGTCGGTGTAGCTGCTTACACGCATATCACGCCAAGCCTCACCGTAGTCGTGGTTCTTCTTCAACATCAACTCGTAGCTTTCCTTTGCATGAACATCGTAAAGAGCTAAAGCCTCGGTTGCATCCATATCTACCGAGTCAACAAAGTTTCTTTCAAGTTGAATTAGCCCGATAATACCATAGTTTATAAGAGCGATGAATTCAGGACGGATACCTTCACCAACAAGCGATGCGCCTGTTATTTCGAGCGAACGTATTCTTTTAGCTTTTATGAAAAGCTGATCAGTGAGTGATGAGGGACGAAGGATTCTCCATGAAGCGCCGTAATCATGCAGTTTCTTTTCAAAAAGACTTCTGCATTCCTTCATTATGTCCTTAAACTGTTCCTCTGTATTTAACATATTCATTTGTTTCGAAACTTTTCCGACTGCAAATTTACTTATTTCTATTGAAATAACAAAATGTGCAGGTTATTAATGCTTTGGCTTTAGCTTATTTGTTTTGTTTCATACGGATGTGTATCATGCGCACCACACCGCACATTGCTTCGTAGCGTGCTTTTAGCGAGTCGCGTTTCACGCCAAGCAGGTTACGTGTGTAGCGGTCGGTTTCAGTGTCTATTCTCTTTATTGTTGATTGTAATGCCGAATCGGTGTGTGCAATGTCTTTTTGTGCCATTTTCAACGAGGCGTTCTGCCAATAGCGTAGAGCTTTCTTTCGTGTTTCAACTGCAGTTGGGTAGTTCTGACGCAACGACTGTATTGAATCAAGCACCTGAACATATTTACCTGATTTATATAAAGATTCAATAGCTGCCATTGTAGGAGCAGCCTGTTCATCGGCTGTTTCTGTGCAACAGCACATCACCGACGATGCAATTAAAAGCCAAATCATTTTTTTCATGTTGACAAAAATATAAAAAACTGTTAGAATATAGGGCAAAAACGTCTAAATTTTAGTATCTTTGCACGCAATTTAGGGCAGTTTAAGAGAAATTTAGAGCTAAAAAATGAGAAATTTGACGAATGCCGATTTGGCAAAGTTACTCGATAAAGATATTTTCCATAAAATTTCTGAGGCAGCAGATTCATTACATTTCGAGTGTTATGTAGTGGGTGGCTACGTGCGCGATCTTTTCCTTGAACGCCCATCAAACGATATTGATGTGGTTGTTGTTGGAAGTGGCATACGTGTGGCTGATGCCTTGAAGAAAATTTTAGGAAAGAAAGCTCATATCTCTGTGTTCCGCAATTTTGGAACTGCTCAGGTGAAATATAAGAATACCGAGGTGGAATTTGTTGGTGCCAGAAAGGAAAGCTATAGTCACGATAGCCGTAAGCCTCATGTTGAAGATGGAACTCTTGAAGACGACCAGAACCGTCGTGATTTCACCATTAATGCGCTGGCAGTTTGTCTTAACGGTGATCGCTTCGGTGAACTCGTTGACCCATTTGATGGTGTTCTTGATATGGAAGACCGTATTATAGCAACACCTCTTGATCCAGATATCACTTTTTCCGACGACCCTTTGCGCATGCTTCGCTGTGTGCGATTTGCCACTCAGCTCAATTTTGAGATTGAGGAAGAAACGCGTGAGGCACTCAGTCGTAATGCCGACCGCTTGAAGATAATAAGCGGTGAGCGCATTCAGGAAGAAATGAACAAGATAATGCTCTCTCCTCATCCAAGCATCGGTTTCTATTATCTTCGTGAGTCGGGACTCCTCGATATTATTCTTCCTGAACTGGTGAAACTTGATGTTGTGGAAACACGCAATGGAAGAGCACACAAGAATAACTATCTGCACACTCTCGAAGTACTCGAAAATGTGTGCAAGAGTCAGAATAAATCGGAGCATACTCTTTGGTTGCGCTGGGCTGCTCTGTTGCATGATATAGGTAAGCCGAAGTCAAAGCGCTGGGATAATTTGCAGGGATGGACATTCCACAATCATAATTATCTTGGTGCACGCATGGTTCCAGAAATATTCCGTAGGCTTAAGCTCCCTATGGATTCTAAGATGAAATACGTGCAGAAACTGGTTGATCTTCACATGCGTCCTATTGTGATTGCCGATGAGGAGGTTACTGATAGTGCTGTGCGCCGACTAATGAACGATGCAGGTGATGATATCGACGACCTTATGACCCTTTGTGAGGCAGATATCACGAGCAAGAATCAGCTGCGCAAACAACGATTCCTTGACAATTTCCGCATTGTAAGAGAAAAACTCGAAGATTTGAAGGAGCGTGATTATAAACGCTTGTTGCAGCCTGTAATCGATGGAAACGAGATTATGGAGATGTTTAACTTGAAGCCAAGTCGCGAGGTGGGACAGTTGAAACAGACTCTTAAAGATGCTGTTCTCGACAACAAAGTTGAAAATGAGCGCGAGCCACTGCTGAAACTCTTGCAGGAAAAGGCTCATCAAATGGGACTTGTTTAGTCAAAGTGGGAGAGTAAT
>DGRY01000073.1:4359-17913 GCA_002391185.1 Prevotella sp. UBA4376
AAAGAATGAATTCTTTTTGTTCTGCCCTCGTTTTTTTGTAACTTTGCACCCAGATTCAAAGACATTTAAAAGCTTTTAAGGTAAATGCAAGACATTAGAAACATCGCAGTAATTGCGCACGTTGACCATGGTAAGACTACTTTGGTCGACAAGATGATGCTCGCTGGTAAGCTCTTCCGTGACGGACAAGACAACAGCGGCGAAGTACTCGACTCCAACGATTTGGAGCGTGAACGAGGGATAACCATTCTTTCAAAGAACGTTTCTATTAATTGGAAAGGAACAAAAATCAATATTCTTGATACTCCAGGACACTCTGACTTCGGTGGAGAGGTGGAGCGTGTGCTCAATATGGCTGACGGTTGTTTGCTGCTTGTTGACGCATTCGAAGGACCTATGCCACAGACTCGCTTTGTGTTGCAGAAGGCTCTTCAGATTGGTTTGAAGCCTATTGTTGTTGTTAACAAGGTTGACAAACCAAACTGTCGCCCAGAGGAAGTTTACGAGATGGTATTCGATTTGATGTGCGATCTCAATGCCACAGAAGACCAGCTTGATTTCCCTGTTGTTTATGGTTCTGCTAAAAATGGTTGGATGAGTGCCGACTACAACACTCCAACCGACAATATCGAATATCTTCTTGATGAAATCGTGGAGAAGATTCCTGCTCCAAAGCAGATTGAGGGTACTCCACAGATGCTTATCACTTCGCTCGACTATTCTACCTTTACAGGTCGTATTGCTGTAGGTCGTGTTCATCGTGGTACAATCAAGAGTGGTCAGAAGGTTACTATCTGCCATCGCGATGGTACTATGCAGAAAGATGTTATCAAGGAGCTCGACGTGTTCGAGGGTATGGGACGTAAAAAGGTTGACGAGGTTTCTTCAGGTGATATCTGTGCCGTTATTGGTCTGACCAATTTTGAGATTGGCGACACTCTTGCCGACTTTGAAAATCCTGAGGCTCTTCCTCCAATTGCTGTTGATGAGCCAACAATGAGTATGCTTTTCACCATCAATGATTCACCTTTCTTTGGTCGTGAGGGTAAGTTCTGTACATCTCGTCAGATTGCTGATCGTTTGGCTAAAGAGCTTGAAAAGAATATTGCTCTTCGTGTTGAAAACGTAGAGGATTCTACCGATAAGTGGATTGTAAAGGGCCGTGGTGTGCTCCATATTTCTGTGCTCATCGAGACAATGCGTCGTGAGGGCTACGAGCTTCAGGTGGGTCAGCCACAGGTTATTTATAAGGAAATAGATGGTGTGAAGTGCGAACCTATTGAGGAACTCGACATCAATGTGCCACAGGATTTCTCTTCTAAGATGGTTGATTTGGTTACCCGTCGTAAGGGTGAGATGACCAGCATGGAGTCTGAGGGTGATCGTGTTAACATCACCTTCGATATTCCTTCACGTGGTATCATCGGTTTGCGTACTAATGTGCTCACAGCTTCTCAGGGTGAGGCTATCATGGCTCACCGTTTCAAAGAGTATCAGCCATACAAGGGTGATATTGTTCGCCGCACCAACGGTTCTATGATTGCTATGGAGACTGGTACTGCCTATGCTTATTCTATCGACAAACTCCAGGATCGTGGTAAGTTCTTCATCGATCCAGGTGAGGAGGTTTACTATGGTCAGGTTGTTGGCGAGCATGTTCACGATAACGACCTTGTTATCAATGTCACCAAGGCTAAACAGCTCACCAACGTGCGCGCTTCTGGTTCTGACGAGAAGGCACGTGTTATTCCTAAGGTAGAGATGAGCCTTGAAGAGTGTCTTGAGTATATCAAGGGCGACGAATATGTTGAGGTTACTCCAAAGAGTATGCGTATGCGCAAAATCGTTCTCGACCATTTGGAGCGTAAGCGTTCAAACAAGGAATAATAATCTTAAAATTCTATATCATTATGACAGGATTGTATATATTTGTAGCATTGGCTGTTATAGCCCTCGTAGGTTGGGGTGTTGCCGAGTTGAAATACAAGTCAATTCATTTCACTCACTCTGAGGCTGAAAGGGAAGAGGCTGAGCTTCTTGAGAAAGAGAAAGCTGAAAACAATTTCCACGAAATGAATCTCAAGGATTTGCTTGCGCACAACAGCACAAAGGGATATAAGTCAGTATAAAAAAAACGGCAGGTTGCTTTTGCAATCTGCCGCTTTTTTTAATTACGAATTAGGAATTACGAGTTACGAATTGGTTGCGCTTTGCGCAATTATGAATTACGAATTTTAAGTTACGAATTCCATATAACGAATAAGGCAGATTGCGAAAGCAACCTGCCTTATTCGTTATAGTTAAACATCAAAAAGTTCAAACCTCTACTTTTTTAGCTGTTGCTACTCCCTTCCTCATCGGGAAGGGTAGGGGATGGGCTGTTGTTTCTTTTGCGACCAACAAACAGTCCCAGCAATATTGCCAGCAACAGGAAGCCGTAGGCAATGTAGGCGATGGTTTCCGTACGGTCAACCGATGCAGGGAAGAAGCTCAGCACCACCTTGTGAGTGCCTGCCTTTACGTTGAGGGCACGAAGTACATAGTTCACGCGTCCTAATTCTGCTGGCTGTCCGTCAACGGTTGCTGTCCAACCAGGGTAGTAAATCTCGCTGAACACGATAACGCCACCTTTATTGCTGTTCACGGTATATGTGAGTTGGTTAGGTTCGTAGGCTGTTATCTTCACCACGCTGTTGGTGTCTTGTTCTACAGCTTCGCCCAACTGCTCTTTAAACTGCTTGTCGGCAACAGCTTCGTGACGTATATCCATCTTGCCCAGTTGAGCAAGTTCTTCGTTGGCGTTGTCAACATATGTGAGCTTACTCACAAACCATCCGTTGCCATAGGTGTAAGGGTTTTGCACAGGCACGGTTTGTCCGCCTTGCAATGGCAGAATGAAATACTTGGCATTGAGCATGTTCAGCACAGGGAAGATGCTGTCGCCATTCACCTTTGTCATGTCGCCATTGGCTTGTGCTATGGCCTGCATGCCTCGCTGCATTTCGGGTGAGATATACTCGCTTGTTAGTTCGGCATATCGGCGCAGTTTGGCAGCATGATAGCCGCCAATGCTTTTATGATAGTATGATGTTTCGTTCTCGTTGAACGTGTTTGAAGCCATGTTCAGCACACGGTAGTCAAGACTCTTGTCGCGTAGAATCTGTCGGTCGGTGTTTGTCATCTGCTGAGGCTGTTCACGCACGCTCTTCTCAACAAACATATCATCGTAGAGGTAGCGCTTGTCAACCTGCCACATATCGATGAGACACAGCAGGGCAATAGCTCCTACGGTGTAGGTGGCATTGAGTTTCTTGTAGCGATAGAGCAACAGCAATGCCATACCAATGGTGATTATCCAGAATGAGCGCCAGCAGTCGGCAGTGAAGATGCTCTGGCGTATTTCACGCAGATTGCTCTGCAGTGGTGCAAGATACTCTGCAGGGATGTTCTTCAAAGCCTGCATTTCGCTTATTGAAATGAAATCGCTGAAGAACAATGTTGGCATCAGGGCAAACAGCAAGCAGATGCCGCCTGTGAGTGCAAAACTTGTATATACCAGTTTGGCTTTTGTTTTCAGAAGTTCTGGTTCATCCACAATTTTCTTCAAGGCAAGCATGGCAAGCAATGGAATGGTGAACTCGGCAATAACAAGTATTGAAGCCACTGTTCTGAACTTGGCATACATTGGCATATAGTCGATGAAGAAATCGGTGAAGTCCATGAAGTTTCTTCCCCATGACAGCAGTATGCTCAGAATGGTTGCAGCAAGTAAAGCCCATTTCATTGGTCCCTTTACAATGAACAATCCGAGCACGAACAGCATGAGCACAAATGCTCCCACATATACTGGTCCGCTTGTCATTGGCTGGTTACCCCAGTATTGTCCCATCTGCTGATACACCTGCATGAAGTTAGGATCGGCTTTCTCCATGGCTTTACGGTTCATAGATAGAGGTACGCTTGCTCCGCCCTTGGTGTTAGGGATGAGCAATGTCCATGTCTCGTCGATGCCATAGCTCCATTGAGTGATATAGTCTCTGTCGAGTCCGCTGCTTGTTTGGTTAGCCTGATTCTTCTTCACCAGTTCGCTCTTTCCACGCATGCTTTCCTTAGAATATTCCCATGTGTGGTAGAGGTTAGAGATGTTTATCAATATTCCAATGGTACCAGCCAAAGCGCACACAGCAGTTGCCTTGGCAAAGTGTGCCATTTTCTTCTCTTTAATAGCCTGCCATAGGTAAGCAAGAATCATGAAGAACACAATGAACAGATAGTAATATGTCATCTGCACGTGGTTGGCGCTCACCTCAAAGGCTGCAAAGATGGCTGTTACTATGAAGCCCCACAGATATTTTCCTCTATAGGCAAGCACAATACCGCCAATCATTGGAGGCAGATAAGCCAATGCCATTACCTTCCAGATGTGACCTGCTGCAATGATAATGAGGAAGTAAGATGAGAAAGCCCAAATGATTGAGCCCAGAACTGCAAGCGAATGGCGGAAGTCGAATGCGCGCAGAAGAATGTAGAAGCCCAAGAGATAGGCAAACAGGTACCATACATATTCGGGCAAACATAGATGATAGGCCTTTTTGGCATACGAAAGCACCGAGGTGCTGTTGTATGATGGTGCCATCTGATAGGTAGGCATACCGCTGAAGAGTGCATTTGTCCATCGGCTGCTCTTGCCTGTTTGTTCTTGATACTCGCTCAGTTCCTGTCCTGCACCGCGTCCAGCCGAAGCGTCGTGCTGATAGAGTATGCGTCCCTCGGTGTCGGCAGGAAAGAAATAAGCAAATGAAATAACTGCAAACAATACCACTGCCACGATGTCGGGCAGGTATGTCTTGAATGTCTTCATATTTAATTAAACGTTTAATTTTTCTAATTTGCTTACAAAGATAAGTAAAAATTGCGAATTAGTTGCACTTTGTGCAATTATAAATTAGTCATCCGTAATTTAAATAATTCGCCATTAGTAATTCGTAACTCGTAATTTTTATTTATTTTTGCGGATAATAAATTATCATTGGTATGAAAATAGGTGTTATCGTAGCCATGGACAAGGAGTATAATCAGCTCAAAGCCCTTGGCAATATTGAAGGCAACGAGATTATCGTTGATAAGTGTGGAATGGGAAAGGTTAACTCTGCCCTTGGTGCTTTGGAGATGATAAAGAAGCACAAGCCCGACCTTATCATTTCGAGTGGATGTGCCGGCGGAGCCGACACAAGTCTTAATGTGGGCGATGTTGTTGTGGCAACATCATGTGTTTATCACGATGTTTACTGTGGCGAGAATAATGCCTACGGACAGATGCAGGGTATGCCTGCACGTTACGATGCCCCAAAGGAACTTGTTGAAAAGGCTCTTTCGCTCAATGCTCTCTTTGCTGATTCCTCTCTCAAGGTTAAGGCTGGTCTCACCGTGAGTGGCGACTGGTTTGTTGATTCGCAGGAGAAAATGCGTTCTATTATGGAGCATTTCCCTGAGGCTATGGCTGTTGACATGGAGAGCTGCTCTATTGCCCAGACCTGCTATAAATACAATGTGCCTTTCATCTCATTCCGCATCATCAGCGATGTGCCATTGAAGGATCATAAGGCTCAGATGTATTTTGATTTCTGGGATCGCATGGCTGACGGCAGCTTCGAGGTTACCAAAGATTTCTTGCAGACGTTGTAAATACATTTCCAGGGACGTTTCGCTATTTAAATAAAAATGGCACTTCAGTTTGATTACTGGAGTGCCATTTTTTTATGTGTTGCTTTCCTCAATCTTATATTTTCCGATGTCGCCTTTCTTTTGGATGTCGTTGCGGCGTTCGGTGGGTGAGGTGTTTAGGTCGCGTTCGTACATGAAATATAGATTGGTGCGTGTTCCTGCACCGCTTCGGCGGGCTACTTCGTCAATTTTCATGTCGGTGTAGCGCAGCAGCAGGTCGGCATTGTGCATAATCCAGCGGTTGCGAAATTCGAGATTGGGCATGCCCAGCAGGAAGAAGATTAAGCCGTCGAGGTCGGCTGTGCGGGCGTTGTAGCGTTTGCAGAAGCCTGATACGTCGGTGCATCCACGGTTTAGTGCCTGCAGATAGTCATCGAGCACGCGAATGCCTGATGGGGTAAGGTTGCGTTCGAGTGGCTGATAGCTTGAACGACCATATTCATCGGTTACTAATTTGTGGGTGAATTGTGGTATATAGAGTTCTTTGAAGGTGAATTGTGGTTCACCTATGAATGGTGGGTGTGGTGTTTGCTTGTACCTGCCACTTGTTCGTCCGCCATACCATCTGTCCATCACTTTTGCTCTGTTTCCCATATTTTTAGCGTTAATAATTATGTTCTTTGTTAACCCCGAGCGCTTAGGGTTATCATCCGTCGTAGTTGATGTTAACCCCGAGTATTTAGGGTTATCATCCGTCGTAGTTGACGTTAACCCCGAGTGTTTAGGGTTATCATCCGCCGCAGTTGACGTTAACCCCGAGTGTTTAGGGTTATCATCCGTCACAGTTGACGTTAACTCCGAGTGTTTAGCGGTGTCATCTGTTTGTGCTCCCTTCCCTACCGGGAAGGGTAGGGGATGGGCTTTCTACCTCAGCAATGCCTCATACGCCTTTATTGCTTTGCGTGTGATTTCCTCGGCTTCGGCAAGCGAGCAATTGAGTTTACCGCCGCTGGCATTTAGGTGACCGCCACCGTTGAAGAAGTCGGCAGCCATTTTGTTGCAAGGGAAGTCATCAACTGAGCGCAGACTTACGAGGATTGTGTTGTCGCGACGGTCGTCTTCACGCAAAGAGATAGAGAGTTTTACGCCCTTGATGCGCAGAGGCTCGTTAACAAGACCTTCCATGTCGCCCTTTATGAAGTGGTAGTTGAGCATGTCTTGTCGGCTCACTGAATAGTAGGCGCAATGCAGGTCATCAATGTAGTTGAGCTTCTGGTTCATGATATATCCACGCAGGCGGATAGCCCAATGGCTGTAGTTGTTGAACACCTGTCGATAAATCTTGTCCTTGTCAATCTTCTTAGTGAGCAGCAGTCCGATAATCTGATATATCTCAGGACGGGTTGAGTTGTAGGTGAATCCGCCCGTGTCGGTCATCATTCCGCAATAGATTGGTGCAGCCTGCTTGTAGTCCATAGCCTCGAATCCGCCAAGTTGGTTGATGAGCCTGAACACAAGTTCAGCCGTGCTACATGCCTCCGGGAGTGAGATGGTGAGTGCAGCAGGAATGTTTGGACCTATATGATGGTCGATAACAACAATGTTTGCTTGGCTGTTAACAAGTAGTGGTTCGGCATCTTCAATGCGTGATGTTTCGCCAAAGTCGAGGCAGAAGATGGTGTCGGCTTCGGTGAAGGCTTTCTGCACTTTTTCAGGATGTTTGTCGTGACGCACAATCTTTTCGGTTCCAGGCATCCAGCATAGGAAGTCGGGATAGGCATCAGGAACAACGACGGTTGCTTTTTTGCCCTGTGTGCGCAAGTATTCAGCCCATGCCAGACAAGAGCCGATGGCATCGCCATCAGGGGCTTTGTGACCGATGACAACTACATTCTGTGAAGATGAAATGAGCTGGCGCAATTGCGTCAGCTCATCTATGTTGAGTAAATCTAATTGCATGTGTGCAAAGATAGTGATTTTATTGCATATCGTAAACAACCTGCATGAGTTTTTTGCCAATCTCGTCGGCAGCTTCCATTGTTGAAGCCTCGCTATACACGCGGATGATTGGCTCGGTGTTGCTCTTGCGCAGGTGTACCCACTTATCAGGGAAGTCGAGCTTCACACCATCGATATCTGTCACTTGCACATCGGCTTCTTTACCATAGAGTTCTTTCACCTTTACGAGAATAGCATCAACATCGGTTGATGGTGTGAGGTCGATGCGGTTCTTGGCAATGAAATATTCGGGGAATGTGGCACGAAGCTGTGACGCCTTGAGCCCCTTCTGAGCAAGCGAGCTGAGGAAGAGTGCTATACCAACAAGTGCATCGCGACCGTAATGGCTTTCTGGATAGATGACTCCACCATTGCCTTCGCCGCCGATAACAGCACCCACTTCTTTCATCTTGGTGGTTACATTAACCTCGCCAACGGCAGCAGCATAGTATTTGCAGCCATGCTTCTCGGTAACATCGCGCAGAGCACGAGTAGAAGAAAGGTTGCTAACAGTAGCGCCCTTAACATGGTCGAGAATGTAGTCGGCAACAGTTACGAGGGTGTATTCCTCGCCATACATCTTGCCGTCTTCCTGAATAAACGCAAGGCGGTCAACATCGGGGTCAACAACGATACCAAGATCGTAGCCTCCCTTTGCTATTTCGCCCATGATGCCGCCAAGGTTTTTCTCAAGTGGCTCTGGGTTGTGAGCAAAGTCACCGTTAGCTTCGGCATTTAGGAATGTGTATTCCACGCCAAGCTCCTTGAGCAATTGTGGCAGGATGATGCCTCCAACAGAGTTGATTGCATCAACAACAACACGGAAGTGAGCATTGCGAATGGCCTCACGATCAACGAGCTTCAATGCAAGCACGCTATCGATGTGTCGCTTGTCGAAGTTCTCCTCGGTGTATTTGCCCAAGTGGTCAACATCGGCATACTCAAAGTCTTCTTTCTCGGCAATGGCAAGCACCTCGTTACCATTGTCCTTAGTAAGAAATTCGCCTTCGTTGTTGAGCAACTTCAACGCATTCCAGTGACGTGGGTTGTGACTTGCTGTGATGATGATACCACCAGCAGCCTGTGTCATGCGTACAGCAAGTTCGGTTGTTGGAGTTGTAGCCAAACCAATGTTTATAACATCGTAGCCCATGCCCATGAGTGTTCCGCAAACCACATTCTTAACCATTTCGCCCGAGATGCGTGCATCACGACCAACAACGATGGTATTGCTCTTTGACATACCGCTGCGACGGATGAATGTAGCGTATGCAGATGTGAATTTTACAATGTCAAGTGGATTCAATGTATCGCCAGCCTGTCCGCCTATAGTACCACGGATGCCGGAAATAGATTTAATGAGTGTCATATTAATTGTTCAATTATTCAATTTTTCAATCTTTCAATCTTTCAATCTTTCAATCTTTCAATCTTTACTTCCCTCGCCTTTATGTTTGCACCTGCTACGCAGACTGCAAACGCTCGGTCAGTGACCTTCGGTTCAATCTTTCAATCTTTCAATCTTTCAATCTCCTAGGGAGGCTTTTATTTTCCTTCCATCAAATAAAGATTGTACAAGCAAGGATAGGTGTACAATGTTGCATAGTATTGTCCTTTATCCGAGGGCACTATAATCTTAACATGAGCAGGCTCCTGACTTTCCTCTGTTGGACGCCCAATGTTTACAAAGCTTAGTGGTACAATCCATCCCTCTGGAACGGCTGTGGTGCCATAGGCTCTCACCATGATGCTTTCTCCGTTGGTGAAGATAGCGGTGTTGGTGCCCGACTTGTTGATAACCGTCATCTTATCAACAATAGCTGAATACACCAGCACGTTGTTGCTTAGCTGCATAGTGTCGGGATTGTTCAGGAGGTTATACTCATCGAAGCGTGCAAGCACAGTTCGTGTCTCGTTATTCTTTATTGGTGTTCCACAACCCTTGTTGATAATCTGCATATAAACACCTGATGAGTTCATGAGCACATATTGATTTTTGCTTACATCGGTGGTGTAGCCCTGTGCCTTGAATTGTTCTTCGCTGATTACCTGAATATTCTTGTCAGCAATATACTGATTGATGGCAGATGTTTCTTTTTCCTTTTTCTCAGCATAGGTTTCGGTGTGACTGCACGACTGGAAAAGGAATAGCCCTGTGAGTGCGATGAGCAGGAAATATATTTTCTTCATTTTTTTAGATATACTTTATTGCAGCGCAGAGCGCATGTTAACATTGTGTGCAAAAGTACAAAAAACAAAACATTTGCAACCCTTTTGCCAATTGTTTTTATTCATTTTAACTAAAGTCTTTCCAATTGGCTCAGTGCGATTTTAATTCACCTCTTTGTCTTCATCAGCTAAATCCCGATACATATCGTTCATTGTGTTGATGAGCACGTTGAGATTTTCCTCGCTGCCGCAGGCTTCAAGAAACTGTTCGGGCAAACTGCTATCGGTGTTGCTTAACTTGCAGTCGTTGATGAGCAGCTGAGTGTTGATGAGCAGCATGCGCAGAATGCTTGACTGGTCGATGTGCTGTTTCTTGTTAGCATCCTTTAGTCCGGCAACATAGGCATTGAAGATTATGCGCACAAGACAGTTGATAGCCATTGCTTCATCGATGCAGGCTGTGTATTCGCCTTTTATGCGTCCTTCAACATGTTCGGGAATAGTAGAGAACTGTCCCTTGAGCAGAAATCCGAAATTGCGTTGGTATTCGCTCACGAGGGCATTGTAGAATTCTTCTTCGCGACAGGCAAAGCGCAGATAGTCGAGAATAGAAGCGCCCTTGTTGGCAAAGTTTCTGCTGGCATCGTTTAGAGCCTGTTCCACATCGTTGTATTGTATTCTAACAATGATAGGGAACATAATATCGAAGTATTTCTTGCTGATGCTCTCATAGTGATTGAGCATCACCTGTTTGATATTTTTCTCATCGTTGCGTGTAGCAAAATCGCTATTGGGATAGTTGCTATCTATAATTCCGCAGCCAAAGGCTTCAAAGAAAGCTCTTGTCATGGCAGCCATGGCCTGATAGCTGTTTATCTGTTTGCTCATAGTTGTTTATTGTTTGTGAGACTTGTTGGTCTCGTTGTTATTGTTTGTCAAAGGTAGTTCTTTTTGTTTGGAATTGCAAGATGCCGCTTCAATATTTCGCATCAGTCCCTGATATTTTGCTCTTTTCACAGCACTTCCCTTGAATAGTTTTTGATATTGCTCTACACTGAGGTGCTGCCAGTCTTCGCGAGTCATGTTTAGCAGAGCTTCGCGAGGTTGTAGTTCTGGTGTGTTGTTGGGTTGTGCAAAGCGGTTCCATGGACAAGCTTGCTGACAGCGGTCACAGCCATAGATAGTGTCGCCCATTGTGCTCTGTGCTTCGGGCGAAATGTCGCCTCTGTTTTCAATGAGCTGATAGCTGAGGCATTTTTCGGCATGGAATGTGCCCGTGGTGTCGATGGCTTTTGTGGGGCAGGCATCAATGCAGGCATGACACTTGCCACAGTGGTTGGGCATAGGCGAGTCGTAGCTTAGTTCAATGTTGAGAAACAGTTCGCCTAAGAAGAACATGCTACCAGCGTGGGGAATTATGAGCTGATGATTGCGGCCAGTCCATCCCAGTCCTGCTTGCTCAGCCCAGTAGCGCTCAAGCACGGGTGCAGTGTCAACAAAGGCGCGGAAACGGGGCTTCTCTTCATCACCTTCGACTACTTCTCCCGAAGCCGTTTCCTCAGCAAAGCCCAGTGATGTAGCAAGCTGACGAAGCTTGTTTTTCACGATGTCGTGATAGTCTTGTCCAAGGGCATAGGCTGCAAACTGGTATTCGCCTTCAGGAAGTGTTTGCTCTGGGGTGTAGTTGAGTGCCACACAAACAATACTTTTCACCCCAGGCATGAGCAGTCGAGGGTCGAGACGCTTGTCTGTGTAGTTGCCCATGTAAGTCATGTCGGCATTTTCTCCATTTTCAATCCATTGCCTCACAATGTTGGCAACCTCTTCTCTCACGGGAGCAGCCTTAGCTATGCCACAAGCAAAAAAGCCGAGACGTGTTGCCTCGGCTTTGATATCACTTGAAAGTTTTGAATTCATATCCTTGTTCTTTGAGCCACTCTATAGCCTTTGGCAGGGCATAGTGCAGTTTGTCGATACTCTTTAGCGAGTCGTGGAATGTGATGATAGAGCCGTTGCGGGCATATTTCTTCACATTGTTGAGCACGTCGCCGGCAGTAAGCCATGTGGAATAGTCGCGTGTTACGAGGTCCCACATCACTACTTCGTATTTTCTGCGCACCCACCAGTAGCAGGTGTGACGCATCCAGCCATGAGGCGGGCGGAAAAGGTGAGAGTGAATAATGTCGTTGGCCTTTTCAAGGTTGAAGATGTAGGTTGCTGCGAAATGCTTAAACGACCCTATGTGGTTGAAGGTGTGGTTGCCCACTTGATGACCTTCTGCCACAATCTGATTGTATAGGTCGTGATAACGCAACACATTTTCGCCAACCATGAAAAAGGTGGCTTTGACATTGTATTTGCGCAATGTTTCAAGAATGAAAGGAGTTGACTCTGGTATAGGACCATCGTCGAATGTGAGATATACTGAATGCTCGCTGGGATCCATACGCCATGTTGCGTGTGGATAAAGCCAGCGTAGCCATTTGGCGGGTTGTTCTATAAACATAGTGCTCCTTTTTTATTCTTTGTTAAAAACAATTGCTATTTGCTGTTCTGCTCAGGAACATAACCTCCCTTACCAAGATACAAACGGTAGAGTCTGTTAGTCTTGTTGGTAAGCTCATTCTTTGTTTTGTTGTCAATGCTACGAGCTACAATCTCTGCCTGTTGCATCATAGTAAACTGTCTCAGGCAGTCGCCCATAGACTGGTTGAAACGGTCGCCATCGAGACTGAGATACCAGTTGAGATATTGTGTGCAGTTGTTCACAACAGCATTGAGGTAGTGCTTTGCCTTTGCCTTGTTGCCAAGGAAAGCATAAGCCTGAGCCATGTCCAAACCACCACTCATGTAGTTTACTGGAATGTTGTATTCTGGAATCTCTTTCTCTACTTTCTGCAGAACCTTCAAAGCCTTAGCTTTCTGGTTCTCGGTGATGAGGTGCATAGCAAGTTCGGTGAACAAGCGACGATGAGTGTAGCACATGCGCATAACTGTTTCGTCGATGTAGAGACCCTTCTGAGAGAGACCGCCAAACTTGTAACGAGTCATCACATTTCGATAAACCTTTTCAGTGTCGTAGTTCTTGTTACCGCTGCCTTCCTTGGTTGTGAAAGGAGATATACGGCTTGCAAGACCTTCCTGAATGAAGTTGTCGCCAAGGTTCATATAGTTTCTCTCGCCAACGGTGATAGCTACATAGAGAGGACGTGTCCAGTTGCATGAGTTGAGCATTTCGAGCATCATCATGTCGTTCTTGCCAAGCGAACGGCGACCTGCAAGAGAAATGGTCATCTTGTCAGGGATGCTGTCGCCTGCCATCATCATACCACTCTTCTTTACAGCCTCCTTGTCGATAGTGAGGTGGATAGTATCGGTAGGAATGATGTGCATATCTGGGTCTTTTGAACGCATCCAGTATTTAATGATGTTGCCAAGCTCGAATGGATCTTCACCAAACTGCTTTTTTGCCTGCTCTGGGTTCTCTTCGTAGAACTGCTTGAGCTGGTCTTCCATTTCAGGAGCAACCTGAATGTAGTCGTTGGTACCGGCACAATAGTCGAGACGTGGCCAGCTGATAGGTACAGCAGGAGAAGTATAGGCATCGCGTTTCATCTGGTCGATATACCAGTCTGTTGCAAGATAGCTGAGGTTACATACTCGAGCATCCTGACGCACACCCTCTACGTCTTGGTTATACCACAATGGGAATGTGTCGTTATC
>DGRY01000069.1 GCA_002391185.1 Prevotella sp. UBA4376
CAGCCTATCTCCCTCGCGACTCAGCAATTCAAGCAAACTTGATTGCGCTCGCTAATCGGTCGATTCATCTAATGGTTAGGATACAAGATTCTCAATCTTGGCATAGGGGTTCGATTCCCCTATCGACTACCAAAAGAGTGTTACTTGATTAAGAGTAGCACTCTTTTTTTGTTATGAAAAAAGCGGAATTATGAAACATCCTTATTTGCGTTTACATACGGGAGTATTGTTGGCAGGAGCCACTGGTTTGTTTGGACGACTTGTTTCTGTTGCAGAATTGCCTTTGGTGTTCTTTCGTGTCTTGTTTTCTGCAATTGTGTTTGCTTTAATCATGGGTATGCAAAAGAAACTTCATCGTATGCCACTGCGTCATTTATTGATGATAGGTGGCTGTGGTGCTCTCTTGTCTATTCACTGGGTGTTTTATTATGGCAGTATTAAGGCGGCTAATGTGTCTATTGGTGCTGTATGTATAGCTCTTGTTGGTTTCTTTACAGCTATCATAGAACCGTTCTTTACTCACAAGCGAATATCTTGGAAGGAATTGTTTCTTAGCTTAATAGCTGTGTCGGGCATTGTGCTTATCTTTGGTCTTGATGCACGTTATCGTTTAGGTATTGCTCTTGGTTTTGTGTCTTCTTTAGTATATACTTTCTTTTCTCTTTGTAGTAAGAAGGTGCAGGCAGAAACGAAACATAAAAGCAGTACTATGCTACTGTATGAGTTTTTTGGTGGAGTGGTTATTCTTGCGCCGTTGACACCTCTTTATGGGTTGGTTTTTCCTGATGTTCAGATAATGCCAACGTCGCGAGATTTCTTATTGCTGTTTTTGTTTGCTTCGGCATTCACTATATCTCCTTTTCTCCTTGAGCTGCAGGCATTGCGTTCGATATCGGCATTTACTGTTAATTTGAGCTATAATCTCGAACCTCTATACACCATTCTTCTTGCTATGCTCATCTTTGGTGAGCAAAGTGAACTTAATGTTTCGTTTTGGGCAGGTGTATTCCTTATTGTGCTCTCTGTTGTGTTGCAGACATTACGAACTGTAAGACATAAGGTTTAGTTTTTTGTTATGAGTTTTATACTCATAAATGAGGATAAACTTGCATTTTTTCGTGATTTATGAGGATTGTAGATTTTTTTCAACCTCATTACCTTTGCTGTCGAATTAATTAACCAAAGGTAAATAGAAAAAATGAAAAAGGTAAAGAACTTGTTAGTATTGATGATGGCTGTAATGGCTGTAGTAATGGTTTCTTCATGCGGTGGCGATGATGATAATGTGGATGTATTGCCTGGAGCGGCCAAGATTGTAGCTGGAAACTATGTTGCTACGATGAATTGCGAAGTGATGAAACAATTGCTTACTTATGAAAATGTTTCCGTATCTATTGTAGCTAAGGATGATGCAACTGTTGATATTAAGGTTAGCAGTTTTGGAGAAGGAGGCAGAAAGCTTGATCCTGTAGATATTAAGGATGTGAAGGTTACAGGCGAGGATGGCAACTACGCAATTACTTCTAAGGAGTTTAGTGGTACTACAGAAAATGGTAAAGCATATTCAGGTGTAGTTACAGGAACTTATGTTGCTGGTAAACTTTCGCTGGTTTACTCTCTGCAGTATGGCTCTATGCCTATGCCTATGCAAAACACTTTTGAAGCACAGAAAACAACTGAATAATGCTGGGATTATTGTTGTTTATTATCGGTGGAATTGCTGATAGCATTTTCACCGTTAATCCAGTTGTAGTTACAGCCACACGCACTCCTAAAGCGTTGAAGGATGTGCCTGTGGTTACTCGTGTTATAGGGCTTGATGATATTCGTCGCACAGATGCAACCAATATTCAAGATTTGCTAACAACCGAACTTCCTGGTCTGGAATTTGGCTATGCCATGAGTCGTGAGCCTGCTCTTAATATGGGTGGCTTTGGAGGAAATGCTATTCTGTTTCTTGTTGATGGAGAGAGATTGGCAGGTGAAACAATGGATAATGTAGATTATTCGCGTCTTAATCTTGATAATGTAGGTAGGGTAGAGATTGTTAAAGGAGCTGCTTCTGCTCTTTATGGTGCAAATGCCGTAGGTGGAGTGGTGAACCTTATTTCTCGGGAAGATACTGCCCCTTGGGCTCTAAATGTCAATAGTCGTTATTCTTCTGCAGGTGATGGCTGGAGAAATGGTGTTCGTTTTAGTTTTAAATCAGGAAGATGGCGCTCTCAAACTGCTTTTCAGCAAAGTAGAGTAAGTACCATTCGTCTTACTGATGCTTTCGATACACAGTCTGATTTGCAAACAGTGTGGGGCGGAAGTGTTGTAAACGTTAAAGAACGACTGATTTATAACCCTATAGAAAACCTAAAGTTGATAGCTCGTGGTTCCTTCTTTAAACGTCATAGTAATAGAACTACCTATACAGATCATTATGATGACTATAGTACAGGACTTCGTGGAGTTTATGATTTTGGCATAGGGAGAAATTTGGAAATCTCTTATTCGTTTGATCGTTATGACAAATCAAGATATGTGCTTGGGCAATTAACTAATTCGCATGATTATAGTAATCGTCAGCATGTTGTTCATTCTTTGTTCAATCTTCCAGTAGGTAAATGGCAATTAACATTTGGAGCTGATTATATGAACGATTTTCTTTCTACTTATCAGTTTGCTGATAATCAAGGAAAAAGTCAATATTCTACCGACGCTTATGTTCAATTCGATGTGAGTCCACTTTCGTGGTTTAATGTTGTTGGAAGTGTGCGTCACGACTATTTTTCGGCTTCAAAAGCCAATGCCACAACAGCTCGACTTGCTGCTATGATGAAATGGCAGGGATTTTCCATTCGTGGATCTTATGCAGGGGGATTTCGGGCGCCCACATTAAAAGAGCTATATATGAATTTTGACATGGTGGGTGTTATGATGGTGTATGGTAATCCTGATTTGAAAGCTGAGCGAAGTAACAATTATAATATTGCATTTGAACATTATGGAAATCTTAATGGGGGACTTGGAAGTTATAGTCTTACATTGACAGGTTATTGTAATAAGTATGATAAGCGAATAACAACAATAGATTTTCCGGGAGACCAAAATCATGAATTTGGGTTGTTGTATGGTAATGATGATGGCGTAACCGTGTCGGGGATAGAACTCAATGGCAGTATTCGTACCAGTCTTGGGGTATCAGCTGCTCTTTCTTATAATTATCTCTACACAAGTGGCAATAGCATGCAGTCGCAGTTCTCGCAGCCTCGTCGCCATTCAATGACTTGTCATATTGATTACGACAAACAGGTTTTCAAGAATTATGGCATTTTAGCATCTATATCTGCTCGTTATATGTCGAAATCTCGTGATGCGGCTGCTCCTGATGGAGCGTATTCCATTTGGAAAGCCACGTTCATTCAGCGAATAATGAAAGGCTATCGTCTCACTTTTGTCATCGATAACATTTTCAATTACAAACCAAAAGTGTTCTATCTTAACACCCCAACAACTATCGGTACCAATTTCTCTGTGGGGTTATCTGTCGATATAGATTCCCTCTCTTTTTAGAGGTGCTCTATCTCTTTTACCAGCACATAGACAGCATACAAGCAGCATATAGCCTCAATATATGTGCAGTTGTTCTGCGGTAAAACTACAGTTGTTCTACAGTATATGTTCAGTGTATCACTGGACAAATACTGGACATATACTGGACAAGTACTGGACAAATACTGGACATATGCACTGCCTATATGCTGATAATATGCTGCCTAAAAGGAGGTAATAAGCTGAATAAGGCACTTGTACATCATTCAAAATTCAATAAATACTATAAACGGTCAGTTTTTTTTGACCACAAAAATATCGAGATTTATCGAAGTTCGTCTAACCAACGAGAAGTGATTAAATGAATCTTTTTTTTTGATTGACTATATAATAATATATAATGTGTATCTCTTAAATAATCTTTTTTGTGTAATTATTTTAGAAAAATTTGCAGATTATTGAAAAAATAAATTGGTAAACCTTTGTGGATTTCAAAAAATGTATTACCTTTGCAATCACTTTCAGGAACAAACCAATAACATTTAAGTTTTTAGTTTAAACACCTGGAGCAGGGCGTAAGTCTTGCAATAGATTTGTCACCCTAAATGAAAAATGAACCAAGTGAGGTTCGGATTCATGTAAATTGAATTATTCTTTGAAAAGATTACATAAAACAGAATACGTAGTACAAGAAGCGGATGAGAGTAATCTCATCTGGGTAAAAGAAACGAACTCGTCAAGAAATTGACAGATAAGTTTACACTTTGAACTACAGTAATAAGGATTCGTTCTGAGAAACAGACAAACAATAAAGTTAGGAGTTAGAAGATAGAAGTTAGAAGTTTTACTTTTGCTTTTTACCTTTTACTCTTTTACTTTTAAATCATATTATACAACGGAGAGTTTGATCCTG
>DGRY01000084.1 GCA_002391185.1 Prevotella sp. UBA4376
AGAGCAGAAGCTAAGGCTCGTGAGGAACGTTTGAAAGCTGAGGCTGCTAAGGCTTCTGCAGAGAAGAAGGCTGCTGCCGAACAGGCTGCTCGTGAAGCTCAGGCTGCTCGTGAAGCAATAGAGCGTAAAGCAAAGATGGAAGAGGCTCGCCATAAGAAAGAGATAGCAGAGGTAAAGAAAGAGGTTGAATCTGTAGAGAAATTCAATACTGTTGACCGTATGCTGAGTGGTGGCTTCGAAAACAACAAGGGGCGTTTACCTATGCCTATCACTGGAAACTATAAAATTGTCAGCCACTTTGGACAATATAATGTAGAAGGTTTGAAAGGTGTGCGTCTTGATAATAAAGGTATCAATATTCAAGGTACTTCAGGCTGTCGTGCTCGTGCTGTCTATGATGGTGAGGTGAGTGCTGTGTTCGGATATAATGGTAATATGGTTGTAATGGTTCGTCATGGAGCTTATATTTCGGTATATTGTAATCTAAGTTCCGTAACAGTGAGTCGTGGGCAAAAAGTAGCAACACGTCAGATTTTAGGTTCTGTTGGCTCAGGAAACATTCTACAATTCCAGTTACGTAAAGAGACAGCAAAACTTAATCCAGAATCGTGGTTGGGAAGATAAATGAATTATGTTAAGTGCTGAATAGTTTTTCTATTCAGCACTTAATAATTCTATATATTGCTTTATGGCATTTCTTATTTCGCTTATTTTGATGTATTCGTCTGCAGAATGAGAACGTGAACTTTCGCCAGGACCGAGCTTAAATGATGGGAAGTCCATAAGAGCTTGATCGCTAAGTGTAGGACTTCCGAAAGGTTTCATTCCCATTTTTACACATTTCTTCACTAATGGGTGATTGGGGTCGATATGTGAAGAATGAAGACGGAAGGAATGTGCCTTTATCTCGCTCTTACAATGTTTGCAAATATATTCGTAAACAAACTCATTCTTGTAGAACTCATTTGTTCTAACGTCTATAAGTGCTGTTAGCTTATCAGGAATAACATTATGCTGTGTTCCTGCATTCACAACGGTAATTGTCATTTTTGTTTCACCGAGAAATGGACTTACTTTCTTGAATTTGTGATTGCGAATCCACATTAAATCATCGAGAGCTTCGTATATGGCATTAACTCCTTCGTTACGGGCTGCATGTCCGCTTTTTCCGTGTGCTATGAGGTCAAGTACCATCAGCCCCTTTTCAGCTATGGCTGGCTGCATGCCTGTAGGTTCTCCTACAATAGCAACATCTATCTTTGGGAGTTCTGGTAAAGCAATGCTGATTCCTTCTTTGCCAGACACTTCTTCCTCGCATGAAGCAAGGTATATTAGGTTATATTCTTTTTCTGTTTTATTCTCGATGAAATGGCGAAAAACTTGTAATAAACTAACTAATCCACCGCCGCAGTCATTACTTCCTAAACCATATAGTGTGTCGCCTTCAATAGATGGAGTGTAAGGATTTCGAGTCCAACTGTCAACAGGCCTTACGGTGTCAATATGCGCATTTAAAAGTAGTGTCGGTTTTGTTTGGTCAAAATTAGGTTCTATGCTCCACACATTGTTTCCTTTACGACAACATGTTAACCCATAACTTTTTATAGCTGCTTCCATTATATCAGCAGCTTCTTTTTCATTACGGCTTACCGATGGCGTCGCAATGAGTTTTTTTAGCAATGCTAATGCTTCCTTAGTGTATTCGTTTTGTTTCATGACGGGACAAAGATAGCCAAAAATTTTGTAATATTGACAAATAATACTATCTTTGCATAAATTAAAAATTTTGCGTATGCAAACAAAATGTCATCTTTCAGTCCTCATTCATGAGCAGGCTAAGAAGTATGGAAATAAGGAAGCTTTGATGTTCCGCAGTTTCGGCAGTCTAAAATGGAAGACTGTTTCATGGAATCAGTTTTCACTGCGTGTAAAGCAAGTTAGTAATGCGTTACTAAACTTAGGCATCAAACCACAAGAGAGTATAGCAGTTTTTTCACAGAATTGTATTCAGTATCTATATACTGATTTTGGCGCTTATGGTATTAAGGTAACATCAATACCATTCTATGCTACCAGTAGTGAGCAGCAAATTCAGTATATGGTTAACGATGCTCAGGTGAAGTTTGTTTTCGTAGGCGAGCAGGAACAGTATGACAAGGCTCATCGTATCTTTGCTCTCTGTCCTTCTCTTGAGCGTATTGTTATATTTGATCCAAGTGTCCGCATATCAAGTCACGACCCTAATGCTTTGTATTTTGAAGATTTCTTGAAACTTGGTGAAGGTTTTCCTCGTCAGAGTGAGGTTGATGAACTCATCAAGCAGGCAAAGATGGAGGACACATGTAATATCCTCTATACCAGTGGAACTACTGGCGACAGCAAGGGCGTTGTTCTTACCTATGGTATGTACTATGCAGCTTTGGAGGCAAATAATGAGTGCGTTCCTTTGACGGAAAAAGATCGTGTTATTGATTTCTTGCCATTCACTCATATTTTTGAGCGTGGTGTTGCTTACCTTGCTCTCTCGCAGGGTTCTATGCTTATCATCAATACCTATCCTAAGGAAATCCAAGACAGTATGCGTCAGACTCATCCTACAAGTATGAGTTCTG
>DGRY01000010.1 GCA_002391185.1 Prevotella sp. UBA4376
GTCTCTGTGCTATAGGTTCCTGCTTCAATATCTTTAACCAATCCACGAACATTGTTAGTTGCATCTTGAAGCATGCGCTCTGCTTTTGCTAACTCTAACTGAGATTCAACACCACTTCCGCTACCTTCACTACTCATTAAACGAAGATTGGATATACGTGACTGAATACGAGAAATATCTGTAACTTGATTGGTAAAATCTTTATTGGCTTTTATAATTTTAGCCCGATCTCCTAACTGTCGCTCTAGATAGTCCATGAGCGCTCTTGTAGTTGCCATGTTCTTTAAAAGTTCATTGTCAGAAGTCTTTTGGCCCCCATCCATTCCTGCTATGACTTTAGTTTGTTCACCGTAGTTGATGATTCGCTTTTCTACATTGTAACGAATGAGGTCGTCTTCTGCATTGGTCAAGATGCGATAGAGTCGAGCTACCTCACGCTCAAAGAACTTAATCACATTATTGGTTTCACCATATCTTAATTGAGCGTATTGACGAGCAAACACCTCGTTGAGGATATCCAAGGTGTTATATGCAATACCTGCATCATTGGCCGAGTAACCAATATCTATAATATCACTTTTTTGGAGTTGTAAAACTTTAAGACGAGAGGTGATATTGTTGATTCCAAAATAAGGGTGGTAATTCAATAGGCCAAATATATAGTTATCTTGTGATGGACGTTCGTATGCCTTTAGATTTGCATAAGTCGCATTCTCACTGTTATGGTTAATTAGAGCCTTTACATCTGCAGGAACACTGCTGCTAAGTTGGCGAAAATGCTCTGATGAAATATAGTTATTATCTTTATTGGGATTACCATACATCATGCAACGAGCAAAAAGTCGAAGCGACACCTCATGAATAGTTGCGTCTGTTGTTATCAATAACATCAAGTTTGTCATATTGGTTTGTGACTGACCTCCTGCAGTGCCAACACCACCTTCAATATTATAACCGGTAATCATACCAGTATAAATAGTAGTATTGGTATCATAAACACGTTCCATATTGCGTGTTAAGAACCACGCAACAATCAGAGCAATTAATGGTAATATGATTAAATACCAGCGTATTTTGAACAAAAACCGAACGATGTATCTGAATAAATCCATAGCTATTTCTTATTTGGTTATTATTTCTGTCTTTTTGCTGCTTTGGCTGCAACTTTTTCTGCTTTTTTCTCAGCTTTCTCAAGTGCTTTGAGTCTTTTCTCATCCTCA
This sequence comes from Prevotella sp. UBA4376, assembly GCA_002391185.1. Classification (GTDB taxonomy): domain Bacteria; phylum Bacteroidota; class Bacteroidia; order Bacteroidales; family Bacteroidaceae; genus Prevotella. The sequence continues at coordinate 1,221 of DGRY01000010.1, forward strand.
GCAACAGCCTTTTTAATACGTTTCTCAACAGCCTTATTCTCCTTAGCAATCTCCTTTGCAGATTTCTGGATTGATTTGTCTAAAGTGATCTCTGTTGTAGAGTTTGTGATAATAGGGGTGTGAGTAATAATCTCTAATGTTAAAATATCTGTGGTTATTTCGGTTTGTAATGCTTGATAACTTGAAACTTGTCCGCTTTCGTACATTTTCGTATGTGCATATGCTTCAATCGACATATTGCCATTTTCAAAGTCTTCACGATTTAAAGCACCAGCTCCTTGGTGAGCTGCAGCAGATTCTCCCAATGTCTTTAGAACGACCAGATTATTTGTTATCTTTACAAACAAAGTTGCTATTTGAAGTTTTAGTTGATCATATGCAAGATCTTTAGCCAAAACAGCTTGATCTGCTGCTAATTTTTTACGTTTAACAGCTGCACCTAAATCTAGAATATCTTCAACAGGCACTGCTAAACTTGCACCGACATTCCAATAGCTTTGCTCATTTCCTTGGAATTGATAAACCATTGGACTAGCGGTCGTAGAGTTATTGCCCCACATGTCTGTCTTACCATAGCTATAACTTGCGCGGCCCGTGATGTATGAGAAAATATGACGCTTCTGCTTGGCAACTTCAGCCTGAGCCAATTGCCTTGCTTTCTCCAATGTCATAATTTGTGGAGTTGATTTGGCATTCTCAAACAAAACAGCCAATGGCGGCAGGTGGAACTCGGAGAAGTTGATGTCCTTATCCTTACTCGAATCAAAGAATCCCGCGGCAATACCACTCTCGTCGAACTGGGCGAGGGCAGTGGAACTGATGCCTGCTGTTACTACAATCACTAGTAGTCGTCTTAACTTGTTCATTGCGAAAGGTTTATGTTTCTTAAACGTTATCTTTTTGTATAAATGCTGTCAGCGTGCGGAAGATAATCTTCATGTCGAGCATGAAATTATAGGTCTGTCCGTAGGTGATATCCAGCTGCTTACGCTCTTCGGCTGACATGAGTCCGCCTTTGCCGCGCTCTTCTACCTGCCACAAGCCAGTGAGGCCTGCAGGCGCCATAAAACGGTCGATGCTGGAATCTACGGTGAGCTTCTCAGCCTCATAAAGAGGCAACGGGCGATTGCCCACGATGGACATATCGCCTTTCAATATGTTGAAGAGCTGTGGTAGCTCATCTATGCTATATTTACGGATGAAACGACCTACCTTCGTTACGCGGGGATCGTTCTCGATTTTCACAAAGGCATTGTTGATGTCTTCTTCTTTCTCCTTGTTGAAATCGGTTTCGGATACTACAAAGTCATCACCGACCAGCATGACCTCGTCGTCGCTAATCATCATGTCGGACTCCATACCACTATCCATCATCATCATCTCTGCTTCATCACCGAGCGGTGCGGTTATCACGGCCTGATGATCCTCTTCTTTCTTTTCCTCTGCCTTTTCTGCGTATTGGTTGCCTGCCTCTTTCGCAACTTCCTTCAGACGCT
>DGRY01000008.1 GCA_002391185.1 Prevotella sp. UBA4376
CTATTTCCTTTGAACGGAACACGTCGTCGGCCTGTGGACGCCAATGGTCAACACCATGGCACGCCACTTCGTGTCCTTCGTCCATAATGCGCTTGATAACCTCAGGTGCATTCTCTGCAAAGTTACCAGTACAGAAGAAAGTGGCTTTCACGCCATTATCCTTTAGTGTGTCGAGAATTTTATTTGTTCCGTAAACCGATACTTTCATGCCTTCCTCTAATGAGAAATCAACGCCATGCTCGCGAGGCACATCAAATTCTTCAGTATCAAAACTTAATAGGATCATAACAATTTTAGTTTGGATATGCAAATGTAGCTCTTTTTTGGGTAATAATTGACATTTTACCCCATTTTCTTTCCTTTAGGATGCCTTTAGGAGTCGTTTAGGACACTTGCTTGCGAATAATATTGTTATATAGTTGCTTACACAGACGCAAATTATCAACAAAAGAACATAGTATCTATCGTTTTCTGCGTATTTTTCGATACATGAATGAGCATTTTTTATGTGTTTTGTCTCTTTTTTATGTTGTAACACTTGGAAAGCGCTATCAACGATATTAGCATAACTTATTGTATTTCAACAACTTAAAACACGTCTTTATAAAGAAAATATGGTTGCTTGTCTCAAATCTCAGTTGTCTCAGTTGTTTTTAAGGGGGGTGTCTTTTTCTCTCTTCTTATATATTTATATATATATTATATTATATAATATATTGATTATTAATTAGTTATAAAGATTATAAAGAAGAGAAGTAGGAAAGATAGGGGTACCTATTTTTTAATTGAGACACTGAGACACTGAGACACCTGCTTCTTCTCAACATGCCGTATTTTATTGATTTTCATCTTCTTAGAAGAAAAAAAAACATTTTAATAATCTAACAGCCTTTACCAACTCTTCCCAACCTCCCCTTCATAGAGGCTTTTTAAAACTTGTATTGTACTTGCAAATCAAGATCGCTTTTGCTTGAACGGTTTATTTCGGCATAGGATGATGAAATCTTTGAACGGTCGAAATAATTTGTGGTGGAGAAATGGGCTATGAGCAGCAGCGATTTGCCAAATCTGTATCTTGCCTGAGTGGTGTAGCGGATGCCTTCGCCATAGAAAGAAGGAAAATAGAAACTATATAGAAGTCCTTGTTCACAGGCATAAACACGACTGTAGTAATCTTTGGTGTGGAAATATCCCCCACTAATGCTTATACTAAATCTTTGGGAAGTGTAGCCTGCGTTTGCTGATCCCATCCAACCGAAAGAGCCTTCTGTTTGGTATGAGTAGGCGATATCACCTTGCAAGCGCCATGCCCAATGGGTGCGTTTTTGTCCAAACTGCAGGCGTGCCCTATGTTCATCCCGATATTCAAAGGCATCTTTCTTTTCGTTGTCGTATTGTCGATGCCGCCATCGGTAGCGCAATACCGACTGCCATGAGTCGGTATGGTATGTGGCTTGTGCGAGATAGTCAAGACAATTTTGATTCGATAGCTTACTCCCGTAGCGTGGCCATTCGTGTTTGGTTATATCCACATAGGAAAGGATATTTATTTTGCTCGTTGCTTGCCAGTCGGCTCCGAGATATACTCCTTTCTCGTTTTTCACTCCCGATGCTTCGCTGAAACTTTCGGCAAAGAGTGCATTATATTTGTAGGAATAATATCTCTGTAGTGCAACAAGTGACAGGTTGTAGCCAACTCGAAGGCATCCTGAAAGAATCTCGGCGATTTTGCCTTTGTTGTCAATGGCTGTTTCGCCACGCAAAGATACTAGTCCAGAGGTGTATCCATAGTCAACACTTGCGTTCCAAAAATGTTTTCCTTCAGGATTCCATTTATTGTAGATTGTTTCTTTGGGTTTCATCTCCCTGTTTAGCGAGGTGTAAACAGCTGATGCACCAACGTGAATACCGTTGTGCTGATAGCTAAGGTTAAAGCCAGAGGCAAACTGTGAGGTGTTGTTCTTCTTGTTCATCTCTGTTGTGGTGCGATGATAACCTGTCTTTACTATTGTTGAAAAAGAAAGACTGTCTTTGTTTAATGTTGCATCAATATTGCGATAGGAGATGAACGAAGTGAGGTCTAATCGTTTGTTTAAAGCTATTGTTGCTGCAGCGCCTTGAAGATAGTTGGCAGAGGAACGTGAAGAGTGTGCCCGTATGGTTGTTGCTATTCTGTTTAGATTATTGAGTGTTATGAGTTTTCCCATGCTATAGTCGCTGTTCATGATGAGTCCAAGTCCCATGCGCAAGCGGTATCTGCCAAAGGTGAGGTTTTTCAGGCTACTCATATTGCGCATTTGCACATAGAAGGAATAAAAGTCGTATCCCTGTTTGTTACGTCCTTTGAAGAACGGTTCTCCTGCATCTTTTGTTGCCACGATGCCTGCTTTAAAATCCTGCCCAACAGAGAAACTATATCTAAGCCAATGTTTGTATTTGTCGCCAAGATAAGCATTGCTATCGCCTTTTCGTGTGTAGAAAGGAATAGTGAGCATAGTGGTTATTTCGTTCTTGCCATATTGAAGTCGTTTCCAAAAGGGCGTTTTTTTCTTCTCCTCTGACGGTCCAGCTTCAAGAAAGCAGTTTAACAGGCGCCGTTCCTGCCATGATATGCTTTTTATAAGGATTAGTTCGCCTAATGTTTGCATTCTTTTGTGCCTATGTATGTACTCCAACAGGTCTTGGATTTGGTTGTCTGACAAAAAGGGAAGTTGTTCAAGGTCTTCCTTGGTTGCTTTATTTATGTTTATCTTGTTTGTTGCAAGTTCATTAAGTGCATCATACATGTTTGCCCACGAGTCATTGTCCACATCATCAACAGATGTGATTTCTTCATAATACTGCTCCCACAGAGGTTTTCCTTGCGCAAGAGTTTTTATTGGGAATAAAACCATCAAAAGAATAGTAGCCTCTCCCATCCCTCCCCAAAAGGGGAACCAACGGTCGCTGTTCGGCGATAGTCGAGGAAAGCAATGGGCTAACCATCTGGAAAAAATCATGATTAAACAACTACTAATCGACATTGCTGACTAATTCTACATTAAAATATCCCTTTGGGGTGGTTTTTCTTATAAATCACATTTGGCTCTTCTATTCAAGTTTTGCTTGCAAAGCTTGAATTATTTCTATCCCACAAAAATAAATCTAATATTGTAATATTGCAAATTAAATGGAAATAATTTTTT
>DGRY01000108.1 GCA_002391185.1 Prevotella sp. UBA4376
ATTAGCGAACAGTTGGTTAGCCCTTCCCTTTTGGGGTTTCTGTCCCCCGGGAACGGGGGAAGTGAAGGGGGTGTAAAGACTATTGAGGATGGGAGAGGCTCTGTTTTTCTTCGATACAAAGCTCCATTGGTGCAAAGAAAAAGATCAACAAAATATGGTATAATCATCTCGAAACCATCTCGAAGGCATCTAAGAGGCATCTCGAAGGAATGTAAACGTATTAGAGTTAAGAAAATATATAACAAAGAAAAGCCACCAACATCATAGTTGGCGGCTTTTTGCTTAAACGAGAGAGATTTATACGATATGTATTGTTATCAGCAAATCATTTTATTCAATAACTTTTAGTTCTTCGGTATCGATATCTCCTATTCCTGACTGATGCTTCTTCACACGACGCACATCACCCTTGAGTTCTATATTTCCTGTCCCACCAAGAGTTGCCGAAACAGTACCACAATTGTGCAAGGTAACATCAATATTACCTGTGCCCGTTAGCGAACAGTCAACACGGCGCGCATTAAAAATTGTTGCCTCACAATTGCCAGTGCCCTTAACCTGCATATCGGCACGCTGGGTTGTAATATTATCAACATCAATATTGCCAGTACCCTCAACTTCCATTTGTACATTGTCACAAATAACATCGTGCAGAAAAATCTCGCCAGTACCCTTAACAAGAAGTTTGAAATTGTCGGTATCTATAAGACTGTCGGCATAAAATTCACTACAGCCAAGAGTTGTAACTTCGATAATATCGGGAGATGTTATATACAGTTCAGGAGATTTCGTTTCTGAATTAAACGATAATTCCATGATATTCACAACTATATTGCGATCATTATCTGTACCGATACTAAGCGTTTCACCATCGCTGGTTATCTTGGCGCGTTCAATCTGTTTTTGAGTTCCACTTATCTTCACCGAGCAAGATTTCCCTTGAGTATAGTGAACAACAGCATCGCCCGAAATATGAATTTTTTCAAAAGGATTGGTCTTTACCACAGACGTAACCACAGCAACATTCTCATTATCACCGTCAACACTCACACGACATGAAGAAAACATCAGCACCGCTGCTGCAAAAACCGCCAAATGGGAAAAATTAAGTTTCATACGCTTTGTTTTTAAATTTCTGCCCGTTTGACGAAGAGTAGAAAGAAAAAGTTGCAAAGAACAAAAAAAAATGCTATCTTTGTACTCGTAAATATTGATACAACAAAATGAGCAACGACAATGCAGCCCTCACACTAACACAAACGATAGAAAAACTATCGTCCGCCGATTCATTAAAAGGGCTCTTTCATCAGCACAGAGATGGTAATCCAATCCCTTCGGGAGCTGCTCTTGAGGAGATTATACAGTTGTTACGTGCCATCCTTTTTCCGGGCTACTACGGAAAATCATCAATAAATACAAAAACCCTCACCTACCACATTGGTGTTTCTGTGGAGCGACTACATAAGTTGCTTGCAGGACAGATTCTCGCAGGATTGTGTTTCAATCTATGCGAAGACTGCACGGAAGAAGACAATATCTCTGAGCTTTCACGACTGAGTTTAAAAGCCAACGAGCTATCATCAGAGATTATACGTCGATTGCCACAGATAAGAAGTGTGCTGGCTACGGATGTTACAGCAGCCTTTAACGGCGACCCAGCTGCCGACAGCTATGCTGAGATAATATCGTGCTACCCTGTTATCAAAGCTCTTACCAACTATCGTGTGGCCCACGAGCTATATGAACTTGGCGTGCCACTCATTCCACGAATGATGACTGAGATGGCACACTCTGAAACGGGCATCGACATTCACCCTGGAGCAACTATCGGTGAATATTTCACCATAGACCACGGCACAGGTGTGGTTATAGGTGCAACATGTATCATTGGCAAGAATGTGAAACTTTACCAGGGTGTGACACTCGGCGCCAAGAGCTTCCCTCTCGACGACAACGGCAACCCTATAAAGGGCATTCCTCGCCACCCTATACTTGAAGACAACGTTATAGTGTACTCAAATGCCACCATACTGGGAAGAATACGCATTGGCAAGAGTTGCATCGTTGGCGCCAACGTGTGGGTGACCAAAGACATGAAACCCAAGACAAAGAAATACAAAAAAGAAAAAATAGATAAATTAGATATTGAATTCAATAATGGAACAGGAATTTGAACTCATCGCCAAAACCTTTATGGGATTAGAGCAGGTTTTGGCTCAGGAGCTCACCCAACTGGGTGCAAACAATGTACAGATAGGCCGACGCATGGTCTCTTTCACAGGTAACAAGGAACTTATGTATCGTGCCAATTTCCAATTGCACACCGCAATCAGAATCCTCAAACCTATCGCACACTTCAAGGCATCATCGGCTGATGATATGTATGAAGAAGTAAAGAAACTCGACTGGGATAAATATATTGAGAAAGGAAAGACATTCTCGGTTGACTCGGTTGTTTATTCTGAGGAATTCCGCAACTCACGCTTTGTTACATACAAAGTGAAAGACGCTATCGTTGACTGGTTCCGCGAGAAAACAGGCGAGCGTCCAAACATTTCAGTTACCAATCCAGACATCCGTTTGAATATTCATATTGCAGAGGACAACGCAACCCTGAGTCTTGACTCAAGTGGTGAGAGCTTGCACCGCAGAGGCTATCGTCAGGAAACTGTTGAAGCGCCACTCAACGAGGTGCTGGCAGCTGGTATGATTCTTATGTCTGGATGGAAAGGCGATTGCGACTTCATCGACCCAATGTGTGGATCAGGAACTCTGGCTGTAGAAGCTGCACTCATTGCACGCAACATCAACCCTGGCGTATTCCGCAAGGAGTTCGCCTTTGAGAAATGGCCTGACTTTGATCAGGAGCTCTTTGACGAGATATACAACGATGACTCACAGGAGCGCGAGTTCACACACCACATCTACGGATACGATGTTGACATAAAGGCAGTGAACACAGCAACCATGAATGTGAAGGCTGCCGGTCTCACAAAGGATGTAACCATTGCTCAGGCAGACTTTAAAGACTTCAAGCAGCCAACAGAAAAGAGCATCATCATCACCAACCCTCCTTATGGTGAGCGTATCTCTACTCCAAACCTTCTGAACACCTACAAAATGATAGGTGAACGCTTCAAGAATGCTTTCAAAGGTAACGAAGCTTGGGTGCTCTCATATCGTGAAGAGTGCTTCCAGGCTATTGGTTTGAAGCCATCAATCAAAATCCCAGTATATAACGGCTCGCTCGAATGTGAGTTCCGCAAGTATGTGATGTTCGACGGTAAGATGAAAGATTTCCGTTCAGAAGGCGGCATCGTGAAAACCGAAGCCGAGAAGAAGGAAATGGCTAAGAAACACCGCTTCAAGAAGAACCGTGAGTTTAAGGAGCGTTTGGCACATGAAGAAGAAAACGAAGAGGGCGATATTCGCACATTTACTTTCCACAAGCCAAAGTTTGCCAACGATGAGCACCACGACGGACGACATTTCGACCGTTACAAAGGCAACCGCTTTGGCAAAGACGAAGACCGCTTCTCACGCGACGGAAAACGTTCCAACAAGGGTGGCAAGAAATTTGACAAGGGCAGTCGCCGCAGAACAAAATTCGCTAAAGGTGATTTCGACAATGAAGATTAAAAACTATTTTTTCACCCTTACAGCCATACTGGGATTATTCTGTCAGGTAAACATGCAAGAAGCTAACGCACAGCAGTTAAAGACTCTCACACTCGAAGACCTAAATTTCGGCGGAACAAACTATCACAACATGATAGCTAAGAACCGCTGGACCACATGGTGGGGCGACCAGCTTGTGCGTCAGGATGCCGAAGAGTGCTATCTTGTTGACCTGAAAACAGGTAAGGAAAC
>DGRY01000053.1 GCA_002391185.1 Prevotella sp. UBA4376
TGCCCACCAGCAGAGCCAGCCGTATTGAGTCCGTGACGTTCTGCCCCTCGTCGTCCTGCGTCTGAATGGTGTAGTTGTAGAAGGCTACAAACTGTGTTGAGTCTATTCTCTCGACCTGCGCTGCTATCGTCAGCGCAAGGGCCATCATGGTCACTAAAATCTTCTTCATTGTACCTGATGCTTTATTGATTGTTATTATTGCTGTCTGTTTTCCCTTTCTTGATACGTTCTATCAATTCCTGATATTCCTCTTCGTTGAACTTCTCCTTGTAGATTAGATAATGAAGATCGTAACAGTGGCGCCACAGGAAACGGCGGATGGATGCTTTGGTAATCATGGGTTATTCGTTTATGGGTTTTCTTCTTGTCCGACAATTTCTTCGCCGAAACTTTGGGGGTGGGTGGTGAAGTGGCGTTTCAGCCAGTGCCACACATCCTCGAAGAACCAGCCGATGTACATTCCCCAGCGGCCTAAGATGCTGAGATACACGATGAGCACGATGAGGATGACGAGCATCGCACAGAGCACGATGCACTGGATGTCGTTGCCGCTCAGGGCTGTGCCGCTGAACAGATGCCCGAAGGCGGTGGTGATGTCGTTGATGAGTTGTTCCATATCTGCTGTTATTGGTTTGGTGGTGTTGTGTCCTGTCTGTTCGTCCGCTGAGCGTTCAGCGCATGGCTCCTGTCCTGTCAGAAGGGACGTTGGGCGTGTAGCGGGGCTCTCCTGCCCTGTAAGTAGAGCCGCTGAGGGCTTGGAGGGAACTTCGGAGCCTGTAGGTGGGTGCCTCTGAGGACGTAGAGACGCTACTTATTCATTGTTGATAATTGTTTTTTTATAGGATTATTTCTTCTCTTCGAATCCATAATAAAGGGCACAGCAAGGGCTGTCCACCATTCTGATGGATTACGTAACTAATTGATTATGCAACTGTTATTTTATCTGAGGGCGAAGTTAATCTTTCCTGTCATCCGCACGCGGACAGGCTTTCCGTTTTGCCGGCCAGGCTCAAAGGGCGGCATTCCGCGATAGAGCTCCTCGACCGCTTCACGCAGGGCACGATGACCCTCGTCGTCTTCATCCTCCGACGGCTGTTTATCCAATGCTCCGTATGGATAGACCTTCGCATCGACCTCATCCGAAGGTGAGTCTATGGCTTGCACATGGGTGACGCGCCCGTCAGCTTCGACAATGAATCGCACCGTGACAGTACCCTCCACACCGTTCTCTGTGGCAACATTCGGATAACGCACATGCTGGGCTATGTACTGATTGAAAGCAGCGTCGCCACCAGGGAACTGGGGCATCTGCTCCACCATGTCGAAATAGGCATCCTCTGGCTTCACCACAGGCATCGCTCCACCTGTATCAGCCGATTCCTTGGCAGTCTCTATCAACACCTTTTTTTGACTGTGAATCACATCCACACGCTCAATGGTGCTGGGATCAATGGACTCAAGTTCTTCTTTCTGCACCACAAGTTTGTCATCAAGATAGGTCTTATATTCCTCTGCCTTGGCCGACACCCACAGGCAGGCGGCAAAGGCAGGAACCAAATACAGCAGCTTAAGTCGTGACCACCGCGACGAACGAGCAGTGTGCATCATGGCGAAACGCTTCTTCACCGCACCACGGCGTAGGGTGTTCATGATGGGCAAGATCTGTGTCTGTACCGCTTTGCGCACCAACAGGTGCTCATATTCATCCAAGGTCACACCTCCTTGCAATACCACCTCGTCGGCCTGAAACTCATGCACATCCACCAAATCCTGACGCAACATCAATGCGAAGGGAAGGCACCATAATAGGCAGCACGTAAGGTCGCAGAGAACCACGTCCCATGAATGCTTCATCCTCACGTGAGCCAGTTCATGCCGGAGCACAGTCTCAGCATTCTGTTTCAAGTCGATAGGCCCGATAAAAATCCAGTGCATCCTGCTGCTGGGCTGCTTGATTCTCATATCCAGCATCAGATGAACATCTTTCGGAACTACTGGATGGGATATGCGTTGGCAACGACGTAAGAGGCGTGCCAGACTCAATAGTCGGAACAGGTAAATGGTGATCGCGACAGCAATACCAATTATATATATGTATGCCAGATAGCGCACCCAAAGACCCGATGCTGCTTCCTCGCTTTCTTGGGCGACGAGTGTGGCATCAGCATGATTCGCATCAGACGACAGGCTCATCAGCGGCTCATCAATTCTGGTAAGCATCACATCCATAGCTGTCGGTTCATCAGTATGCAGCGGTATAAGCGGCAACAACGGACTCACCACAAGGATGGCCAGCAACACAGCACGGTTGAGACGGTGGAACGTCTCGCGCCGGAGCAGGAGCCTGTAGAGCGAGTAGAGCAGCGTCAGTGTCACCGCCCAACGGATGGCATAGATAATGAATGTAGCCATACGTCAGCCCTCCTTACGCTTTAGGTCAGCCAGATATTGCAGCAAATCTGCCTCGGTGACCTTCTCCTCCTGCATCAGTGCTGACACCACACTCATGTACGAGTCACTGAAGAAACGATTGATGACGCTCGACAACCGTCCTCGCCCGTATGCCTGTTTGTCCACGATAGGACGATAGACAAAGCCGCGACCTTTCGGTTCATGCGCCAAGTAACCTTTCTTCTCCAGTGCCTGAAACACCTGCGCAATAGCATTTGCGCTCGGCTGAGGCTCCGGATAGAGCGATGAAACATCCTTTGGAGCGCACTGACCAAGTTGCCAAATCAGCTCCATCACTTCTTCTTCTTTGCTTGTAAGTTTTTCCATAATTCAACTATTTTGAGATGCGTATTAACAATGTTTTCTATTGATTTCGATGCAAAAAATAGACTTTTCTTTTGATTCGACCAAACAATTTAGTGTTTATTTAACAGAATTTATTGTTGAATTATGAATTTTGAAGAGATTTTGTATTATTCTATATCCCAAATGTTAGGTTAAACTATTTATTTTATGAAGAAGATGCTTTTATATTTTTGTTATTTGAGTAGATTCATATATTCGTATTCAATTTGTTTATCCTCCCTTTATCAAAAATGAGAAAGTTTATGCAAAATCATTTTTTGTTATAACACAGCCTTGTTTTTGACAAAATTTGTATATATTACATACTAAACGATGCCATTTTCATCAAATTACATTAAGAAAGTGAAAAAAACACCATCCTTTTGCTTCCGTAAGAAGATAATTTCCTATCTTTGCAAGTGAATAAACTTGTATTAAAACAAAACAAGTGATAAAGCTTGTATTTAGAACAAGCAAGTCTATGAACTTGTACATAAAATATTGAATATATGTATGCTGCAATATCTGCTGATGTAGTGTCATCTACTTCTCTCTCCCGGGAGTCGATGATTGAACTCAACGAAAAGTTGAGAAAGTGTCTATATATTCTTGAAGAGCGTTATCAAGGTTTTTGGGGGCGTATTGTTAGAGGTGACTCTATCGAATGTGTCATGGACAGACCTGAAGATGCATTTGAAGTGGCTCTAATTCTGAAAACGTGGATTAAATCGTTTGAACCAAGCAATATACAAAAAGACAAACGATTTAATAGGTATGGTCTTAGGATAGCAATAGGCATTGGTGAAATGAAGACAATTGACCGTGGTTTAGACATGATGGATGGTGATGCTATTTATCGTTCTGGACGTACTATGGATAAACTTGTAGGACGAGCAAAATATTCATTTGTAATATCAATGGTTGACAGTGAGCATGAGCAAGCTTTACAAGTTATATTAACATTAGTCAATCAACTATTGAACAATGCAACTGCTCGCAAGTGTGAAACCCTTTGTGAAAGGATTCTTTCATCAGACACAAGTAAAACAGCTGAAAAAATGGGTATCTCAGTCTCAGGGGTCAATCAAACATTAAAGGATCTTGGATGGAGTGCCATAGAACAGGCAATTATATATTATCGAAAAGTAACTTCAAGACTATGATTAATAATTTGTTTTTCAATCTTATTGTTGCTCACATTTTGGGCGATTTTTATCTGCAATGGGGTTCTTCTTGCAAGAACAAGGTTTTTTATTCTGTAAAGGGGAAGGATTTGTGGCTACATTCCTTGTTAATCGGAATACTCTCATGGGGTGCCATATGGGACTTTAGGGGATGGTGGCTTGCCGCTTGTATAATGGTCCTCCATTTCTTGATAGACTGGTCTAAGTCATATATACAGGTAAAGTGGAATATTTTCAAGATAGAGAATCTTGAACATGCAAAATTAGTTGATGGCACCAACAAACGGCATGATTTGTGGGTGTTTTTAACCGATCAAATTCTACACATCGCTGTCATCGTAGTATTTGCCAATGTTTGGCTGGTAGCAAATAATGATTGGCAGCAATTTGGATGGCTTCAAGAATTTGCGGTTAGTCACCCATTGCGTGCAAAGACCATCGTAGCCATGTTGTTAGCCTTAAAACCAGCAAACATCTTGATATTGCTTATTCTTGGAGCATGTAGAGTAACTATCACCCCGACTGATAATGATGACCACGGTAATTTCCATTCAGGAGAACTCATTGGATGGTTGGAGCGTGGACTCATGTTGTTATTTGTTGTTATGTCTCAATACGAGGCTATAGGTTTCCTCATTGCCGCAAAGTCCATACTTCGGTTTAATGAAGCATCGTCAGGCAGTGAGAAATCTGAGTATGTGTTGACTGGTACACTATTATCATTAACAATTTCTTTGTGTCTGGGAATTGCTGTTGTCAAATTTTAATTATTCGAGTTTACTCATTTTTACATAGAAATCTCCATGTCGAATAGTTCAATTGAAATTTACACACTTAATTTGAGTAGAAATTACACTTTTACTTCTTTAGTAAATAGTAAGTGGAAAACAGAAGATGAGCCAGAATTAGACGATAATAATGCATTTACAAGGCTATATACAAAGTTATTAGATGCATTAATTGGCCAAGGCATATGGGAAAGTCGAAAACACACAAAAAAAGGATTAGCTGTAATGCCACCCCTTCCTGCTCAACCCATATTAAATGAGCCACACCCGCAAAATGATATGCTTAAGAAACATGCTAACTCATTCATAATAGAAGGTTATATAGATGGCGGGCTTTATAATATCAAGCGAAAAATGGCGACCTATACTCAAACAGAAGAATTACAAGAGATACCAAGAACGAAAATTGTTACTGATAGTTACTACTTTTATTTGTACCTTCGTATGAACTCTGGAAAAGGAATACTCATGATGGAATCAAAGAAAGGAATGTATATGAGTGGCGTTTTGACAGAATTTGTCAGTGATATGTTATCTATCCATAATGTTTGTAGGTGCATATCATCAATGTATGTTCCAGAAGAAATCAAACAAGACTTCAAGAATGGAGCTGTATTAAAAAGCGTAACATGTTCTTCCAATTTGGTTTCATCAACAAGGATAAACAACCAAGAAGTACAAAAGAGATATAAAGTAACTGTAAAGATTGAGCCAGAAAACCAACCATTATTTAACAATCGAGATGGAATAATAGGTGAAATTATGCAGTTTGCGGTTAAGATAGGAGATAGGTTAACTCCTTTTAATAACTTCGGAAATAAAAAAGGTGAAATGTTTAATAATGACGAACATAGCACTAAAACCTTTTTTCTAGATGATCCCGATGTTGTTCCCAAGATAGCACTGTCTGATGAAATGTATGATGAACAGAATAGTATATTGATTAGAGAGCAAATTAAAGAAAAGTGTGATGAACTTCTACAAATCGTTCAACGTGAGATTTATGACATACAACGACCAAGAATAGATGACGAAAATGAAAACTGATTATCTTTTGTTCTATTTATTCAGCCTAATGTCTAAAGGTAAAGAATGGCAGAATAAAGATTTAAATGGCAGTACTCTTAAAGGAGTTTCTTGGTTTAAGTTGGCTTCAATCATTCTTGCATTAGCATATGTCTGCTTACATCCAAAAGGTCTTGAAGAAAACAAAGAAATTGTAGATTTTATCTTAAGTTCATTAAGTATTACTACAGCCCTTCTGTTTAGCATACTTGTTGTAGTTTTGGACAGGGCTAGACAGTCACAGTTTAATGGAAGGTCAGAAAAAGAACAAGTAAATGATATTCATCAATGGAATCATTTGTATAAATTTGCCTCATTAACATGCAATGCGATATTATGGTCAATAGTTGTAATAGTAATACTTGTATGTACTATGCTTTATGGTCACAATGTAGATTTATATGATTACAAATTCTGTGGTTTTAATAACATGCTCGAATTTCAACATATATTATTAGGAGCTCACTTTTGTTTTGTTGTAGGAATTCGGTTTGTGATGATATATGCGTTGTTTAGGTTTTTTGTTTTGTTTTTATATGCTGTTCTTAGTTTATATGAATCTATCTGTAGTGAATTAGATATTAAACAACCTGAAAATGAAATTCCCCAAAATAGGAGGGATAATGTGTCAGATGAAATTAAAACTAAATATGGTTTTTTTAAAACTTGGTTTGTCAAATTAATAGCATTGCTGCTCTTTTTATTGTCTTTGCTTTATGCTTTTTGGGGATGTATCGACCCTTAAAAAAAGTTAAATACGTTAAACATTTACTTTCCTGCCCTCAATAGAATCTGCGTTATCACTTTTCTATCGTTTAGAATAAAATCAATTGAAATACAATTAGTTGCAAATACCAGGGCTGTAGTGGATTGACTTCCGTTACTTCTTCTATTACCAATGTGTTTGCGACAGGATCACTGGCTTTCGATGGTTGTAACAATGCCACTTTGTATGTTCCGGCAGCCAGTTTGACCAAATATCAGAACGCGACTGATTGGAACAGGTTCAAGACAATAATTCCTTATTCTCCGATGTTATTCTCTTGTAACAATAAGGGTAAGGTACTGGTAAAAGGAAAGGATGAACTCACAAATGTTTATAAAAAGATAAATATTTATGATGGTCTTGATAACACTTTCGTTTTCCAACCTGATGACGACTGTGAGTTGAGACAGGTGCTGATTGATGGACAGGATGTAATGGGTTCTATGGTAAACAACCAACTGACAGTGACTCTGCATGGAGGCTCGAAGATGATAGTCATGTTTAACCAGAGGGGTTACGATGTGAACGGCGATAGGAGAGTGGATATCAGCGACGTGGTGACGCTTGTCAATATGATTCTTGGTCAATAAAAAAATAATGACTTATAGGTCATTTTGCAGGCT
>DGRY01000028.1:0-1122 GCA_002391185.1 Prevotella sp. UBA4376
AAATCATAATGCATACTTATTCTGTATAAGGTTTTTATATGTTTTTCTTCATTCTTCAAACCTCAAAATTCAATGTTCAAAGTGGTTAGGCTGATATCCTTTGCGCGATTGCGCACTGGTGCATCAGCACTTTATTTTCTAGTGTATGAATGGATTTTTTCTGAAAGAGAATTCCATTTCATACACATTTTCTTCTTTTTAAAATCTCAAGTAAAATAATTCGCTTGCGAAACTTTAGTTACTTATAGATAATTGGTATGTTTCACAACCTCCAAGTGGATCATTTTCAATAAAACCAACACCATATATAACACCTTTAGCGGTCTGAAATACATAATCGCCATCATCTGCTCGTTTGACCAGATATGGCGATTTCTTATTGATAATGTCTAATGAAAGATCATTCATAACCTTTATGCTGTAGTATATAGATTTTTAACATCAGCATATTTTGCTTCAAATTTTTCTTCCCATGCCTTTTTGCGATTAAGAGCATCCTTGAATCGTTTTAAGGCTTCTTCTTTTGTAATTTTCATATCGGTTTTGTTTATATTGCTGCTCCCAAAAGTACAAAAATATTCAATACCATCAAATTAAAACAACTTTTTTTCATGAATAGATTATTTAAGTTTCGCAAGTTTATTTTTTATCAAGAATTACAGGAATTAGAGAATTTTTAGGCATACGCCCTTGCATTATATACTCTACTGAATTATAAAGAATTAAAGCAAGTTTTGTTATACTACCTTCCATAAATTCTTATAAATTCAATTTTCATTAAGCAACTTGAACAAAGGCGTTAATTCTCTAATTCTCTAATTCTTGATAATATTTTAGAGTAAACATTCACTTACGAAAGTTTAGTAGATTATATATTTTCGGGTTCTTTCGTCTTTTTGCTTTCTTCGGGATGATTTGAGATTTGTAATAAAAAACAGAAGTCATGTATTTCTCTAACCAATTTTTGAGGGCTTGAAAAAGGTGCAATTATTGTTCTTTTTGAGAATGAAAATCTACGGTTCTTCCGTTGTTCCTCTAACCGTTCTCTAACCTTTCTCTAATCTTTCTCTAACGATTCTCTAAGTTTTGATTAGAGACGGGTTATTGTTACCTTAGCGTTAC
>DGRY01000028.1:1183-27348 GCA_002391185.1 Prevotella sp. UBA4376
GCGTTACCTTAGCGTTACCTTAGAGAAAGGAGGGATGGAATATTGAAAAATGGAAAGAATGAAAAATTAGTTTTTATTTTCAATTTCTAATAGCAGTTATCTGTAACCTGAAAATCATCGGCAGTTTTTTGCTCACCCGTAATTCCCTGTGTTAGGACGAAAACCTCCAAAACCCCATTTTTCAGGTTGAGACTACATCTCTTTTGTGGTTGTATGCTTTTTCTTGTATGCAAGCATACTGATAAAAGCCTCCATCCACACTATCAGCCTTTACAGGCAACAACCTGAAAAAAGGAAAAACCAAGAAAAATATTAATTTGTTGTAAGTTTGTAAGTTGATGAGTTTTTTAGTTCTAACTCTTAAAACTTAACGTTAATCTTAATTTTAACTCAAGAACAAATAATACCACAAATAATATTTCGTTAAGGTTTTCGGTGCAAAGCACCGAGTTTTTCTCTAAAAAGGTTTGAGCCGTTAGGCTTGTGATTGAAAGATGCTAATGAAAGCTTGCTTTCAGATTAGAATCTTGCTATCACAACCATTTCAAAGAAATGAAAACCTTTTGAGTTGTTTTATTGGTTTTTCTTCTAAATCTCAACACAGGATTTTGTGAGTGCCCCAGTTTTTTCATTTATTTGGCGAGGCGCTTATTAATAGTTCTTCCATTTGTTCCACAGCTGAGGTGATATCGCTGAGGAAGTAGTTATGAGTACGAAGGAAATCGGGATTTCCTTTCGAAATGCGGTTATATAGTTCTGGATTCATCTCATCAACAAATGAAGAAATGGCATATTCTATATCGTCCTTCTGCCATTCAAGGTTAGAATGAATATACACGTTTCGTTTCTGATGAAGAAAACTATATGCTGTTTCTATACTGTCTTTTGTAATCATAACTTCAGCCTATCATCTTTTTGCCTCTGTAAAGGTACAATTTTTATTTGAATGAAGAAAATAGTTAGTGAGTCAGTACACTACAGTTTATGTTAATTAATAGTAAAATTACTATTAGTTTGCCATAAAGTGTTGATTGTTAGTAGTAAAATTACTATTTTTGTATTCTTTTAACGTGGCACTTATAATAAATATATGGATATGAACAGAATTATAATGAAAGCCTCTCGTACAGAAAATGGATATTGCTGTGTATGTGATCTTATCCCTGGTTGGGTTGTTGCCTATACAGGTGAGATGAGTGGTTTTAAGGCTTATGTTCAGGAGAGCATTGATTTCTGGCTTGAAGGTCGTAAGGAAGATGGAGATGAATATCCTACTATTTTTGATGGAGAGTATGAAATAGTTTACGAATTTGATGTTCCAACACTTCTGGATTATTATCGTGGTATATTCTCGTTTGCTGCTCTTCAGGCTATTACAGGTATTAATCAAAAGCAACTTGCTCATTATGCTTCAGGTATAAGCAAGCCTCGTCCTAAGCAGGAGATAAAGATTAAAGATGGGCTTCGCCGTCTTGCAAAGGATATTGAAATGGTCACTGCTTAATTGAATTGTCGGATTGACCATGCGACACAACAATTAACCTCTGATGTGTAATGCATCAGAGGTTTTTTGTTTATATTCTATAATCATCAAAATGATATCAGTCTTTTTACCTTTAATTGAACTCGCTCATGTCAAAGGTGTCGTCACGTTTTTCGAGTTCCATCTGTGTTGTTGTGTTTGATGGACTCCAGTCAACATATTGGACGTCGTAGCTGATGACTTCGCCTTTGTGGTTGAGGTCGATGTTGAGAATGGTGATGAAACCTGGCTTCAGCAGCACGGAGTTGAAGGTGCTGCGGTAGAGTTTGCTAACTGGTTTGCCTGAATCGGCATCTGTGTAATGTGCCAGAAACTCTATGTTGAAGGGTTCTGTTGTTGATGTGGCGTTGTAGTATTGTTGATCTTGTGGCACAAGTAAGCCATAGAAGGAGAATGTTTTCTCCTTGTCGGTATCAGCAGAGGCTGTGTTGTAGTTATAGAACTTCACAGGTTTGCGAAGTGTCATTTCCATTCCATTATATTTTTCCTTTATATCGTTATCGGCATCTGTGGTCAGGGCACGCACACCTGCATCTCCCTGATCCCAACGATAGAATACTGGTTGGTTGAGCACACGAAGATTGCTAATAGTGGTATTCTTGTCGCCTCCATTGGCAAGATAGTCTTTAAGGTTCACGTTCACTCGCACGCAACTAAGGGCATGGCGAAAATGAAGTATTGCCTTTGCACCATTATCAGAAGGTGTTAGCGTGTCGTTCTTTACGAGAAGAAGGTCTTCGGCATTCATAAGGTTTATACCTTCCTCGTTGTCAGAGAAGTCTATAGTGTCTTTTGTTATGTCGCCAAGTGAACCATAATAGTATTTGATAGATGATTTGTCATCAATCTTTACTTCTATGCTATCCCAGTCAAAGGTGTCGCTAACAGGAATAGAGTAGGCTATTAGCTGGTTGGTGCTTGTGGCATCGGTCCAGAACAGCGTTTTCTCGTTACCATCTGTTGGTGTTTCGCCTTCCATTGGTCGTTCCCACGAGCCGTTTCCCTGATAATTAAGAATGAGGTTATGGTAGCTGTATCTCTTTACTGGATTATTGGTACGTTGGAATGTGGTAATGACAATCTGGTCTTTGTCATTGTCGAAGTTGATGGTATTGGTAGCCGAATTATATGTGCCTCTACCGATAGCTGTTCCCAGATTATCGGATGTAATTGTGGCACGTGAGACTGGTGCAGAAAGTATTCCTGCCTGAAAGGATTTTATTTCTATTGGGTTGCTTTCTGGAGTAATTAATTCGTTTGTATCGATGCATGAACATAATGCAAAAATACTCATGATAGCTATATATATGTTCTTATTCATTATTCAGTAGGGTTAGAGTTTCATTGTTACTTTATATAATGTTCCTTCTGTAAACTCTTTGATGGAGAGAGGCATCTTGAATCGACGGTTTCCGTCACGAAGCCACACAACAGGTGCTTTTGAAAGCGAACAAGGAGGAAGTATGAGTCGATATACTTTTCCGCTCTTGTGGGCTGTGTAAACGGCATTTTGCTCAATATTGGCAAACGAGGTTACTGTGGCTTTCTGCTTACTATCGTCGTTGATGGCAATACCTAATACCTTACCATTATCTTCGGCTGAACATGCTTCCTTTTCTGTCATGCCGTAAGGATACTGGTCTTTGTTGTATTCTGCATATTTGTTTCCCACAACTACCTCCTGCTGGTCGATATCAGGCATACCTTCAAGGGTGATGATGGCATTATCTGATATCTTGTTTTCAAGATTGCTGTCATCGATAGTTATCTGCAAGGCAGCCATAACATGCTTGAATTGCAGGTGAACATTATAAGAACCTGTCTGCATTATGTTTTGTGCCCACAGAAGGTCAGAGGCAAGATAGTTTTTCTCTTCCTGCTGATTGGCATGAAACACATAGCTGTATTGTGATATTACTCTTTTGTTTGGAGCGGTGAACACAATGTTTTCCGACCATGTTGAGGCGGTATATACGTATGGCGTCTGCTGAGCCTCAAAATGTTCAAGAATGTTTGGAGCCGACATATAGGCATATTTAGCTTCAACATCAATCTTGTCGTCGCTGGTGATATTGGTCCATGCTGTGCCGTTCCATTTCAGCAGCCAATAGCTGTCGGTGCTATGTCCCCATGTTGTTTCACCTATTTCTTTTCCAGAACTGAAAGGGCATATAACCTTTAGCTTTATGCGGTCGCCAGTAAGGAAGGCTGTTCCTTCGATATTTGAACGGCTATGTTCTTCACCATAGAAAGGTGAGATGGATGTTGTTAGCGAGATTCCTTTGTCTGAATGTAACGAAGTTTCTTCGGGAGCATCTAAAGAGCATCCCGTAAGCAGAAGACATAAAAATGCTATGAAGCATTTTGAATGTTGAATGTTGAATGTTGAGTGTTGAGTAATTCGCACTTCGTGCGATGTTGAATTATTTGATATATTCATTGTTTTAATTGTTCTGTTTGGTTACATCCCAGTTGGATTCCTCTGTTGGTACGCCTTTTGAAAGTTGTGGATAGAGATGCTGATAGCCTGTAGAGCCAACGCTAAAGTGCATGTTGCATTTAACGGCATCAGCAAGTCCTTTGGTGGCGTTATATCGATAGATGGCATAGTTCATGGCTTTCCATGGGGCAATACCATAGAATTCTTGTTTCTGCAAGGCTGACAGTTTGCTGTAGTATTGCTTGTCGCTGAGCAGATTGTCGTTTTTTGCCTTCAGCACGTGTGATTTAGCACCACGTATATACTGCTGTGGCAGATAGTCGTCGGCTGTGGTGCCAACGGCATGAGCCTTGGGCGACTTCTCTATGTCGTAATAGTTGCACATGAAGCGGTTGAACGTTACGTTTTTTATTTGTGGAGCAAAGAACTTTGATATGCCAGCATATCCTCCGAGCAGAGCACCTGCAGTTATTCCCTTTCCTGTTTCCATGCAGCCATACATAAAAAGGTTGTCGGCGCTATTCACCATTGCTTGTGTGGCTGTTCCTTCATGTATGCAACCTACTACATAGCTATTGCCTGTAATGCTGTTGGCAATGGCACTTGTTGTTGGTGCTTTGAGAGATATTCCAGCGATGTAAGCACCGAATTTCTCGGCACCAGCAGTTATGCTGTTTACAAGCGATGTGGTATGAACACTTTCCAGGCGAAGGTTGGTAATGGCACCACCTTTTATGTTGCCGAAGAGGTAGCCGCCTTTCACGTTGATATTCTTTATCACGTGACCTGCACCATCGAAGAATCCAGAGAAAGGATGTGTGGCTGAATTGCCTATTGCTTCAATCTCTTCGTCTTCAAGATCAATATCAGCACCCAGAACAACCTTGAAATGATTGTTTGACGTGAGGTCGCTTCTATAGAAAGAGAAAGGCTCGTCCAGGCAGTCGAGATAGCTATATGCTTCAACGGTACTCGTTTGTGGTATAAAGTGTTTGTATAGAATGTGGTTGCCTTCAACTTCGTTGTTTACAAGATAAGGCACTTCCTTTTCTGAGGCTTCGCCTCCTTCATTGGTAACATACCATTTCTTGTTTTCCTTTTCATCAGCATCGATGATGCCGTTCTTGGTACTTCCTGTAGTACCGTTTACAATCTGTATGAACTCAAGGAAATCCTGCTTTGTGTTCAGAGTGAATACAGGTGTGAAGGTGTTGTTCTGGAAAGAATTTTCCATGCCTTTCTGGAACCAGTCGTAGCTGCCACGTGACGAAGTCTTTGTCTCGTTGCTTACGTTGTTGGCTTCAATATCTTGTTCTGTCCATGAAAGTTTATTAACGAGTGTAACGGTAAATTTGTTATACTGGTAGCCCACAGAGAAAATATAGCTCTTACCAGCTTCAAGAGTTAATCCGTTTTTAAAGTCATCGCTTACATCAGCCAGAGTTAGATAATGGCAATCGCCCTCAACACCGGGTGTGTTACTGTGGTCGCCGTTGTTAACATCTTTAAGATATATTCTGAACTTTGTGAAACCAGGTAGAGTGATAGTTCTTTCCTCGTTAGAAGGTTTTTTGCTGAACTGATAAGGAATAGAAAGCATATATAGACGTCCATCAATGTTGGATGTGAACTTAGGACGCATAATATCATTCTTCACGGAGTCGGCTGTTTGAGTGTTGAAAGCAACAATACCTGCATTTTTGTGAATGTTCTTGTAGTCGGTATTCTCAGCGTTGAAAGCTTCTTGAGTGATAGAGTAGAGTGTTTCGTCAGTCATGTTTACACCGGCAGGCATACACATAAGGTCGTAGGCAGCTTGAACAGCAGCAGCCTTTTCTTCGGCAGTCATACCTTCTGAGTCGGTATATTCGGAAGCCGATGTGCATATAGAGGCACTAACAAGTTCGTTGCCCGATTTCTGTGAAATACCAATACGACAAGCAAGGTGACGCATCTGTAGTGGAATTGTTACGGTTGGTCCGTAAGCACCTTTCCAACTTGATATTGTAAAATCAGGATAATAGTTTGTTTTACTTGAGTTTCTTAGCAGGTCGGCAAGATTACTTCTTCCCCATGCACGAAAGCGCACCGTTTTGTCATTCTCCCAGATGAGTGAGTCGCCATTCATAGCCTTCCACTCTGCTCCGAGTGATATGCTACCCGAAGTCATTGGGGCATAAACATACACACGGCTTATTTCGCTTTTGGCATCAAACTCTTTGGCATTATTGCTACTAATATACTGGCGATAGATAGTTAGCTGGTCGTTCTCGTTGAAACTACCATCATGATTGTATGTTGTACGAGTGGAAAAAACATCAGCCATAGAAGCATCGAAGTTGACAGCTTGACCGATAAGCTCACGTTGCTGCTCTGTAAGCTGCATATCATCTTCGTTGCACGATGCAATTATAAATGCTGATAATAGAACTATTATATTTTTAATCTTCATATTATAGTTTATGAGTTCAAGAGTTTATGAGTTCAAGAGTTTAAGAGTTCAAGAAGTTTAAAAGTTCAAGAGTTTAAGGGGGCAAAAACTCAAATTAATATTTATGACTTCGGCACGATAGCCCATTTCAGGAACCCAATGGTAAATGCCTTTTTGATCTTTTTCAAGATGCACATTAGCCTGCCATGCTTCGTTGTATGAGCCGGTATAGCTTTTTCTGTCTTCAGAAAGAGTTATCTTGTCTTCCTGAATGGTTTTGTAGTTGGCGTTAATGCCATTAAAAAGCGATGTAGTGCCTTCTGGGAAGTTCATGAGTGTTATAGTGTGGTCTAAACCATCAAGATGTCCTGTGAAGACGAACAACTTCTTTTCTATCAATTCCTTCTGTTCATCCGAAAGGGTAGTGTAGTCAATAGTTGTGTCCTTGTCGAGAATGAAATAATCACCATGATGCGCACCCTCTTCGGTAGTCTGGAACAGTTTGTTTATCCATTCAGAATCCTTAGAATAGGTGAATGCACGTTGCCAACTACTTCCAGACTCTGAAAGCGTGTGGTTTGGTGTGTCGAACTCGTAGTATGAGTCGTGGTATGTTTTCTCCTCCCATATTTGCGATTCCGACTTGTTGAAGTCAACACCTTCGGCATTAATGTTCAGATATACATTAAGCTCCTGGTTGGCATTAAGAGCGTAAGAAACAGTCTTGTTATATTTCAAACCAGAAGAAAGCAGAACTTTTATTTCACAACTGCTTGTTGATGGAGTCTCTTTCTCGTCGTACATAACATTGGCTGCTACTGAATAAGTTGGGCGCACGATAATATCGAATACCGAATCAGCTTTCAGGGTGTGAGGCTTTAGTTCGTCTATTTTGTCCCATACAGGCGAATAGGTGAAGTTTGTACCAGTAGTCAATCCTGTAAGCACATCAACATTCTTGAAACTGATATTCTGTAGTTTTACATCTTCGCCAAGAAGCGGGTCGATATTGATATGTGCAATAATGCGTGCCAGACGATGAGCAAAAGGAAGTGTAATCTTCTCTACTGTAGAGCTTATGCGGAAGTTAGGTTGAATGGCAAGAAACTCAGACAGCATGGTATAGCTGTCGTCATTCTGTTTTGTTGCATCAAACGAATTATTATTGAAGGCTGTGAGCAGAGCCTTTGGCCAATAGATAGCCTGAAACTCATGAAGTCCGTTGTTGAGCCAGCGTGCAGGTTTACCATCGGCATCAGTCATGTGATAAGCCTTATCATCGTCTTGCCACAGAAAGGCATTATAGAAGGTGCTGTTAGGCTTGGTGATGCTATATTCTTTGTAGCGCACAGGAATATGGTTGTCTTTGCCGGTAGGAAGCGAGAACGACAGTTCTGTTCCACCAACATTTATAATGTCGTTGAGGTTTTCGTTGATACCATTGCTTTCTGCAATATCGCTGGCAGAACAACCCACGAATAATGCTGCGGCAAGTAACCATATATGTGAAATATACCCTTTCATATCTTAGTGTTATTTGTTGTAATCTGTATGATTTCCGAGAGAAGGAGCTACACTATTGCGTGTGCCCACGCTTCCTGTCTTGTTACCAATAGTAGGCGAAGTAGTGTCTTTCCACCAGTTTCCCTGACAATTAGTGTCTATTAGCATATTGTTGTTATACACAGAGTATCCAACAATAGTACCAGTGTTTTTGCTTTTTTCAGCAGGTACAAACCAGCTGTTGCACGATTTTATCATAACATCGTAGTCGCTTATGTTACCATCGTTGAGAGTAATCTCGTGGGTACTGTTGATACCGCCAAGAATACCGCCAAAGAACACCTTGTCGTATTCTGTTGCTCCCGTGGCAACGCGTTGATATAATGTGCTGTTGTCGGCATGATAGCTACATCCTGAAATCTCGGCGTTGTTGGCATTCGAAACAATACCTCCAACAAGGAATGAAGCACCATTGGTAGGAGTCTTTGAGAGATATGCAACAACATGGGCATTGCTCTGGCAGTTGATAATCTTAGCACCTTTCTCAGCCCATACCACAAGTCCTGAAGGATTGGCAGCCTGCACGTAGTTGTTGCTTGTCATTTTCACCTTTATGTTGTTTATCTCGGCATTCTCTCCCGACACAGCGTATGCGAATGGGGCAATGGCATCGGTATTGTTGTCGTTGCTTGCAGCTATGAGGTTGCCGTTAATTTTTACAGTCAGGTTGCTAACCTTGCCACTTATGGTTTTGAACAGCATACCATCGGTAGTGATAATTTTGTTGTTACCTTCAAGAATAAAGGTAACATCCTTGGTTGTAGTCCAGTTGGTAAGTGAAAAACTATCAGCAAGGCGATAGCGCTTGTTTGCCAGATTATATTCTGTTTTTGTCAATGCTTCGGCAAGTTCGCTTTGGCAATCAATCACGGCATCGTATGGATTAATGTAGTTGTTGTCGAAAGCAACCTCACCACAGATGTTTACATCTTTGGTTACCCATGAGTTGCCAGCGTTGTTTACTGTTCCGTTTTTGCTATAGTCGGCAACAATGTTCTTGAAACGTTTTTTGTCTTGCAATAGGGTTATACCGTATTCGAAAGTGTTCTTTGAAACTTGTCCGTCGGCATAACCAGCAATACCGCCGCCATAAACATCGTTAGATGTTCCGTCAATACGAGCGTCAACTTTACATCCGTCGATAGCAGCAATAATGGCATTACCTTCTGTTTGACTATGCGAGATACCTGCAATACCACCAACATATTTCTTACCGTTGTACTCAATTCCCTCTCCATACACATGAATGTTAGATGAGCAGTTGGTGATTATACCCTTGTCATTGTTGTCAACAAGTCCGGCAACGGTGGCTGTAGCTGTTGATTCTGCGTTTACAGACACGAGGTTGATGACACCATTGTTGTTTTGTGCAACAGCAGAAGAAAGAGTCACGTTCTTTGGAATCTTTATCTTGGCATTCTGCAAAGCACCTGTAGAGGTGATGTTGTTAAGAAGACGACCACTTGTACAAAGTGTGGCTCCAGCAACATTAAGAGTGGCTTTAAGATTGTATTTGCTTTCCCATTTTTTACCTTCATCGAGATCGATAGATGTTGCATTAACAATACCTACGGCACCTGGAACATTATATGTCGTGCTACTGAGGAATTCAATGAGTTTTGCTTTGTCAGGAATAATCATCTGCAAACCACTGTTACCGAAGTCGTCGCGTGAAACCTTAATGGTTTTTGTGTCCCAGTCTTCAATCTGTGCCGTGATGCTTATCTGACGCGCATCGTTGCCTATAGTGGCAGTGATGATGAGGTGCTGTCCTGCCTGAAGGTTATAGGCATTCTTGACAGTCTCATCGGTTTTGTATTTAAAGTCGTTGCTTGGACGGAATCGATAGCGTGAGCCTGCAATCTTTACCTCAGTGAGAACATCGTTCTCTGTGAGATAGTTGTGAGGTTCAACAACAGCCTGATAGGCAATTGTTTTTTCTGTATTTGAACCATATATAATATCCTGTTTAAAAGCGTAAGGATTAATCTTTGTCTCTGCTGATGTTTCAGCATCGTAGCTGTTGATATATCCAATAACGCTCTTGCCGTCTCCGTAGTTTTCAAAAGCAAGTTTTTTCTTGTCGTAGGTGTTGTAGGCTTTGAGGATGACTGTGACCATAGCACGCTGATGGCGTATGAAAAGTGGAATCTGGCGAGAGTCACTAATACCACGTTGCTTATTTATCTTGCTCCATTCTGCTGGAGTGTGGAAGTTGAGTGCATTAAGATTGTCGGTCCACTCATCGTTGGTTATTGTTGGCTCAAAGGCATAACCATGTAGAAAGTCTTGCTTTTGCACAAGTTCAGGTGTTGTTTGTTCGTCTGATAGAGTAGCAGCACCAGCTGTTGCCTCAAAAGCATATTGTTTCTGTGTTGAAGGCCAGTAGAGTAGAGATGAAGGTTTCAGTACAGCAGTTTTATCCTGTGAAGAGTATGTTGCAGTACCAACTAATTTCTTGTTTTCTCCATTGGCATCTTCGCCTTCTGTTCTTTCATACATCTTGATAGTGAAATCATATCCAGCAACTATAGGACTGTATTGTGCATTGTCAAGAGTATAGTTGTCGCCAACGTGAGAAACTTCGGCACGTGAATAAACCTTGTTCTCAGAAAGATATGTTGTAAACATCACCTCTTCGCCCTCTTCTATGTTATCAGAAAAGAGTGATTCAACAGCATCGGTACAACCAGTGAGAAGTAACGATGAGAGGAATGTGAGGATAAGTGTATAATATTTGTTATATCGCATATTTAGTAAACAATTGAGCCTGAAGAGTTGTATTCTGTTTCGTCGAGGTCCCAGTCTTCAATCTGAGCATGGAACATACCTATGCTACCAAGACGAAGGGTAATGTTATAGATGTATTTCGTGCCACTCTGCAGGATGCGTTCACTACCATCTGCCGAGTTCTCATCCGTAGAGAGTTTATAGGTTACGGTATGTCTGTTGGAATCTGTTTGCAGTGATGGGTCAGCGCTTTCATACCATGTTATACGAATGGCATTAAGAGTGCCGAAGGCAATGGCATTGAACGAGCTTACTGCATTGGCTTCTGGGGTAGGCATTAAAAACATAGAGAATGCTGATTCTATGTCACCATCTATAGTGTTGCCAATGGTAGTAGCATGATTTCCAACAGAATCAATTTGTGTAAACACATGTCCTTCGGTAGATACTCCAACGAGTTCTACATTAGCAATATTTCCTGGAACTATGTTTACCGACTGATCGGCATCATCGTTGAATATGTTTACCTGTATCTGTGAGAACTGATGTTTGAATATGAGGTTCACCTTGTCTTCTGCTGTCTGAGGAATAAGTTTGGTAAAGGCAAGGATAGGGTCAGGTTGTTCTTCCATCTTTGTTTTGTCGCCACGTGTAAGGTCGTAAATGAGTTCTTTTTCAGGTGCAACATATTCTGTTGGAACAGTTTTTAGCTTATGATTGTCGGCAAGTGCCACGAAAGCATGGTAACGGCGGTTCTGCCATGTAAGGGTGTCCTGAGTAGTGTATTGGGCATTGCCTTTCTTATTTGTATTATCGGTAGATGAAACAATCATCCATGCTGTTTGTTTCTTGCCAAGGTCATATATAACCGTCTCAGAAGAGTGGGTGTTATATGATGGATAGAACATATTGCACACAAAACGGCTACCATCAGGAAGGGCATCGGTGTTGCCTGCACGCGAAAAACCATAGTCGCCAACAATGAAGTGAATAGGCTTACCAACAATGTCGGCATCTGTTTTGGGAACAGACTCAATGTTGTTTTGCTCCAAATCAGATGCTGAACAAGATGTTAGCAGGGCGAGAACTGAAATATAAAGTAACTTTTTATACATGATGATTTCACTTGTTATTACTCTGTTGGTACATCATCATCCCAGATGAGCTCGGCATTACCACTTCCTTCATTCTTTACCCAGTCTTTAACATATCCGAGCAGTTCAACTGCCTGCTTTGAAATGTTGATGTTGTAGGTATATACATTGCCTTGCTCCCACAAAGAGATAGGCTCTGTTGTTGGCTTGCTGTCTTTTACAACTTTGGCATTTGCAAGATTGAAAGTGTATTTTGTTCCGTCTTTCAATGTTACGGTGAGAACCATGTCTTTTGTGGCTTGTGGAACAACAAACTCGTTGAGGATGTTTGTTGCTGTTATAGCCTGTGGCGTACCTGTAGCAGTTACTGCACCTGTGTGGATATCGAGTTTTCCTGAAGGATACACATTGCTTAGCGACAGAGAGGCATCAGTAAGATCAACATGCTTTGTTGATGCTTCGTTAGCTCCCTCTTCTGCTGTTGGAGTGGTGAGGTTGATGATAACCTTACTCATTACGTGCTTGAACTCAAATGGTACAGAACCTGTACGTGGTGCAATGGCTTCGCCTTCGTTATATGTTTTTGTAGCATTTGATGCTTTGTGTGCAGCTGTTGTAGCCCAAACACGATCCTGCCCTTGTTTTACTACTCTTGCGTCATCGCCCTCGCCAAGTGTGGTGAGTTTTTCGCCGTCGTAGTTGGCTTCGGCACGGAAGTAATATGTATCAGTGCCGTTTGGCCAATAGATAGGAGAGTTAAGGCTGAGGCCGTTAGCTGTGTATTCTGCAGTGCGTGTAGAACTTGCAGTAGGCTCATCTGTTGCTGCAGTCATCCATAGGTTGAAAGCATTGCCTTCGGTTAGCTTATTAGCTATGTTGTGGCTCTTCACATCAGCAGTGAAGTCAATAATTCCTTCTCCCGCAGCTTCTACTGTAATCCAATCAGTAAGTGATGCAACTACTGAGACACCGCTCTTGTTGAGAGTTATAGTGAGATGATAGTTGTAGCCAGGGAGGGTTTTTCCCTCAACAAGTGCTGTTGCCCACGCTGTTGTCAAATTGTCGGCAGTGAGATAGTATGTGTAGTTGTTTCCTTCTGCATCTGTGATGCTAAGGAAAGTGTTTTCTGTAGAAAGAACTGTGCCTGGAACTGTCATTGCAACATAGGTACGGGTCTTAACAGCAGCATCTTCCTCTGGAGCTGGGGAATACATAGTGAAATCATCAGCAGCACTTCCATCAACAGTTGCTGTTGGTGCAGTGAAAGTGCCTTTGCTGTTCATGCTGTGCAAGGTAACTGTAGTGTTCTTCAGTGCCTTGTTAGAAAAGCCGTTGCCTGCTTCAAGAACAACAGTAAACTCACTCATGGCATGAGTGAAAGGAACAGACAGATAGCCTGTCTTGCCGTTTTTCACACTTGCGTGAGAATAGGTTATCATATCCTGTGCAGCCGACCACAACAGATCGGTGTGCTGAATATCGTCGGCACTTGCTGGAGCTGTTATAGCGTTCCATTCCAAAGTTCCTGTAGCTTCTGTAAGTCTCTCTGGTGTACCACCATTATAGCAGTATCCATAGTAGCTTTGCAGGCCGTGATTGGTGGCACGGATATCTTTCTCGCTAACAGCCGATTTGCTAAAGTCATCCCAATAGAGCGGTGTTCCGTCAACCGATACACTTTCGGCAGCGTTAACTTTAAGAGTAACCAGTCGGTCGAGTTCTGCATCAACATCATTATAGTTATCTTTCGATGCTCCTTCTACATGGCGAACAAATGCTAACAGTTCGCTATTAGCAGCAAACTGGTTAGCTGATGCACGAGATACAACTGCAGAACTGAGCGAAGTGTTGAAACCCAGTTCAAGACGTTCTGTTGAGTCGCCTGATGTTATATCAGACGAACATCCCACAAGGAACATCAAAGCAGATATCGGTAAAATTGAATATTTCAAATTCATCTTTTTGTCGTTTATTATTATAGCCATACATCACCGCTGGCTTTTTCTGTTTGCCATGGGGCAAGAGACACAGAAATGTTGGCAATACCTGTCTTTTTCAACGTGAAAGTGTAGGTGTATTTGTGACCAGGCTTCCAGTCGGGGATTGCTTTAACATCACACAGGTTCACTTCATATCTCTGATTGTCCTTTGTTGTGATAATGAGCTTAACATTCTCGTTGCTTCTTGAAAGCACCTGTGGAACAACATCATAGGTGAAGTTGGTTTCTTCGCCGGCAGGAGCTGTCATCACCACATTTGCCTTAGCATTCTCGCCTGTGGTTACTGGCACAACACGTCCATTACCCATAAGCACATGTCCCTGATGATACATATTTTCAATTACCACCTGAGCATCCTCAAGGTTCACCTTGTCGTCTCCGTTGGTGGTGTTAAGCTGAACATTTATCTGTGAGAGCATGTGCTGCTCGATGATGTCAATGTCGTTTAGTGTAGGACCAATAGCCTGATAGATGTTGCTAAAGCCTTTGTCTGAACTATATGTGGTAGTAGCATTACCCATAGGAGCACCCCAGTGAGGATCTGATGCACCTCGTGTGCCACATGAGATAGTGAAATACGAGTCATCGTGAACATTGGTAGAGTAGTTTATTTCAGTGCCTTTCTTTACTGTTCTGAAATGATAGAAACAAGTATTGTCGTCGAAGAACCAATCTGTAGAATATTTATTCTGTTCATTATTAGCTGTAAGAGTAGCTGCAGAACCATAGTTACCATTCCAAATCTTACCTACATAGTCATCGGTGATAGCATCGTTTCCAGCATCTCTAAGGCGATACAAGGCTATGTCGGTACATGAATTTTTACCTTCAGCCTGAGAAACAGAAAT
Source organism: Prevotella sp. UBA4376 (assembly GCA_002391185.1). GTDB lineage: Bacteria > Bacteroidota > Bacteroidia > Bacteroidales > Bacteroidaceae > Prevotella. Next base: position 15,833 of record DGRY01000028.1, read on the forward strand.
AGAGATGCGTGCATTGGTAGTAGCTACAGAACCGGTGACTGACTGCCAGTCAGACAAGGTTGCTTTTACAAAACTTACTCTGGTCTTGTTAAGATTGATGGTGAAGATGTAGTGCATTCCTTGTTTGAGGATGTATGGTGTGGCGTCGGTAGCAGGCTTGTCGGTAGCAGGCATATCTGTTGATGCCTTTAGAGCCTTTAGCAAGAGAGCCTGACTAACATAGTATCTGTTGCCATTAACAGTTATAGTGATAGCATGATCATCGGCAGTACCTATAGACAAACCTGGCATGAAAAGACAACTGTTGTTGATAATCTTTGTCTGGTTTTCTGTTACATCAGTAGCATCCATAGTGAGCAGGGCTTTGTCTTTAAGATTAGACCAGCTACCTGTAGAAATATCAAATGTGCCTGATGTGTAAGGCTTGAAATCGTCGTTGCCAAAGAGAACGGTTGTCTTTTGGGATGTGAAGTCTTCAGGACTAATATATCCTTCTCCCGAAACAAGATTCACCGTAATCTTTGTCAGTGCATGATTGAAATGTAGCTGTCCCTTTTCAAACTTACCTGCATCTTTGTGACCAAACCACAAACGGTTATCTTCTTCATCGCTCTTCTTAACAATGTTGTTGCTATACACAAGATCGTAGTTGGCACATTTTGTGTCGACTGCATTTTGGTTTTTGGCAACAGAAAAGTTGAAAGAGAGATTGTTCGCATTGTTGGCAGCTGTTTGCTTAATCCATGGATTGGCAGCTGATACCCCCTCTAATAATGTTTCGTTATTGAGAAGGGTGGTCTCCTTGTCGGCAATGGCGATAGCATATACCGATACTTTTGCTTCGCGTCCGTAGGTGTCGTCCCAAAAGCGACTCTCGTTCAACTTGTAGTCAACAGCGCTGTATGATTCCGAGTTGTTATCGTTGTCCTTTGATGCAAGGAGTGAAGCAACAGACCATTCTGTTTCTGTTGCATTTTCCGATTCTTTTTCACTCTTTATTTTTGCAATAATCTTAGTGTCGGCCGTGGTGAATCCGGCACGTGAGAAACTACCTGTCTGTTCAGCCGAAGCCGAAAGACTGATAGGTGTTTTGCCCCAGTTATCAGGATTGATGATATCTAACAAATCACTACTGCACGACGAAAGCGTGAGTAGTGATATGAGAGATATGTATGTTGTTTTTAATTTCATTGTTCAAATGAATTCAACAGAGAAAAGAAATTATTTTTCCAAACTGATGTTCTGTGATTCAGCATTGATAATTGTCCAATCAGCAACAGAAGCAGTCATACTCTTGATACCAGACTTAACGAGGTTGAAGGTATAGGTGTAGGTGTGACCTGGATACCAGCGTGTGATAGTTTGGCCAACAGTATGCTGAGGGCCAGCTACAGTAGCTGCCTTAATGTTGCTGAGGCGTTCTTTGAAGTACATAGACTGTCCTGTAGCTGTCTTGATGCTGATACCGATGTAGTCATTGTCATCGGTAGAATTTGCTTTTCGTTCAAGAAGCTGTGGAACAACGTTGAGAGTGTAGGTGTTGCTGTTTTCTGCTTTGTTAAGCACTACATCTGTAGTGCTACCTGAAAGTGTGATAAGACCGCTACCCATGAGAACCTTACCATTGTTGTCGATGCGGGTAATAGTTACCTCGCTACCTGTGAGGTCAACTGCAGTTTTGTCTTTAGTTGTTGTAAGGTTGATAGTTATCTGGCTCATCATGTGGAACTGAGTCATATTTATAGCATTAGTTGTTGCACCAATAGCAGGATTGATGGCGTCAGCATATCCATTTGTTACGTTGTAATCAGGTGTAGTGTTTGACTTCTTGATAGGAGCACCCCAGAGATAGTCGGTTGTTCCTGCAGTGATAGGGAAGTAGTCGACATTAGTTGCATCTGTTTTAACATCAGCGCTTGTGTTAACCGCACGGAAATGATAGTATGTCTTGTTGTTCTCGAAATACCATGCATCATCACCCTTAACTTCGTAGCCTGTTTTCCAATTTTTGTCCTCAGGATCTTTGAAGTCGTTTGTTGTGATTGCAGAACGATAGAACTTGACATCGTTGCTTTCAGTACCATTGTTGAGAAGGTTGAGGGTGATGCGTGCATTGCTTGGGTCTGTAATCTTGGCTGTGATATCTGTCCAACCTTCAACAGTTGCTGTCATTGTTACTGCAGTCTTGTTTACGTTGATGTTGAAGATATAGTTAAGACCATTCTCCAATGTAACATCTGTGTTTGTGAGCTTGGTCATTGAAGTAGCATTTACTGTTGTGTTCAATGCCTTATACATCATGTCGTATGTGATGTAATACTGGTTATCATCAATGATGAAACTCATGGCATTGGCGTTGCTTCCCTTTGTGTATTTTGCACCTGGGATAACCTGTGCCATCAACTCGTGCTTATTATTGTCTGTGCTGCTCTTCTCGTAGATGCTTGCAACGGTGTTTGAAGTAGCGTTGCTCCAGGTGCCGTTTGTAAGGTCGAGAGTAGCCGATGTAGGTATGTTGTAAAGGGTTACATTGTTGCCACCAGTGAAGTTGAAGCAGTTTGTTGCTGCAAAGCCTTTACCCTTGTTGAGGTTTACAGTGATACGAGCCAAAGCATGCTTGAACTGCAGGTTGCCCTGTTCAAACTTACCAGGACCATCTGTATCTTTAGGATCTTCGAGGTTGAACTTCAACTTGTTGTCGCCAGAGATGTTGTTGCTGTAGATAAGGTCTTCATTAAGAATGCTTTCTTCTGTCTGGGTAGTAGAAACATTCCATGCTACGGTGTGTGCAAGGTCGGTGTTTGACCATGTCTTATCTTTCTCTGGGGCAGCCAGCAAATTCTCTTTTACCTGAGTATCATCAGTTGATGTCTTGCCTGGAACAGCAAAAGCATAAACTGAGAGTTTTGCATCGCGACCATAAGCATCGTCCCAATAACGCTTATAAGAGTCGTCGAATACTACGCTTGAATAAGATGTAGCTGACTGTTCTTCATCCTTAGTTGCATTTGCTTGAGTTCTGGTTACACGTACAGCATTCTCAGCAGGACCTTCACTCTTGATGTGCATGATGACCTGTGTCGGTGCAGAGTTGTGCAAGCCAGCGCGAGAAGAGGTATTACTTTCTCCAGAGAAAGTAATCTGGTTTTTCATACTGTTTGGAACAAATTCTTCCAATTCAATGTTGCTACATGCTGTAGTCATTACAGCTGCAGTCATAAGTAGGTAGTTGATTTTCTTCATATGATATATGATTTTTTTTTCTGTTTATAGTTTACGGTTTATGAGTTTACTGTACTCCCTCTCCTTTGGAGAGGGTCGGGGTGAGGTTTCTACTTTTCCAAATCTGTATTTATTGTAGCATAGATATAGTCCCAGTCAATAATCTGTGCGGTACATTCTATCTCTCTTTTAACAATATCTTTCACCTTTATGAGGTAGGTGTAGATATAGTTAGGGTTCCATGTGAACGAGTCGTTAGATGTGCCATTCTCGTTTAGCACAAGAGGAATATCCTTAAAGATGTTTGTACCTATCTTGAAACTGATAGATAACTGCACTCCGCTTTGTGGAATTTGCAGTATTCCATCGGTGCAATACATCATGAATGCTTTGTCATCGCTATTGCATAGAGCAAGGTCGTTAAGGTTTGACTCTTTATCATCTGTTGTAAGCAAAACGGGATGCTCTTGAGTGCTAAGCAGTTTTGTGAATTTTCCTTTCAGAAGTGGAGTAGTGCTCAGATCAACATCATATCCCCTTGCTTCGGTGATAAAATTGTTGGATGTTACCTTTATTTTTATATCGGTAACAGGAACATCCTTTAGGCTTCCTTCTTCTATACCGCTGTAGATGCCGAAACGAACCTTTGATGTGAAATGATGGAAGGGTAGTGACACCTGACGGGTGAGAGCCGTGCTTCCAGTGTTTATCTCTTTTGTGCCATTGTCAATCATCAGGTCGTAGTCTTTGCCATCTGCATTGCGTATAATCTGACAAGGGAAGAAATCTTCGCGTCCTGTAGATGGACGTCCATTGTCGCAGGTTTGGAACTGGAACACACCTGTTTCGGGAATGGTGAGATGATTGGTTGTAAATGTGATACCAGATGCATCTTCTGGGTATGGAGTAAGTGCATAGAAGGCATAAGGAAAGCCTTTCTTGTCCCAGTATGTTTGTTTCTGCTCTTTGATATATGTCTCAGATTTGCTTGCATACTCCCATGAGTAAACCGAGTTCCATGAGTCGTAATGGTATTTGACCTGATAGTTGTCCATTACGGTTTTCTGGTTATCCAGCTGGAAATCTTTCCATGCGTTAACAATGAATCCTTGCTGAAGTGGATCGCTTGTTTGGTTTGTTGAAGATGTGATATTGGCTGTTATGGAATGTGTGGCTGTAGTGCGAAGAGACTGTATGGCTACCTGCGAGAATGTGAGTGGAAAATCTCCTGGCAGTTCCTCTTCGTAGGCATCAGAGGATGCACTACAGCTTGCAAGAAAAGCTGTAGTCATCAATGTTGCAATATAAATAAATGTTTTCTTCATGTCTTGTAGGTTTAAATCTCAAAGTGCCATATCACTTCCTTGTAGTCTTCAATAGTAGGAAGGAACAAACTCTCCATCTTCAATTCGCTCTGATACTCAGGTTCAAGCTGCATGCAATCTATATCTATGGTGATGATGCCGCCATAAGCCTGTTTCTTCATCTGGTCGGTGATGTCGCGACGATAGGTCTTGACAGTGCCATCGGCAAGTGTCAGGTCGAAATAAATGTAGTTATGCAGGTCGGAACGACCACCTTGATAGGTTGTGCCCTTGTTGCTATCGTAACGTTCCATATCGCATAGTCCGAAGGTGTTGAGACGGCCTCCTACAATATCTACTTCCTCGCCATCAATTTTGATGCCTTTCTTCATTCGGGTTGGCATATAAACCATGCAGGCATCGTCAAGAGTGTGTCCGGTGTTTACTATTGTACCGCGGGCAAGTGATGTAATGGCTGCATTGCCATCAACATCCTGCACTATGCTTTCATTGTTGTGCAGAACAATTTGCACCAGATACATGTAAACGAGAGGTTTAAGTATTGCCTCGATATGTTTGATGTAAACGTTGTTTTCGGCATCGTATTCATAGTCGTTCAAATTTTCAGAGATATGCACATCCTTAGGGTAAGCTCCATACATCATCTCAGGTTGGTCGTGAAGACCAATGATGGCATCATCGTTTTCGCTGCGTCTATTAAAACCTTTGCTTCCATTGGTATATGCGATAACATTGTTTGGGTTACTTTCGTCAATCTGTACGTTAGGCGATTCGCCCTTAAAGTCAACATCCGACCAGAATAGGAGGTTGTAATATCCAAACTGGAAATATTTTCTGAATGAAGGGGTGTCGATGGTAAAGCCATCTTTACCAACAATTGCTCCATCAGGATTTTCACCTGTATAATATCTGCGCACCTCAATGAGCTTTGGCATGGGGTATTCAAGAGAATCCCATAATGCAGCATCTGTTTCGTCCCATCCGAAATGGTATTTCACCTGAACATCGGTGTGCACATCCCATGCTACATCGATATCGGTGTCAACCTGTGGAAGGATAATTTTCATCTCCTGGCCAGGGAGATGAAGTGGTGGCTCAATACACGATGTTATTGAGAATGTGGCTAAAAACAATAAAAGATATGTTGTTATATGTTTCATTATTCAGAGTGTCATTTCTGTATATTATATACAGGCTTTTTCTTTCTGTAGATGATGTCGTATGTGAGATGGATTCCTGCGTTGGTAGGTCCAAACCATGTCAAACTGTGATTACGTTTTTTGAAGTCTGACGAATTACCATGATAGTTGTAATAGTATAGTCCGTCAATGTCACCAGTAACAGGGTTGCCCCATACGTAAGGGTCGAATTGAGTGTAGAAACCTCCGAAAGAAGCACTGAACTCAAGACGCAAAGAACCCTTTTTATTCAGATTGCAGGTGTAGCCAATACTTAGTCCTGCTCCTGCTCCTTCGCCTTCCCAACCTTTGGTTTCGCTAAAACCGATACCATATTTGGTGCCCTCTACATAGGCACTAAGGTAAGTACCGATGAACTGTCCCTCTCCCTTGAAATATCTACGAAGTTCAAACTGCAGGTCGCGAATCTGGAAGAACTTGTGCTCGTCCCAATGGCGATGATTGCTGAATGTGAAACCTGCATTATAGGTGTAGTGTCCGTCGAGAGGATAATATTCCAGTTGTGTGTTGATGCCGAAGGCTGTGCCAAACTGTGGCACGTAAAGGAAATCGTGCAGCAGGTTGGTGCGCAAGGCAATGAGATGCCTACGAGTGTATTTCATTGGTTGCTCGGCACATTTCTGCTCTGGCATACTGATGTGTAGTTGTGCGTCAAGATTGGGTAATGGAGTCTTAAAAGGCACCTTGGGTGCTTCATACACTTCGTGATTGCGCACAAACCATAAAATTACTCGTGCCTGACGAAGTGTAGGGAAGTATATATCAAGAAGACGTTTCCATAGCTTTCCTTTGTTATACTTCATCAGTTGGGTTTTGCAATAGCGTTCGTCGCCTTTTGATTTGTCCCAAATAGCTTTTACGATGTTGTAGTCGGCATCGTTGGCTTTCTTCATCAAGGTAACGAGATAACCATAGTCTTCTGTTATGCTTGATGCCTTAACGGGGAGTGCATCAGCTGAACGGCTAAGTCCTTTGCTAAGAAATTCAATAAGTCGTTGAGTACGTCCTCTACTCAAACGGATGTTATTGTTATAAGGACCCTCTGGTGATGCTGCTCCACGCACAAAAACCTGACTAAGACGCATATCCTGCGCCTTAAGCATTGGACGAAGCTCCTTGTTGTAGAGAGCTACAAAAGGGTCGGAAGGAAGCAATTCTGTTCTGTTCACGCGGAAATGAATTCCTCGTGAAATAGCATCGAACACAGAATCAGAGATAACAGGAGCACAATTAGTACCAGATTCTGATACTATAACAAAAGGGTAGTCTGCCTCTTGTTTATAGACATGACTATCTAATACTTGTGCTCTTCCCTGATTAATGTGGCTCAAAAATACAGATACGCCTATGGCAATTTGCCGTATTCGAATCAACATTTAATCACAATAAATTAAGTTACAGATATTGAATTTGTGGTAGACCTTAATCAATTGGTCGCTTTTCGCAAAGTTAATCTATTTCTATTCAAATACCTTTCAATAATATATAAAACCAAGTGCAAAGATATAAAAAAATGAAAACAGTACAAAACAAAACCTAAAAAAGAAAATAGTTTTTGAGATAAATGCGAGAAATACGAAAATGGTCTTCAAAAAAGGAAAGCATTAAGGTTATCGTTTATAAGTATATAGTTTAGCTCATGTAAGTATATAGTTTATGGTTGATTACTATATGGTTTATTAAAAGAAAAAAGTAAAAGGGTAAAAAAGTAAAATGGTAAAATAGGATATAGTTTCCTGTTGTTTAAGTTTGTGAGTTAACGTTTTGTGAAATATTCCTTTTTTATTACTTTTGCATTCCGTAAGAATAAAAATGATATGAAACTAATTCTACATAAAATTTATGATGGTTATCTCTTCTTCCAATTTAAGATGTGGATAAAATATCAAGGTAGAGTCGATTTTGATAATCTATATACTCAAATTTTTCTTATATCATATTATAATATAATATGGTGCATGATACTTTATATATATGTGTCGAAACCAACCATAGAAAATAGAGTTGCTTTTGGAATATTTGGGGCATCCATCTTTTTAATTATTATAAAAATATTAGAAAGGTATCTAAAAAAAAATAACTTTGTAGAGGAATTATACGAGTATTACAAAACATTTTCCGATTCAGAAAGAAGAATAAAAGAAAAAAAGGGATTATATTACAATGTATTACCTATTTGTTTATTGCCTCTGCTTAATATAACATTATGCTATATTTTATCGCAAGTTTACAAGTGATAGCTATGTTGTTTAGTTGGGAGAAAGAAGATATAACGTAATAGAGAATATCTGTTTTGTTGCGTGTTTCTTTTTTTATTTGTAATTTCGCAACGTTATGAAATTATTATCAACGATATTGTTGTTTGTTGCTATGCTTGTGGGGCATGGTGATGGAACAGAAAAGGGATTTTCACAGCAGCAGATTCCTGACAGGGTGTTTGCACGTATGCAAGGAAAATCGTTTCCTGTGGGATGCAAAGTAAGTAGAAATGATTTGCGTTATTTGCGTATAAAGCATTATGATTTGCAAGGGAAAGTGCATGAGGGTGAGTTGGTATGTAATAAGAGGATTGCTGCCGACTTGATAGATATTTTTAAAGAGCTGTATCGACACAAATATCCGATAGAACGTATGAGGCTGATTGATGATTATGATGCTGATGATGAGAAATCTATGCAGGCAAATAATACAAGTTGTTTTTGCTATCGAAAGGTGAAAGGGGCAAAGAAACTGTCAAGTCATTCCATGGGTATGGCTATAGATATTAATCCATTGTATAATCCTTGTTATAAGAAGTATAGCAATGGAAAGGAAATGGTTCAGCCATCAACAGCTAAAAAGTATTGCAATAGAAATATTAATTTCAATTACAAAATTGTGAAAGGTGATTTGCTTTATCGCTTATTCATTAATCATGGCTTTGAATGGGGCGGTAATTGGCATTCAAAGAAAGATTACCAGCATTTTGAAAAGAAGTAAAAAAAAATAGCTCACGAAAAGTGAGCTATTTTTTTGTTTTTATTCTTCTTCGGTGTCTTCGTTTTCTTGATTCTGGTTGTCAATAGCCTTGATTTTCTCGCGAACAAGTTGTGCCTCGTCTTTGAGTTTTTGAATCTTGTGATTCATTTCGTCGATAAGACTGTTGCCTTTTTTGCTTGATGCGTTAAGGAAACCGAGGTTGTTCTCATAAGTGGTGATGTCGCTCTTTAGCTGTTCATATCTACGCATGAGTCGTCCACGTTCGTTGTCGAGGGCATCCTCGCCACGTTTTGCAAAGTTCTTTAGGTTGTTCTTGAAGTTGTCAAGACGCTTGCGGGCAATAGAGATGTGGAGTTCGCTATAGAGCTTGTCGAGAACATCATGATATTCTTTGTAGATCTTGTCCTTCTCTTTGAAAGGAACATGACCAACTTTGTTGTATTCTTCAACAAGTTCCTGAAGTTTTGCTTGCAGATTTTCTGACTTCTCCTCAGCGAGGGCTTTCATCTGCGCAATGATATCTTTTTTCTTGTCAAGGTTGGTGTGCTCTTCGTTGCGAGTACCTGCATTGGCAGCATTACGTGCATCGAAGAAGTGGTTGCAGGCATCTTGGAACTCTTTCCAGAGTTCATCACCAATCTTCTTTGGAACGATACCCACTTTCTTCCATTCTCTCTGCAAAGCAATGAGCTTGTCGCTAGTTGATTTCCACTCTGTGCTATCGGTGAGGGCTTTTGCTTTTTCAACAAGAGCCTTTTTCTTTTCTACATTCTCATTGAAACGGTTCTTAAGTTCTTTGAAGAACTCAGCCTTGCGTCCGAAGAAGTCATCGCATGCAGCACGGAAACGCTCGAAGATTTTAACATTCATCTTCTGTGGTGCAAAACCAATCTTCTTCCATTCAGCTTGAATGTCGATGATTTCTTTGGTGTGCTTTTCCCAATCACCGGCTCCCTTGTTTTCTTCTTTGCCTATAGCTTCTACCTTCTCGCATAGAGCAGTTTTCTTCACAAGGTTGTCTTCCTCCTGGGCACGCAGTTTTTCAAAGTGCTCTTGATGACGCTTATTGATGGTGGTAGAAGCTGCCTTGAAGCGAGTCCATACTTGTTCGCGCAAGTCTTTAGCAACAGGTCCAATCTCGCGATAGTCCTGGTGTAGTTTCTGTAGTTGATGGAAGGCGCTGATAACATCAGTAGCATCGGTAAGTGCTTCTGCCATTTCGCAAAGCTTGGTTTTGGCTTCAAGATTCTTTTTGAAGTCATATTCGCGTGCTTCACGATTGAGGTTTAGTAAATCGTAGAACTGTTCAACATAGAGTTGGTAGTTACGCCACACCTCATTTGATTTCTCAGGTGGCACACTACCTATTTCTTTCCATTGCTGTTGCAGTTCTTTAAAAGCGTTGTATGATTTGTTGGCTTCATCTGGTGATGTAGCCATAGCTTTTATCTTTTCAATGATTTCGCATTTCTTCTCAAGATTGCTTTGACGTTGCTTCTCTTGTTCTTCAAACAATTTAGCACGACGTTCCTTGATGACGCCCATCTCGGCTTTGAAGATTTCTTCCTCCTCATCAGGAACAACCTGATATTTCTCTGGGTCGCCGCCATCTTCAATGTAGGCTTTTTGCTGTGCGTCTCGCTCAGCAATATGAATTTTATAGAATGAAGTCTTCAGATAATCAATTTCCTCCTTGCTTGGTGCCTCGTCGCTACTCACAATGTCCTTTAATCGGTCAATAACCTCTTTCTTAGTTTTGTAAGTTTTCAGCGACTCTTTTTCGGCCTTGGCAGGCTTTGATTCATCGTTGTTCACTTCAGCAGCTACCTCTGGTGTCTGCTGTGCTTCTTCTACTTTTCCCAATTCCAGGGTGTTTTCTTGAGAGTCCATCATTTCACTTTTTTTAGTTTATGATTTGGTTTTTCATTGCATAGCGCAATCAAATATGAGTTGCAAATCTAAATAAAAAAAACGTAAAATCCTAATTTTCAACGATTTTTTTACTTTTTAGCAACTTAAAGAAGGCGTTTTATACGCAAAATCCACCAAGAAAGCCCTGAAACGATAACAGAAATAACTATAGCTGTGATGAAACCGAATGAACTATGTTCCATTCCGTTTATGAGGTTCATTCCGAAAAGACTTGCAATGAGTGTAGGGAACATCATGATGATACTCACAGAGGTGAGTGTACGCATCGTGGTGTTCATGTTGTTGTTGATGATGCTTGAATAGGTGTCCATCGTTGACTCGAGAATATCGGAATAGATACTTGTTATTTCTCGTGCCTGTGTGAGCTCAATGGTTACGTCTTCAATAAGGTCGGCATCAAGTTCATCGACTTGCAGTTTAAACTTCAGTTTTTGCAGAAGTGTTTCGTTGCCTCGGATGGATGTTGTGAAGTAGGTGAGAGAGTCCTGAAGACGGCTAAGTCCGATAAGACTTTCGTTGTTTACTCCGTGATCAAGGTTACGCTTTGATTTCTCAATGAGGGTATTAATCTGCTTTAGTCGCTTCAGATACCATACTGCACTTGAAAGGAAGAGTCGGAAGATAAGATCGACATAGTCGGTGAAACCAACGCCTCTTTTCTGCTGGAAGCTGACAAAGTCAATCATCATGTTTGTTTCGTAGAAACATACTGTGATGGTAATGTCGCGCTTGTGGATAATACCTAAAGGAACAGTGGTGTATGGTGTGCGTGAACGTACCTCCTTAACATAGGGTATGCGAAGGATAATGAGCATCCATCCGTCATCATATTCATAACGGGCACGCTCATCGGTATCGC
>DGRY01000190.1:0-2034 GCA_002391185.1 Prevotella sp. UBA4376
TGCACCGAAAACCCTATCGAAATATGCAATTACAAACATTACACATTCCAAAAATAACAGCAAGAAACGCAACCTGTTGGTTAGCCCAAGAAAGATTTAAATATTGAAAGAATGAAAGATGGAACCGAAGGTCACTGACCGAGTGGATGCTGTCAGCGAAGCTGGTGCATCAGAAATGATGAGGGAAGTAAATATTTAAAGCGCTTTGCGCTTCATTTTTCATTTTTCAATCTTCAATATTCAATAGCGAAGCTCCGCTTCGCGCTGGGGGGAGAGGCTTTTTAGCAAACCTTCGCAGCCGTCTTCAATAAGGTCGAGTGCAAGTTCAAAACCCTCGGCTCCTCCATAGTATGGATCGGGAACAGTTGTTGCTCCGGGATGACGAGTGATATAGTCTGCCATGCGTATCACTTTCTGGCGTTCCTCCTCATTGTGAGCCTTTCGTGTGATGTTGGCATAGTTCTCTTCGTCCATAACAACGATATAGTCGAAGCGAGCAAAATCGTAGTTTGGATCAAACTGGCGTGCAATGTGACTCACGTCATAACCTCTCTTTGCCCCATGCTGACGCATACGCTTGTCGGGAAGTTCGCCCACATGCCATGGACCAATACCTGCCGAATCAATCTCAAACAGATGCTCCACACCTGCGTCCTCCACATATTTCTGCATCACGGCATGAGCAGCAGGCGAACGACAGATGTTGCCTAAACAGATGAAAAGAAGTTTTGTTTTGTCTTTACTTGTAACCTTATCCATAGCGTAATTGAGTTAGAAGATAGCAGTTTTAACTATCATCTTTTATATATTGCTGCAAAGGTACGAAAAACTTTTGTATCTTTGCGGCATGATGAAACGACACGACTATATTTTGGCAGCTCTTTTCCTCTTGGTGTTGGCTCTGCGACTCATTCCAGGAGGTGGTGAGTGGTATTTCTCTTCATTTTATCCCCTCGTAGCAAAAATATTGGGAGGTGTGTCGGGATTATTCCCTTTTTCTATCTCTGGTGTTTTCTATGTGTTAGTATCATGTTTATTGGTGCTATATCCCATAGTTGCAATAGCTAAGTATCATACTAAGAAAAAGATAGTGTTTTTCATGGAACTAAGAGCCATCCTGTGGCTTTATGTGTGGTTCAATCTTGCTTGGGGAATAAACTATATGGCTCCCGATTTTTATCATAGAACAGGTGTTATTCCAGCAAAATATAATGCGCAAAAGCTCGAAATCTTCGTTTTTGATTATCTTAACAAACTGAATGAGTCATATTGCAAGCCTTCTCCCGTTGATGAGTCGATAGTTTGTCGTGAAACAGTTGCAGCCTATAAACAATTAAGCAAACAAAAAGGTATAAACGCTCCTTTCGCAGAGCATCCTAAATCAAAGACGATGCTGCTCACACCTTTATATTCTAAAGTGGGGGTGCTGGGCTCTATGGCGCCATTCTTTGGCGAGTTCACGCTCAATGCCGATCTGCTTCCCTTGCAATATCCCGACTGTTGGGCACACGAATATGCCCACTCATTAGGTATTGCCCGCGAAGGCGAAGCCACATTCTATGCCTACCTGGCTTGCACCATGAGCAAGAATAAGCAAATACGCTTCAGTGGCTATATGTCGGTGTTGCCCTACATCCTTAGCGAATTATACCGTACCGATGAAAAACTCGCTACTGCCTTTGTAGCTCGTCTTCGTCCTGAAATAAAACAGCTTTTTAATCAGCAACGTGCCTATTGGCAAAGCAAATACAGTCGCACCATTGGCGAAATCCAAAACTTCCTCCTCGACAGCTATCTTAAATCCAACAACGTTAAGAGCGGCATACACAGCTATTCTGAGGTGGTAGGGCTAATGATGAGCGAAGCAAGGCTTCGCCATTGAAGATTGAAAAATGCAACCGAAGGTCACTGACTGTTTATCCCCAAAAAAGAAAAACCAAGAAAACACCTTCAAAGGTTTTCATTTCTTCGAAATGGTTGTGCTCTTAAGATGCTAATCAGAAAGCAAGCTTTCATTAGCATCTTTCAATCACA
>DGRY01000190.1:2105-3478 GCA_002391185.1 Prevotella sp. UBA4376
CTTACGGCTCAAACCTTTTCAGAGAAAAACCACGGCACTTCGTGCCTGTAAAAACCCTAATCTGAATTTGAATTTACGAGTTACAAATTTGAAATTGGTTGCGCAAGCGCAATTACAAATTATGAGTTTTGAATTATGCTAGCAAGACACGCAACCTGTTGGTTAGCCCTTCCCCTTTGGGGAGGGATGGGAGAGGCTCCATTTTACATAATCCACGAGAAAAGGGTGGCAGCAAGAACGGTGACGATACCGCTAACAACAATGGAGAGGCCACTCATTGCGCCTTCTACTTGACCTAATTCCATGGCATGGGCTGTTCCCATGGCGTGCGATGCACTACCAATGGCAATGCCCTTAGCAATAGGCTCTTCAATATGCAGAACGTGGAGAACCTTGTCGGCAACAAGACTTCCAAAGATTCCGGTGAGAACAATAGCAACAACGGTGAGAGGAACAAAACCGCCAAGCTCGGCAGAAATGCCCATACCAATGGCTGTGGTAATAGATTTTGGAAGGAATGTAACGTACGATGTGTGGTCAAACCTGAACAGCAGAGCTAATGCAAGAACAGAAATCATGGACGAAAGCACACCTGATACTATTCCAGCTACAACAGCTTTGTAGTTCTTCTTTAGCAACTCCACTTGCTGATACAAAGGAACAGCCAAACAAATGGTGGCAGGAGTGAGCAGATAGCTCACAAGGTTAGCGCTTGCATTATAACTTTCGTATGGAATTTCCATTATGGCAAGAAAGGCAATAATCAGGATTATAGCAACAAGAAGTGGATTAAGAATGCTCCAGCCGAGTTTGCGCTTTAGCATCATGCCAATGGCATAAGCACCAAGAGTGAGCAACACACCAAAATATACCGAATCTAAAAGCATCTGTTTCATTTCTTTTTCTCCTTTCCTTTGCGAATAACATATTGTGTAACAAAGCCTGCGCACCCCATAACAACAACTGTGGTGAGCAAAATAACAGCTATATACTGAATGATGGAACTCCTTATGGCTTCCCATGAATCAATCAAACCTACTGCCGAAGGAATGAACATCACCGGCATAATGGCTATGAGAAAAACGCTTACCTCACGAATATCCTTAACTTTCACCCATTTCTTTTCCAAAGCAGCAAATAGCAGGATAATGCCGTAGATGCTGGCTGGAACAGGGATTGGAATCAGAAAATGTAGCACTTCACCAACAAATGCAAAAGCTATGATGATGAGGAACTGTATCAAATATTTCATCTTTGTGGTTTTATATTGTTATCCTTTTTCTTTATAGTTTACTGTTTATAGTTTTCCGATTATTGTATCCCCCCCCCAAAAAAAGAAGAAAAACCAAGAAAACACCTTCAAAGGTTTTCAT
>DGRY01000093.1 GCA_002391185.1 Prevotella sp. UBA4376
CTTTGATGGTGCGGATATATGCAGGGATAGCCTGCAATCCTGCCAACTGACTTGCTCTCCAACGGCGTTCACCAGCAATAATCTGGAAACGGTTGTCATCAACCTGTCTCAGGGTGATAGGCTGAATGATACCAATAGCCGAAATACTATCAGCAAGTTCCTGAAGTGCAGTCTGGTCAAACTCTCTACGTGGCTGGTTGGGGTTTGGCTCAATCTGATCAATAGCAATTTCGTTGATAGTGCTACTGCCCGATGTGCTAACAGCTTCTGTTGAGATCAATGCGTCAAGACCGCGTCCCAGAGCATTTGTCTTTGAATTATGATTGTATTTTTTGTGTACCGCCATTTTTATGTTCTGTTTGAATGTGGACGTTGCCGCATTCTTCTTATGAGTTCTTGTTAATAATTTCCTTTGCCAATGCCAAGTGATTTTTTGCACCTGTTGAGTCGGCATCGTATAGAATAACAGGTAAGCCGTGACTTGGACTCTCTGATAGTTTTACGTTGCGCTGGATAACAGTCTTGAACACCAGTTCTTGGAAGTGTCGTTTCACCTCATCGTATATTTGATTTGCCAAGCGCAGACGACTGTCGTACATGGTGAGTAGGAATCCTTCTATTTCGAGTTTAGGATTCAACTTGCTCTTGATAATCTTTATTGTGTTGAGCAACTTGCTGATACCCTCAAGCGCAAAGTATTCACATTGTACAGGGATGATTACTGAATCGGCTGCTGTGAGCGAGTTCACGGTGATAAGTCCCAACGAAGGACTACAGTCTATGAGAATGTAGTCGTATTCATCGCGGATAGGTTCAAGAAGAGCTTTGATAACCTTTTCGCGGTTCTTGATGTTGAGCATTTCTATCTCAGCACCTACCAAGTCAATGTGGCTGGGTATGATGTCAAGTCCTGTGATGTCTGTGGTATATATAGCATCTCTTACGTCGGCGTGATCAATAATGCACTCGTAGAGAGAACAGTCAACTTCCTTTATGTCAACACCCAGACCGCTTGATGCGTTTGCCTGCGGATCTGCGTCAACAACAAGTACTGTCTTCTCGAGTGTTGCCAACGAGGCGGCAAGGTTTATTGTTGTGGTTGTCTTACCCACACCACCTTTCTGATTAGCTAAAGCGATTATTTTTGCCATGTCTTAAAAAATAACATTTGGCTACAAAGTTACATATTTTATGCGAGAAAGCGACGAATTAAACCATTTTTTAGTACTTTTGCAACGAAATAGACAAGAAAATGAACAATTTTAAGAAACCTTTTATTTTGATTTCCAATGACGATGGCTATCATGCTAATGGCATAAAGACTCTCGTTGGATTTCTCAAAGACAAAGCCGATTTGCTCGTTGTGGCTCCTGAGTCTGCGCGTTCTGGTTTTTCATGTGCTTTCTCGGCAACAACTCCGCTACGCCTTAAACGTCGTCACAATATGGGGGATGTAGAGGTGTGGAGTTGTAATGGTACTCCTGTTGACTGTGTGAAACTGGCACTCAATCAGTTCTGTAAGGAACGCAAGCCTGATCTCATTATTGGTGGTATCAATCATGGTGACAATTCAACGGTTAATAGTCATTATTCTGGCACTATGGGAGTGGCTTTTGAAGGTTGTATGAAATATATTCCATCAATAGCTTTATCTTCGTGTGATTATAACACCGAGGCAGATTTGAGCTATCTTGAAGAAAGTGTAGTAAAAATTGTTACAAAAGTGTGTCAAGAGGGGCTGCCGAAAGGCATCTGTTTGAACGTTAATTTTCCAAAGGAATATCCTTTCAAGGGTGTGCGTGCCTGCCGCATGACTTATGGTCAATGGGTAAACGAAATTGTTGAGGAACGTCATCCTCGTGGCTACGATTATTTTTGGATGGTGGGTGAATATCGCAATGATGAACCCAATGCTGAAGATAGTGATCAGTGGGCTGTTGAACATGGATATGTGGCTATCACGCCAACAACTATTGATGTTACAGCTCACGAGTTTATCAACAAGGTAAAAGAGTGGAAGCTCTAAATATATTATGAAGTATTATCTCATAGTTGGTGAAACAAGTGGTGAATTGCATGCTAGTCATCTGATGCGCTCGCTGAAATATTACGATAAAAATGCTCAATTCCGTTTCATTGGTGGCGACATGATGAAACGTGAGGGAGGCTATCGTGTGCGTCACTATAAAGAGATGGCTTATATGGGTTTTATTCCTGTGTTGATGCATCTTCGCACCATATTCAGCAATATGGATATGGTGAAACGTGATATTGTTGCATGGCAGCCAGATGTAGTTATCCTTGTTGATTATGCTGGGTTTAATCTCAACATAGCCAAGTATCTGAAGAAAAATACCAATATTCCTGTATATTACTATATCTCTCCCAAGATATGGGCATGGAAAGAGCATCGCATAAAAGCAATTAAGCGTGATGTTGATGAAATGTTCTCAATACTTCCTTTTGAAGTTGATTTCTTTGAAAAGAAACATAACTATCCCGTGCACTATGTGGGGAACCCTACAGCCGATGAGGTGCGCTTGTTTTGCAAGAACTATAACACTCTTCGTAAAAATTTCCTGCGCAAACGTCGTCTGCATCCCAATAAGCCTATAATTGCACTCTTGGCAGGTAGCAGAAAACAAGAGATTAAAGATAACCTGCCTGCTATGATAGAGGCAGCAAGTAAGTTTGCCGATAGCTATCAGATTGTTCTTGCTTGTGCACCAAGTGTTGAGGATGCCTTCTATGATGAGGTTATGCAGCGGGCAAAGGAGAAAGGAATCAAGACTTCGGTTGTTCGTCGTGTGAAAAATGCCACCTATCCGTTGCTTTTTCATTCAACCGTTGCACTCGTCACCAGCGGAACGGCAACCCTTGAAACTGCTCTCTTTGATGTGCCACAGGTTGTGTGCTATAAGGTTCCTATGCCTCGTATTGCACGTTTTGCCTTTAATCATATCATAAAGGTTAAGTATATCAGTCTTGTAAACCTTATCTGTAATCGTGAAGTGGTAAAGGAACTCTTTGCTGAGCGTTTCACAGTTGATACTATTACTAAGGAGTTGAAGAAAATTCTTCCTGGTCGTGATGAACGCGATGAGATGCTTAAATCCTATGCCGAACTGCGCCAGCGTCTCGGGCATACTATCGCACCTGATAATGCTGCACTACTTATGGTAAAACTGCTGAAAGAGCGCCAGGCATCACGCGCTACGCACTAAGGAATAAATGACAAATGATAAAGAAAAGCCCCTTCAGATTCTCAATAAAATCTGAAGGGGCTTTTTAAGCTTCTCCCCTCAAGAGGGGAGGTTTGGGAGGGGTGTTTTATATTAGTTGCAGCGTATAAAGGTAAATCACGGCAGCTGGGATTGCTAACAGACTACTGTCGAAACGGTCTAACATACCGCCGTGTCCTGGCAGAATGTTACCGCTGTCCTTGATGCCGA
>DGRY01000123.1 GCA_002391185.1 Prevotella sp. UBA4376
AAGAAGATAAAGGAATACAAGGATATTATACCCGGAAAGGCAAGAAAAGTGGAAAAGGTGATGTAAAGCCTCCCCAGCGCGAAGCGGAGCTTCGCTATTATCTCCTTCGCTTATTCAGATGCACCGGCTTTGCCGACAGCATCTGCTCAGTCGATGACCTTCGGTTGAAGATTGAACATTGAAGATTAGTCGACTATGCCGATATAATATTTAAATCTTTTATTATTTCCATTTTTCAATTTTACTTGGGGCTAACCAACAGCTTGCGTTTCTTGCTTGCATAATTCTAAACTCATAATTTGTAATTGCGCTTGCGCAACCAATTTCAAATTTATAACTCGTAATTACCTCCTTCGCTATACACTTGCACCAACTTAGTTGACTGCAAGCACTCAGTCAGTGAAGAATTAAATTCTGATTAGGAGTTTTCATCAAAACCTCAACATAGGCTTTACAAGCAAAAAAATTGAAAAAACAAGCTGTTTTTGTTGTTCTTTAATTATTTCTTAGTATTTTTGAAACCAAATGCAAAGAATTAACGTCTAAGAACAAAAATAACAATAACATAATAACGACTTATGAAAAAAGGATTAATCATCGGCTTAGCCGTAGTTGCTGTAATCGTAATATGGGCTATCAGCACATACAACGGACTTGTTAAAGAACAGCAGAAAGTTGAAGAGTCATGGGCTCAGGTTGAGAATGTATATCAACGCAGAGCCGACCTCATTCCTAACCTTGTGCAAACAGTAAAGGGGTATGCCAAACACGAAAAGGAAACACTCGAGGGAGTGGTTCAGGCTCGCGCAAACGCAACATCCGTGAAAATTGACGCTTCAAACCTTGACGAAGCATCACTCAAGAAATTCCAGGCTGCACAGGGAGAACTCGGATCTGCACTCAGCAAACTACTTGCTGTGCGTGAAGCATATCCTGACCTGAAAGCTAACGAAAACTTCCGAGACCTTCAGGCACAACTCGAAGGCACAGAAAACCGCATCACTGTAGAGCGCAGAAACTTCAACGAAGTGGCACGCAACTATAACACTGCTGTTCGCACTTTCCCAAAGAACATCTTTGCTGGTATGTTCGGTTTCCAAACAAAGCCTTATTTTCAGGCAGAAGCTGGCGCAGAAAAGGCTCCTAAAGTAAGTTTCGACGACTAATGGCTTTAACTGATTTTCTTAAAACCGAAGAACAGCAACGCATAGTTGATGCTATTGCAGAGGCAGAACGCCGCACATCGGGTGAGATATGCGTTCACATAACTCCCCGATGCTGGGGCAACCCATATAAAAAGGCATTGAGGAAGTTCTACAAGTTAGGACTATTCAAAACTGAACGCAGAAACGCTGTTCTTATATTCGTTGCATATAAATCGCGCAAGTTTGCAATAATTGGCGATGAAGGCATAAACAATTGCGTGCCAGAAGGCTTTTGGAATAAAGCTCTGCAACAACTTGGCGATAAGTTAAAAACAGGTGAGCCATGTCAGGGACTTTGTCAAGCCATTCATCTGATAGGCGAACAGTTGTCAGCCTTTTTCCCTGCTGACAAGGAGGAAAACAACGAACTGAGTAATGAAATCATCTATGAAGATTAAACATATTACCCTACTCATACTCACTTTTCTCTTTGCACTAACTACAGCAGCAAAGAGTGGTGACGTAATTCCCGAAAAGCCTAATCCACCACGACTGGTTAACGACTTTGCAGGAATAATCCCAGATGCACAGGCAATGGAGGACACCTTGGAACGCTTTGCACGAGAAACATCCAATCAGATTGTGGTGGTAACAGTAAACGACCTTGGCGATTACGACAAAGCTGACTTTGCACAGAGATTGGGACAGAAATGGGGTGTGGGTAACAAGAAATATAATAACGGAATAATCGTTCTTGTAAAACCAAAGAACAGCACCAACGGACAAGCGTTCATAGCTACTGGATACGGCATGGAAGGTCCCCTACCCGATGCTCTCTGCACACGCATTGCACGCAACGAGATGGTTCCCTTCTTCAAGGAAAATGATTATAGTGGCGGAATATGGGCTGCACTCCATAAGCTAATGCCAATAGCTAAAGGCGAAATAAATGAAGAAACAGATATGAGTGATGATGATGTAGTGGGAATCTTTGTCTTTATTCTTATAATGTTTATTATTATACTCATTGCTTCTGTATATCATGATAAAAACCGTGGTGGAGGAAATCGCGGTGGAGGACGACGCAGAAACGGAATTGACGACATAATAGAAGCTGCCACATGGGGCGCACTTCTAAATTCAGGTTCACGCCATAGTCATGGAGGCGGTTTCGGTAGCAGCGGAGGTTTCGGTGGTGGTTTCGGCGGATTTGGAGGAGGCTCCTTCGGTGGCGGAGGAGGCGGTGCTTCCTGGTAACAGATTAAACCACTTAATAGTAATAAGTTCTTAATAATAGTAACATAAAGAAACTCCCTCTCTCCAAAAGAAATTGGAAAGAGGGAGCCTTTTTTATTATATCAAAACGTTAAACGTCTTTAGTCTTCCATCAACTTGCGGTATCTTGTTTTCTTGATTTCATCATTACCCAATCTACGAGCCTTGTTTATTTCATAATCAGAGTAATCACCTTCAAAATAAACAACCTCGCCATTGCCCTCAAAGGCAAGAATATGTGTACAGATACGATCAAGGAACCAGCGGTCGTGACTAATTACTACTGCGCAACCTGCAAATGCCTCAAGACCTTCTTCAAGAGCACGAAGTGTATTAACATCAATATCGTTGGTTGGCTCATCAAGGAGAAGCACATTTCCCTCCTGCTTCAAGGCAAGTGCCAACTGCAAGCGATTGCGCTCACCACCAGAAAGTACACCACAAAGCTTACTCTGATCTGTGCCTGAGAAATTGAAACGAGAAAGGTAGGCACGTGCATTAACATCACGACCACCAATGCGCAAAGTCTCATTACCCTGAGAAACAACTTCATACACAGTCTTGTTAGGATCAATATCCTTATGCTGCTGATCAACATAAGCAAGTTTTACAGTTTCACCAACAGCAAACTCACCGCCATCAACACTCTCAAGTCCCATAATCATACGGAAAAGAGTAGTCTTTCCTGCACCATTCTGACCAATAACACCTACAATACCATTTGGCGGCAAAGTGAAATTAAGATCATTAAATAGAACTTTATCACCAAAAGCCTTTTTTACATTATGAGCTTCAATAACTTTATTACCCAAACGAGGACCATTGGGAATGAATATCTCAAGTTTCTCTTCACGCTCTTTCTGTTCCTCATTAAGCATCTGCTCGTAGTTGTTAAGACGAGCCTTACCCTTAGCCTGACGAGCCTTAGGAGCCATACGAACCCATTCAAGCTCACGTTCAAGGGTTTTTCTACGCTTTGAAGCACTCTTCTCTTCCTGAGCCATACGCTTAGTCTTCTGGTCAAGCCATGAAGAATAATTACCCTTCCAAGGAATACCTTCACCACGGTCGAGTTCAAGAATCCACTCTGACACATCATCAAGGAAGTAACGGTCGTGAGTAACAGCTATAACTGTACCCTCATACTGCTGCAAATGCTGCTCCAACCAATCAATACTCTCGGCATCAAGATGGTTGGTAGGCTCATCAAGAAGAAGCACATCCGGCTTAGTAAGCAATAGTTTACACAATGCCACACGACGACGCTCACCACCTGAAAGGTTAGTAACAGGCCAGTCGCCAGGAGGACAATGAAGAGCATCCATAGCACGTTCAAGCTTTGAATCAATGTTCCAAGCATCGGTAGAATCAATAATATCCTGTAGCTCTGCCTGACGAGCCATCAGCTTATCCATCTTACTGGCATCACTATAATACTCTTCAAGACCGAATTTCACATTTATCTCATCATACTCCTTCAATGTGTCATATATCTGTTGAACACCCTCTTGAATATTCTCTTTAACTGTTTTTTCCTCGTTAAGAGGAGGATCCTGCGGAAGATAGCCTACACTATAACCAGGGCTCCACACTACTTCACCCTTAGTTGGTTCTACCAAGCCAGCAATGATTTTCATCAATGTTGACTTACCTGCACCATTAAGACCGATAATACCGATTTTAGCACCATAGAAGAACGAAAGGTAAATGTCCTTCAGAATCTGTTTCTGGTTCTGGGGGATAATCTTAGATACACCCACCATTGAGAAGATAATCTTCTTGTCGTCTACTGTCGCCATTTATTGAATATTTAATCTTTAAAGTGCAAAGTTACAAAATAAACTCAATAGTTACATAATTATTTGGTATTTCAATTACAAATTTCCTGGGTGAAATATCATACCTCTGGCATTATAATCTTAGCATGGCTTATAATGCGTTGCTATGATATTCCTATAAGACGCTGGCTCAACAAACTATAGGTATAGAAGTACCCATAATAGCATTAAGGAACTGTTCATCACTGATATCAGCTTTACACCGTAATATATATACCGCCTTAGAAACATCTTCTGCATTCAAGGTTCGACTAAGCAACCGAGCCTTAACCATATGTGGTACAACACGTTGCAGAACAGCATAACTTAATCCTGTTTGCTTTTTTATTTCGTCAATATCACAAGAATTAGCACCACGCTTCTGACGTTGACAGAAATATTCAAATACCTGCCTGCACTCGGCAATATGCTGCTTTATGCTTGGCATTGTTGTTTCTGACAACCCAAAAGTATCAAGTTTCTGATTGGCATGACATAACTCTACACACCCCAGAATAATATACCATGATATCTGCACCCATAAGAGGAAGAGCGGTAATGCCGCAAAAGAGCCATATATAATGCTGTAGCTGGTGAATAATATTTGGAAATAGAAATAGCATTTCTGCAAAAGAATAGTCATTAATGCAGCTATCAAAGCAGGCAGCCAAACATAACGTAACCTAACTTTTGTATTTGGAACGAATAAAAAAGTAAGCATAAAAAACAACCAAAGTACTATCACTGGAAGCATTACACTTACTATAAACTTGCTAACAGGCTGCCACAATAAAAAACCAGGAATACTATCAAGAATAGTATTTAAAAACACACTCACACCTGAAAATAGAATTAGAAGAAACGGCACTATGAAAATCATTGCAACATAATCAACTATAGTTCGCTTCAAATCACGTTCACGCTTAACATGCCATATACTATTAAAAACACTTTCTATATCACGAATAAGCATTATAACGGTATAAAGCATAAATAACAAGGCTATACCAACAAACCATCCTGTATGCGTATATACTATATATGAATGAGCAAGACTAATTATAGCATCGGCTGCCTGTGGCTGACTGGAAAAAAACTCCTTACATACTCGAGCAACCTCTTCCTCAAACCCAAAGCCTTTACTTACAGCAAAAATAATTGCAAAAATGGGAATAATAGCCATAATTGTATTAAACGACAGGCGAGCTGCAAAATCCATATGATTAAGTCGTATTAGTCCATCAGCTGCAATAACAAAACGGTCAGCAAGTTTTACTATCATGCTGTCTGCATGAGATTGTCTCCATCGATGATATCTAAGAATAATATTCATAGGCTTATAAGTTTCTTTTTTCTGCGAAGATAACATAAAAGGAAATAAGTTCAAAGCATTTTGAAAAAATAGTTGTATCTTTGCATTTTGTATTCTAAGAATAAATAACCGAAAAAATGAAGCATTTTATCCTATCATTGCTCGTAGTATTAATTTCAACTACAGCATTTGCACAAAATCAGGAAACAACAAGTGACATTAAACTTACAACTGACAAAAACAACCCACATCCGCTGAACATCTCCTTTGGTCAAACAAAACTATCTTTGTTTGGCTATGCACAATCTACCTATGCAGTGGAAAACAAAAGCCATAAAACAACTAATGGCTTTGAAGTGCAGCGAATCATCTTAATGTCACAACTTGACATCAACAAACATTTGGGTTTCTTCATTATGTATGATGCCAATTCTGCTAAATTACACGAGTATTGGGTAAAATATACTTTTGCACCAGAACTTGAAATAAGAATTGGACAGATGAAACAGCCATTCACATTGGAAAACCTTATGCCTCCAACTCTTCTTAGTGTTGTACGAATGAACCAATCTGTGGCTTATCTTGCAGGTATTGCTGGTGATCCATGCTTTGGTAATTGGGTTGGGCGCGACGCAGGCATTATGCTCACTGGTTCTCTTCTTCCTCACAATGGCAGACGTTTGCTCCAATACAATTTGGGAGTTTTCAACGGCGCAGGTATGAATCAGAAAGAAAACAATAATCAAAAGGATGTAATTGGTATGCTCAACTATATGCCTACTAAAAACATAACACTCTCCACTTCTTTCATCTTAGGCACAGGACATGCACTTGCAGACAATGTCTATGGAGCTTTCAAAGCAGGAGACAATTACAAACGTAATCGTTGGAGTGCTGGTGTAGAGGCAAAAACAAAGCCTGCTTATCTGCGTGGAGAATGGTTACAAGGAAATGACGGAGGCATTCACAGTCGTGGAGGATATGCCGATGCAGAAATACATATTGCAAAAAAACTCGACATCATTGCCGATTATAATTATCTGCAAAAAAACAACGATATAAAAGAATCAACCACTCACACATATACAGGTGGACTTCAATACTGGCTTTACAAGCAATGCCGCATACAGACAGAGTTCAGTTATGCAAAACAAGTTGATGGACCAGCAAGTCGCCTTTGGATTACTCAATTTCAGGTTGCTTTCTAAGATTATATCTAAAGTTCTGCAGGTTTATTTTTTTATCAAGAATTATAGAATAAATATTCACAACTACGAAAGTTGAGTTATAACAAAAAAATACGGCTCACAGTTTTGCAGAGCCGTATTTTTTATACTATAACTGAAGGTTTATTCGAAGTAATAGAGGAAAGTAGCAAGCCCCTCAAGAGCTGGTTTGCGCTCACCCTCAATCTCAATCTTGAAGCTAATCTGAGCCTTGCAGATACCACGAAGATTCTCTATAGCAGCAAGATCAGTAACAAGACGCACACGACTACCAGCAAGAACAGGCTTACCGAAGCGCATCTTATCCATACCATAGTTAACCATCATCTTTAGGTTGTTTACCTTGATTATCTCGTTCCACATCTTTGGAAGAAGAGATAGAGTAAGATAACCATGAGCAATTGTGCTCTTATATGGACTCTCAGCCTTTGCACGCTCTACATCAACATGAATCCACTGATGATCAAGAGTAGCATCAGCAAACATATTAATTCTTTCCTGACTTACCTCAAGCCACTCGCTGGCACCGAGATTCTTACCTAAATAGGCAGCAAACTCATCGTATGAGTTGATTACTAATTGATTCATCGCTAAATATTTTAATTTCTAAATTATATTTTTTGCAGAACATATATCTCAAACCATAAGGTATATCAATATATTTCGTGCAAAGGTACGTAAAGTTGAGAGAAAAGCAAAATGAAAACTTGCTTATTTTTTCGCCAAGCGCACAGAACCAAATTTACCTTATCTGCAAACTTGAGTTACGGGCAAGCATACATGCCCCTATAACTCCTGCACGCTCACCAAGCTTGGAAATAAGGAAGTTAGTGTCCTTATTAACTAATCCAAGAGAATACTTCATAACAGAAGAACGTATGGCATGAAGAAGATAATCACCTGTAAGTGATAATGTTCCACCTATTATCACTAATTCTGGATTAAAGATGTTTATCATACCAGCAAGAGCTTCACCTAAGCGTCTACCAATGCCCTCAACAACATCTATGCACAGAGGATCCTCACGATTAGTAGCTGATATAATTTCACTAAGAGGAATATCACCTATCTCATGGGGGGAAAGTATAGACGTTTCACCTTGAGCTATACGCTCATTAACCAATCGATGGAAAGCTCTACCTGAGGCTTCAGTCTCCAAACAGCCTTTTTTACCACAATGACAAAGTATATCATTATCAAACATATGTATGTGTCCAATCTCACCAGCAAACCCCGAGCAACCTTTATACAGGTTTCCACCAATAATGATGCCCATACCTAATCCCCAACTCAAATTAACAAAAAGAATATTACTTTCACCTTTTACGCATCCAGACATATACTCTCCATAGGTCATAGCACGAGTATCATTCTCTATATTTACAGAATAACCTATCTTTTCGCTGATAAGTGAACACAGAGATGATTCTGAGAAATTAAAAATACTATAACTGTAGCCAGTATCAGGATTTACTCGACCTGATATATTGAAGTTTACATTCAAAATCTTACTTTTATCAACCTTTGCCTTATCAATAAAAGAGACAACATCTTCACAAAGTTCATCTAACGACTCCATTGTGTTTTGCTGATGATAAACAACGCTATCAAGATCTATTAAGTCGCCCCTAAAATTCATCAATCCAATCTTAACTTCATCAGGCATCATGTCAACACCAACAAAATAGCCAGAATTAGGATTTAAGCCATACAAGTTAGGCTTTCGACCTTCATCAGTTTCTAATTTCCCATATTCATCGACAAATCCATCTTCACACATCTCCCCAATAATCTTGGCTACAGTTGGCACACTCAATCCTAACTCCTTGGCAAGATCATTATTCGTGGAGTTACCATTCATGATAAAGTAATTAACAATGCGACTCTTTAGAACCACATTCTTACTGTCTTTGTCATTATTGAAAATATTATTCATCATTATAATATATTTATTTTTCTATTTACATCAGCATTCCTCCTGCTCTCATGCCTTTCTCTACTTCCTTCCACAGTTCTGGATGCATTATCAAGTGTACAATATCAAAAATCATAACTCCATCACTCTCACGAAGATTCATCTCTATTTCACGACTTAGTTTCTCTGGTTCATCAAAAAGTTGACTCACCAACACACTACCACAAAAAGGATGACCACCAAAGATATTACGCAGCTTTTTATTTGAGCCTTCGACACAATACCATGTGCCACTCTGTGCCTCAGAATCAGTTTCGTTCCACACCAAATGCTGATTACTATTATATTCAGCTATCGTTACATCAGAATAGTAATTTCCCGCCATATAAAAATCAAGTAATTCCATATATCCGGTATTCTTATACTCAGGCAAAGCCCAATCATAATCATTTGATGGATCATAGGTATTACTTGCAAAATTTACACCTACCTCATAATATGAAGGATACCATGCACCTGTATATGTACCAAATTCAACATTTGAATTGATATCTTTAACTGTCTGACGCAACTCAACCATTGCATCATGGATATTCTTTGCACGCCAATAAATCCACTGCTTAAACCATTGTCCTCTTTGAACATGATACTTTTCATCATCACCTTTCTGCCAACTGAAAATATCCTCTGGGAAACGCTTCAGCTTCTTACCAATAAATTCTTCAAAAAGTTTTCGGGAATGATTTGAAAAATCAGTACCTATACCTTCATAACGTACTCGATCAAGAACTACACCATCAAGCGAAGGATACAACTTAATTAAATCTCCAAGCACACCTGTAATATGCTTACGATAGTCCTCATTTAAAGGATCTACCATACCATCGTACGTTTCCTTAACCTTCATAATTGGAACTATACCCTGTGGAGTGTAAACCATAGAAGCCCAGTCACTATGACCTGAATACAATAATCCTTTTTCATATGTATTATGAGCAGCACAAAAACAATTCATAGATGCTCTAACCTTTAGTCCTAATTGATGTCCTGTCTGAATAAAACGACCTAAATAATCAAAATCACGACGTTCATATCCCATCCAACTCTTCATCATAGGAGCCTTATCTGTTTTGAAAAAAACTTCACCTGTAATAGGTCTTACATCCACAACTATATCTGTAAAACCAAGATTACGACATTTTTTAAGATAATAGTCTATACTGTCAGGATTACTAAAACGTTTAAAATTAGCTTCACCATCAATCCACATAACAGCTGTTTTCTTCTTTTCAAATGTCGTCTCGGCATCTACACAAGAAACCAAAGAGAGCAACAATAGCAAAAGTATGTTTATTTTTTTCATCTTAATTATTTTTTATTCCAATAACGTTCTATATCCTCCAAAGATTTACCTGCAGTTTCTGGTACCAAGCGCCACATAATAAGCATATAAGGTACACACATAAATGCAAAAAGTAGAAAGGTTCCTGATGGAGAAAGATTTTGTAACATCCATGGTGTGAGTTGCCCAATTAGATAAGTACCTATCCACAGAGAGAATCCTGCTATTGACATCGCAAGTCCTCGCACACTATTGGGATACATCTCAGAAAGCAACACAAACACAATAGCACTTATCGAAATAGCACAACAGAACACATACAGTAGGAAGAAAATAAGCATAAAATAAACAGATAATGCCCATTGAGCTACAAAAGCAAAATATACAGCAATAAGAATAAGACTAACTATCATTCCTGATACACCATAATATATAAGCTTTTTTCTACCTACACGGTCAATGATGAACATGGCAATAATTGTAGTTATCATATTAACAATGCCCACAAGAACCTGACAGAATAAAGGATCATCAAAACCTGCATCCTTGAATATTGATGGGCCATAATATAGAACTGCATTTACTCCCATAAACTGACCTAACATTGCTATACATACACCAATAACAACAGCCTTTATAATACCAGGACGTAGAAGTGAACGCCAGTTAGATTTCACTTCTGAAGAAATAGTTGATAGTGTGTCAGCTATCTGATTACTAATATCTTCTTCGCTAATATAAATTTTCGCATACACTTTTGAAGCCACGCTTTGTCTATGCTGAACAATAAGCCAGCGAGGACTCTCTGGAATAAAAAATATTATACACAAGAAAAGTATAGCTGGAAGACATTCCATTCCCAACATGCCTCTCCAAACTTCTTCTACAAATACAAGATTTACCAAACCTATACCAGATGTTGCTGTAAGAGAATGATTGAGTAATAGATAATTTACAAAATAAGCAGCAAGAAAACCTATAGTAACAGCAAGTTGATAAAGAGATACCATCTGACCACGATAACGAGTAATAGCTATCTCTGAGATATAAACAGGAGCCACTATAGAAACAATTCCAATTCCCACTCCACCTATAATACGATAAACAACAAGCCACTGAAAATCAGGAGATAAAGCACATCCTGCTGCAGAAACAGTGAAGAGTATTGCCGAAATGAACATTGTGGGACGTCGACCTAATCTGTCACTCATAACACCTGCAACAGACACCCCACATATTGAACCTATAAGAGCACAACCAACATACCATCCTTGCTGAATAACATCAAGATGAAACTGTGACACAACCTGATCTATTGTACCTGAAATAACAGCTGTATCATAACCAAAAAGCAAACCACCAAGAGCGGCTACTATGGCAAGAAAAAATACATAACCTAATCGAATCATAATACAAGATTATTATAGGTAGCAACTACATATTAAAATATTCCTTATATCGATTATATAAGTGATGAGCCTGTATATAGGAAGACTGAGGACTCATAAAATGAGAAAACTCAAAGGTGATAGCCTTATCGTAATGACAACGCTTAGCTGCTTCAAGCTTCAAGCGTAGCTTATCAAACTTGATAGGCAAAAAGCGTATAGGCATATCACGATCAAAAGTCTCTGCATTGGTCCAACATTGCATGCCATATTTATCAGCCAATTTTTTGTTCACAGAGAAGAAAGCATCAAGTTCGTCATAATCAATATGGCCATCCTGAAAAGCACAAGCATCAACAACATCATGAATGCCATCAAAGATTTCATTCCATTCACGTTCATGTTGCTCAACACTCACAGCCTGCTCCTTAGTAAGTGTTGAAGGATCAGAAACGGCTTTTTTTCCATCTATCCATGGTGAAATAAACACAGGAAGCCCACCAGAAACATCCTTGCACTGTTTACCCATAGAATGGAAAGCATGAATTGCACCACGTGTCTGGCGAGATATCTCAGTACTGATATACCATCCACCAAAACTCTTATGATGCCCATAACGCTTCCATACTTCATCAATCACATATTTGTTATCTTCTATTTCATGAGACATATCACCTGTATCCCAATAAACACCAGAATCATAAAGACCAAAATAGAATTTCATTCCATACTTATCGGATAAGCGAAGATACATATCTATAAGATCAACAGAAGGCATATAGCATCCTTTCTTCAAAAGATAAGGTGAAGGATAAGTCAGAAACTTGCGATAGCCAGAACGAATAACTATAACAGTATCAATACCAATAGATTTCATATAACGGAAATCCTGATCCCATTCCTTTTCACCCCAATTCTGATGGGGTATATCATGAGAAATCTCATCAAGAAATGTACCAGTAATCTTCAATCCATTATTACGTGGAACTATTAAACCTCCATTTGTGTTGGAATCAATTTGAGAATGAACGTTGTTTGCTATCATTTCTCCCTTTGTCAAAAAAGGAGCTGCGAAGCTTGCTGCTCCGAGCGCCATAAACTCTTTCAAAAAATTACGTCTGTTTAGCATATTAATAAGGTGTAACCATGGGTTAATAAATTGTTTTTCTTAAATCGGTCGCAATTTAGCAAATATTTTAATAAGTACCAAAGTTTTTTCTAAATATTTTTGGAAGTAACGGATTATATTTATATATTTGCCACCAGAAATCAACACAATACTCATCAACGAAACACAAAATAACTAACAATATATATTCATTAATAATGTATATCATGATGAAAATCAAAACCAACAGTAGAAACTCAACACTTAGAAAAGCATTTCTGCTGTCTTTATTATCATTATTCTGCTGCATGCAGTCCGTTCAAGCACAGAATATGATTAAAGGACATGTGACAGATGCTTTAGGTGAAAGCCTACCTGGAGTAAGTGTTCAGGTAAGCGGAAACGACAAAGACGGTGCGATCACCGATGTAAATGGAAACTACAGCGTCAAGGCTGCAGTCAAAGACATTTTAGTTTTCTCGTACATCGGAATGAAAACACAACGGGTCAAAGTAGGAAATCGAAAAAACATCAACGTGCAGATGACTGATGACGAATCTACACTTAATGATGTGATTGTGGTAGGTTATGGAACTGCACGCAAGCAATCGCTTACAGGAGCCGTTTCTGCAATGAAAGGCGATGAACTTCTACAAGGCCCATCAACCAACATTTCAAGTTTACTTGCAGGAAAACTACCTGGACTATCATCTATTCAAACATCAGGAGAACCTGGCAACGACCAAGCATCATTACGCGTACGTGGCTCGTACTACACTCCGTTGTACATCGTAGATGGTAGGCCTCGCTCTATTAATGATGTAGATCCCTATGACGTAGAAAGTGTATCTGTACTCAAAGATGGTGCTGCAGCTGCCGTTTATGGTTTAAATGCAGCTGGAGGTGTTGTCATTATTACAACTAAGAAAGGTCACCAAGGCAAAACACAGGTAAGCTACGACGGACAGTTCGGTATCTCTGTAAATGCAAACTTCCCTAAATTCATGAATGCTGCAGAGTATGCCGATTACTACAACATGGCAGACTTAATGGACAAACTTACCGGTACAACAATCACTTCACGTGAAGACTACACTCCTGTATTTACCCGCAAAAATGTTGAAGCAATGCTAAATGATGACCCTTCAGACGGATGGGATAACGTCAACTACATTGATAAAGTTTTTGGAACCGGCACTAACATGAAACACAACGTAACACTACAAGGTGGTAACGAAACGTCTCACTACTTCCTTTCAGGAGGATATATGAAACAAAAGGGAAATATTGAGAATTTTGATTATCGACGCTATAACATGCGAATAAACCTTGACAGTAAGGTAGGAAAGGATGTAAAGGTTACCTTTGGAGCTGTAGGAAATGTTGGACGAAGAAATACTCCTGGATATGCATCAGGAGGATCTGACGACGGAAGTGAAGGTTCTGGAGAAGTTGGCTGGTTATCAATAGGGCATCAAGCCATTATGATGCATCCATACCTTCCAGAAAGGAAGAATGGCTTATATACCGGCACATTACCAAAGAACGCAGCTGTTTCATATAGTCCTTTAGCTGCCATATATGAATCTGGTTCACAAGCAACACGCAGCACAGAACTGGAATCTAATTTAAACATTGAATATGCTGCACCATGGCTCAAGGGACTCACATTTAAGGCTACTGGTTCATATGACTATTTGTCATCAATGAATAAGAATATAGCAACCCCTTATCAAACTTATACCATGTCAACAGCTTCTGATAGTTTTGGCACCTATTTTCTGCAAGATGATCCTCGTAGCTCTATCAATACTCAGGTCCATTTAGGTCAAGGGCAATACACTACAGAGCAGTTAGTTGGTCAATTAAGCGCAGAATATACACAAAGTTTTGGTAAACATAATGTTGACGCCTTGCTACTTGTTGAAGCTCGCGACTGGAAATGTTCAAATATGGCAGCCTACGTGCAAAACATTCCTTTTGCTCAATTGGCAGAGCTAAGCTATGGAAATGCTATCACAAGTTCATCACCAGTATCAGGATACAGTGGGCATACAAGAACAGCAGGATATGTATTCCGCTTAAAGTATGACTACAATAATACATATCTTGCAGAATTCAGCGGACGTTACGACGGTTCATATAATTTCAATGGAAACAAGTCAGATAAGCGTTGGGGCTTCTTCCCTTCTGTTTCTATAGCTTGGCGTATCTCACAAATGAAGTTTATGGAAAGCACTAACAAATGGCTTAGCGATCTAAAGGTTCGTGCTTCTGTCGGCATGTCTGGAAATGATGGTGTGCCCGCTTACTCCTTCCTAAGTACATATTCTTTTGGCGCAAACAGAATCATTAATGGTGCTGCTGTTAAGACTCTCTACACAAGTGCTGTGCCAAACCAAGACCTAACCTGGTCGAAGACACGTTCACAAAACATTGGCTTTGACGCCACATTATGGAATGGATTGTTAAGTGTGGAATTCGATTATTTCTATAACTACAACTATGACCTTCTTGCAGCTATGGGTGGCAATATGGCACCATCTATGGGTGGATACTATACTACATACCAAAACTACAGCTCATACGCTGTAAAAGGATTTGAATGGACTATCACACATCGCAACAAATTCATGTTGGCAAACAAACCTTTCGCATATAGTATTGGGGTTAATATGACAGAAGCAACAAGCAAGTGGCTGAAATATCCCGACTCACCAAACACCAACGATTGGCGCAAGAGAGTAGGTACAAGCGTTGACGCATATAACGCATGGATTGCAGAAGGCTTGTTCCGTTCTGAAGAAGAAATTGACAATTCTGCATGGTATGGCACACGACCAAATGTTGGTGATATAAAATACAAAGACCTTAATGGTGATAATAAGATTGACGAACAAGACAAAGCACGTATTGGTCGTAGCAATAGACCTGAAATAACAATGGGTCTTAACCTTAGTGCAAGTTGGAATGGAATAGATTTCTTTGCCCAGTTCACAGGTGGTTTCAAGTTTGATGTTTCACTCTTAGGAACTTACTACAATGGATACGATGACAATACCGTATGGACACAAACATTTAAAGAAGGAGCTAATTCTCCTCTGTGGCTTGTGCAAAACAGCTACAGTATTGATAATACAGAAGGAACATATCCACGACTTACACTTGGAAATATGAGCCACGGTGGTGATAACGGACTAGCATCAACTTTCTGGATGATGAAAGGTGACTATGTACGTCTGAAAACATGCCAATTAGGCTACACACTACCATCTAAATGGATTAACAGAATTGGACTTCAGAAGATTCGCATCTATGTTGAAGGTTCTAATCTCTTCACAATTGACAACCTTCCTGCAGGTGTAGATCCAGAATCTCCTCGCGTCAACAATGGTTACTATCCACAACAAAGAACATATATGGGTGGTATTAACATCACATTCTAATCATAAAAAGAAAAACTATGAAACTTAGATATTTAGCTTTCTGCCTTATGGCTGGAGCCATGACAGCTACCTCATGCAATGCCTTTCTGGATATTGATCCTACCGACAAGGCCACTGAAAAACTTGTGTGGAGCGATGCGGCTAATGCAGAAATGGCTGTAAACTATTTCTATTCAGATATTGCCCGCTTGGGAAGTTTTAGAGATTATCAATGCGCTGCAGGACTTACAGAAGGACTCACAGACGAATTCAAATACGGAAATATGACTTATAATTCCGAAATGTATATTCCAAACGAGATTTCCTATGGCGGAACTGTCATCACTGCCAACTATACAGATGTATATATGGGTGTATGGAGTGGAACATACGAGGATATTCGTCGATGCAACGAAGCTCTATCAAAACTCGATGGTAGTACCTTCGACAAGACAACCAAAACACGACTCGAAGCCGAACTAAGATTCTTCCGTGGAATGTATTATTTTGAATTGATGAAACGATATCATCAAGCAATACTTTACGATAAGGATCTTACTACAATTTCTACCAACAAGCCTCTTAACACAGAAAAAGATGGATGGGATATGATCTATAACGATCTAAAATTTGCAGGAGAAAATCTACCTGTAAATACCTCTGCAACAGGACGTCTCACCAGCGGAGCCGCTTATGCTCTAATGTCACGCGCAATGCTTTATTGCAACAACTGGACTGCTGTAAAAGAGGCTTCAGAAGAAATCTTCAAGATGAAATATGAACTCACGTCTAATTATGCCAACGCATTTACAAGTGATAACAGCGAAGCTATCTTCCAGGTAAGCTTTAGTGCTGCCGATAATGTTTCACACAGTTTCGATGGATACTATGCACCTGGCGGTGACAAATTGATTGATGGAAATAGCATGTATGGTGGTTATGGTACTCCTACTCAGGAAATGGTAGAGGAATACGAACTCGCAACTGGTGGAAAACCAGACTGGGCTAAATGGCATTCAACAACAGGGGTTACCGACACACCACCATACGATTTGTTGGAACCACGTTTTAAGGCAACGATTCTATATAATGGCGCAACATGGAAAGATCGTACAATTGAGCCCTTCGTTGGTGGTACCGATGGTTGGTGCACTTGGGAAGTAGATGCAAATAACGAGGGACGCACAACAACAGGATATTATCTCCGCAAACTCGTTGACGAAACACACCACTTCAGCGCTACTCAAGCAAGTACACAACCATATATCGCATTCCGTTTAGCCGAAGTATATCTCAACTATGCTGAAGCATGCTATCGTGATGGTGATAACGTTAAAGCTCTTGAATATGTTAATAACATACGCAAGCGTGTTGATCTCCCAGAGCTAAAGAATCTTACTGGCGAAGACCTTTTTGATGCTATCCGCCATGAACGTAAGGTAGAGCTGGCTTACGAAGGACTCTACTATTGGGATATGCGACGTTGGGGGCTTTCTGCTACCGCTTTTACAGGTATACGCCGACATGGACTGAAGATAGAACAGAATGCAAATGGCTCTTTCATCTATACCTATGTAGCTGTAGATAATCAAAACATGAATTATCCTGCCAAGCTCGACAGATTACCTATCCCACTTGCCGAGATTGAAAACAATGCAGAAATAGAACAGTTTGCAGAGTGGAAATAATCTATAATGTCAATAATTATGAAAAAGAAATTATTATATATAACAACCTCAGTTGCTGCACTTCTTTTATTTAATTCCTGTCAAAACGAGGAATATGTGCAACCTACTGCCGATAGAGCTGGCATCACAAGTCTTGACGCCTATTTCACTTCGGGTGTAAACAAAGATAAATTAGTTGTTGACTGGAAAATCGACAAAACTGCCGACATCACCGACTATGTTATTCCTGTTCCATACTATTATCCTGAAGAAAGTGACAACACCAACGAAGAGTATATGAGTGCGATGAAAGTAGTGGCTACACTTGAAAACAACTGCACTATATATCCTCCTATCACCGTTCTCGATCTTAATAAAAAGAATGAGTTCACCTACACAGACCCATATGGAACACAAAAGAAAATAACTATCTCAGGACAGCTTACACGTTCTGATAAATGTGCCCTCAAAGCATTCACTGCTAACCCTGGTGAATTATCAGGTATCATTGATGAAGACAATAAGACTATCTCGCTGTTAACAGCTGCCGATCTTTCGGAAATGACTGCCGAGGTAACTCTTTCACCTCATGCAACAATATCACCAGATCCAACAGAGACACACAATTTCAACAATGAATTCAAATTCACTGTAACAGCCGATAACGGCACAAACACTGCTGAATATACCGTGTTGAAACATGTTCCTGAAAAAATCGCAAATGGATATCGCAAGGGATCTGAACTCACACTCTTTGAAAAGGATATGACAGAACTTGGGGTCACAAATGCCAACAACGTTCACCCTACCCTTGCATCAATTGGAAAATATGTTATCATGAATCTTGGCGACGGCTCTGCACCTCAGTATTTCAAAAAAGCAACAGGATCTCTTGTAGGTAATATCAACATGGGACAGGCCAACGCCACAGGTGCAATCACGAGCGATTGTGCTGGAAATATGTTAATCTGTAACTATGCTGCAGATGGCTCTGTACTAAAAATCTTCAAAACAAACGATGTTACTAAGGCTCCTGAACAGTTTATCACTTACAACAATTCTCTTGGTGTAAACATTGGCTCACGCCTACACGTTCAAGGCAATCTCAATGGCACAGCAACAGTTATTGCAACATGTGAAAACTCAAATAGCTATATATATTGGACGGTTAACAATGGAACTCCATCTGAAGCACATGTTGTAGGAATGAACAATATTTCATTATTCTGGGAAGGCTATGATAATGTGTCTAAGGTAGTGAGTCGTTCTGCCGATGCCACTGGTGGCGTATTCGTTGATTTCTACAAAGAAGGAAAATGTCCTTTATACTATGCTGCCAACGGAATTGATGCAACTCAATTGCTCAGCGCTAATTCTACAGGAGCAGGATGGGGATATAACACTGCACCTATAGATACACGCGACTTCAACAATAGCAAATATCTTGCTATTTTTGAAATGGGATATTGGCCAGACTGGGGATTTCCAGGTCACATCTACCTCTTTGATGCAAGCAGCACAGGAGCCATGACTGGAACTATTGACACAAGTAGCAGCTTGAAGTATCTATACACCATGCCTGACAACTATGCTTCTATTGGTTATGCTGCAGGTGGACGATTTGGTGATGTACTCCTAACCCCTTCTGAAGACGGATACTTCATGTATATCTTCTATGCCTCAAACACTCACCTCACTTTTGGTGGCATACAACTTGATTGCATTGACAAATAGTATTATTATTCACCCTAACAAAATGATTATGAAAATCAAAAAACTATATATAGCATGCCTATCATTAGCAATGACGGTATCATTTACTGCATGTGGAGACAACACACAACATGAAGACACCCTTGCCAACTGGAAATGGGATAAAATAGAATCTAACCCTGACATCATAAGTCAGGGTTGGGAAAACGTAAACAGTAAATTTGGAAATCTCCCTGCTTATCTCAATGTTTATAAGTCACCTGTAACTCTTGATGAAAAGAATGTCATTGCGTATATTGCAGTTGCCGATATGTCGAAAGCAACCTTCGGAGTGCTTGGAAACGTACATTGGAGCGATGAAAAGAATGCGTTTGGCAACGAACATCTATACACACCATCAGAATTCTATAGCAACAATGGTTCTCCTCTTGTGGTAATAAACGGTGGTTTATTCTTTGAATCAGAGGGATTCTACTATTCACAAAGCTCAATATACAAAGACGGACAAATGCTCTCACCAAACCAAAACTATTGGTCTAAAAACTGGACTGACTTCTGGTATCCTACTATAGGATGCTTCTACCAAAAAAAAGACGGCACCTTTGAAGCCACATGGACTTATTATACTAACGATGGCAAGGATTACTCTTATGCCGATTGTAAAAAGATTGACCAAACAACTCCTGAAAAAACAGCTCCTGATGCTACATCACCGTCACAAGGACTTGTTCTTAATGACGGAACAGCCGTAAACGCCATAGGAGGTGTAGGCGTACTTATTCACAACGGAGAGATAAAAAACACATGGAAAGATGAGCTGCAGGATGTGGCAGCAAACTCACAACAACCTCGTACCGCTATTGGATACAATGCAAAAGATAATAAACTTATCTTCTTTGTATGTGAAGGACGAAACATGACAGAAGGTGTTGCTGGCTTAACAACAGCTCAAGTAGCAAACATTCTGAAAGCACATGGTTGCACAGAAGCGTTGAACCTTGACGGTGGAGGATCTTCATGTATGCTCATAAACGGCATTGAAACTATCAAGCCAAGCGATGGAAAGCAAAGAGCTGTATTGGATGGCTGCTTCATCAAATAATCTTCAACAAAACAAACGATAAAACTTCAAAAATGAATATAAAAGAATATATACAACAATGGGCTTCTACCTATAAGAAAGAACTTACAGAAAACATCATGCCTTTCTGGATGAAATACGGATGGGACAAAGTGAATGGAGGCGTTTACACTTGTGTGAACAGAGATGGCTCCCTCATGGACTCTACTAAATCCGTATGGTTTCAAGGAAGATTTGCTTTCGTATGTAGCTTTGCATATAACAACGTAGAACATAATGCAGAATGGCTGGAAGCAGCTAAGAATACATTAGACTTTATTGAAAAATATTGTTTCGACAAGGATGGACACATGTATTTTTCTGTAACAGCCACAGGAAAGCCTCTTCGCAAACGTCGCTATGTATTCAGCGAAACATTTGCAGCTATTGCCATGTCTGAATATGCTATCGCCTCTGGTGATATGACATACGCAGAAAAAGCACTCAAATTATTCGAAGATACACAGCGTTTCCTTAACACCCCAGGGTTTCTCGCACCTAAATTCGAACCAGAGGTAAACCTACAGAGTCACAGTATTATCATGATTCTTATCAATGTTGGCTCACGTATCAGAGAGGCGATAAACGAGCCAAAACTCACACAACAAATTGATGAATCAATAGAAAAACTACAAAAATATTTCATGCACCCAGAGTTCAAGGCTCTGTTAGAGAGTGTTGGTCCAAATGGTGAATTCGTTGATACAAACATGACTCGAACCATAAACCCAGGCCACTGCATAGAAACATCATGGTTCATCATGGAAGAGGCACGTCTAAGAGGTTGGGACAAGAACCTTCTCGACACAGCACTCACTATCTTCAACTGGTCGTGGGACTGGGGATGGGATAAGGAATATGGCGGTATCATTAATTTCAGAGATTGCAAAAACCTTCCACCACAGGACTATTCACAAGATATGAAATTCTGGTGGCCACAGTGTGAAACAATTATTGCTTCACTCTATGCCTATCTTGCTACTGGAGATGAAATGTATTTGGAACGTCACAAGATAATAAGCGATTGGACATACACACACTTTCCCGACAAAAAATATGGAGAATGGTATGGCTATCTTCATCGTGACGGCACAGTAGCACAACCTGCTAAAGGTAATCTCTACAAAGGTCCATTCCATGTTCCAAGAATGATGATTAAAAGTTTAGTACTTTGCGAAGAGATTCTCAAAAAAATATCTAATTCATAACAAGCCAAAACAGTTAAAACATTAATGTAAACCTATGAAAAGGATTCTTTATATATTTCTCATGATCACCTGCTACACCGCTGCATGGTCGCAAAATCTGAAGTTCCATGAGAATGGAGAATTCAAGATTGTGCAATTCACCGACATTCATTACAATGGTACAGACAAAGCAAAAGAGGCCTTAGACTGTATTGATAGCGTGATGAAAAATGAATTGCCCGACCTTGTAGTGGTAACAGGCGATATCATCTGGAGCAAACCAGCAAAAAAAAACCTGTTGACAGTACTCAACTGCATAGCCAAATACAATAAACCATGGGTTATAGAATTTGGTAACCATGATTTTGAAAATGGACTATCTAATCGAGAACTCTACAACATTGCTCGAAGCGTAAAGAACAATATCCTTCCTGATCTTAGCAACGAAAAAGAGCTCGATTTCATCCTTAAAGTGAAACAACATGATGGAATAAAGCCAGCAGCAATTCTCTATCTGCTCGACACTCATGCCTACCCAAAAGGATTTCCAGAAGATAAAAGCCATGGCACCTATGCCTGGCTAACTTTTGAACAGGTAGAATGGTATCGCAAGCAAAGCAAGACTATAACAGCCGAAAATGCAGGGAAAACTCTTCCTGCCCTTGCTTTCTTCCACATTCCACTGCCTGAATATCATGATGCAGCACAGAACGAGAATGCTATACTCATCGGTACTCGCCGCGAAGAAGCCTGCTCACCAATCTTCAATACAGGAATGTTTACTGCAATGATGGAAGCTGGCGATGTTATGGCAACATTTGTAGGCCACGACCACGACAACGATTATACAGTAATGTGGCACGATATACTCCTTGGTTATGGTAGATATTCTGGTGGAAACACAGTATATAACCACTTAACTCATGGCGCTCGTGTGATAATCCTAAAAGAAGGACTGCGTGAATTCGACACATACATACGAGAGATAAACGGTTCATGTGTAAACCACACCTCCTACCCCACCAGTTGGAAATAAAAAACAATAGCACATTCTTCTCTTTTTCTCACAAATATGCAAAATAGTATATAATTTTGCATATTTATGAGAAAAGAAAATACAATAAAAAAGC
The DNA here is from genome assembly GCA_002391185.1 of Prevotella sp. UBA4376. Lineage (GTDB taxonomy): Bacteria > Bacteroidota > Bacteroidia > Bacteroidales > Bacteroidaceae > Prevotella. The sequence continues at coordinate 22,771 of DGRY01000123.1, forward strand.
AGCAATTGCTAAAACAACCAGTAAAAATAAGATATAAGCTATTAAAAAACAATAACAAAAGCCTATATCTCGACACATATATCAATGGTAAGCGACAATACGAATTTCTGCATTTATACCTCATACCAGAAATAGATGAAAACTGTCGATTAATAAACCAACAGGTGTTGAAACGCGCTTACACCATACAGGCTGAACGCATACTATCTATATATGGCTTAGCATCAACAAAAACATCCAGTCAACCACAACTACCAATTAAGCTATATGATTTCATTCAACAATATGCCGAAAATCATAAAAATCCCGACGGCATGTATAGCAGATATAAAACCATTCTAACCCTCTGTCAACACCTCGAAATAATAGGAGCACAAAATCTACCATTAAACGAAGTAGATGAAAACTTCTGCCTTAAGTTTATCAATTACCTAAAAAATGCCAAGGATCTACGTCCTAATAGCAAATCTATCCGTCCAATTGCTCCTGGTACTGCCTATCTGAAATTCAGCATATTCAGAAGCATACTCAAAGAAGCACAACGACAAGGACTTATCGACGAAAATCCAATTGCAAAGTTACCATCAAGCCAGCTAATTCATCGACCAGACAGCACACGATGCTATCTCACAAAAACAGAATTGTACAAACTCATACGAACACCTTGTAGCTACAGTAAACTAAAGGAAGCATTCCTCTTTAGCTGTTTCACGGGATTACGCAGAAGCGACATTCTCAACCTTAAATGGGGAGAAATAGTATGCGAAAATCGAAAATGGTACATTCGTAAGAAAATCAAGAAAACACAACGTTGGCTAACCATCCCCCTATCCGACGAAGCACGTAAGTGGATACCCGCGAAACGAGGAAACAAGGAGTCAACAGTCTTTCCGTACATGCCAGGCACAAGCCTTTCTGAAAACGTTAAGAAATGGGCATATCAAGCGGGAATAAAGCGTAAAGAAGTTACCTTCCATGTAGCGCGTCACACCTTTGCTACACTTGAACTCAGCCTTGGAGTTGACCTCTACACTGTCAGCAAACTCTTAGGACATCGCAGTATCAACACCACACAAATATATGCTAAAGTAGTTGATAAAAAGAAAGAAAAAGCCATACATTTAATAGACAAAAGTTTTAGTAAATAACACATTTAAAACAAAACAAAATTCATCACACATAACCGTTCAACCCTTTATACATAAGGGTTGAGCGGTCAACAAACAAGCAAAAACAAAAAGCAAAGTAACAAACAGGTAACACCCCATCAACCCTAACCCCACTCTATCCCCTTTATACATAAGGAATAAGCGGGTAACAAACGAGTAACAAAACAAAACCATTTTTCCTCAAATCTCAAATCATCACGCAAAATGTAATGTAAAAAAAAAGCACAGCACACCCTTCATTTTATATCCTCACGCTCAAGAATACTTTCGTTCCATTATCATCTATAGCAAAACGGATACTTAATTGATTAACTAAAAAAAAATACAAGTAGTATTCATCATGATACTTGTGGTTATCCTCTTATTTCATGACAAAAGAAATAAAAAACTATATGAAACAATATTTTTCTTGCAAAAAAACTTACCCTTAACCATACTTCAACAATACATTAACTATACATTAACTATACCATAACTATATCTGTTGTCCGTTTGATGTCCGTTTGTTGTCCGTTTGATGTCCGTTCAATAAACGGACAACAAACGAAGAACAAACGCACAAGAATATGAAGAAGGGTATTGTTAAGGTAGAGGAAAGGTATAGGAATGCTATAGGATACGCTTAGGATCAGTTCAGGATGTTTCGTAGTTAAAGGAGATGCAAGTTTTTCTATGCAATGAGCACAAGATTTCTGAACA
>DGRY01000063.1 GCA_002391185.1 Prevotella sp. UBA4376
TTCAATCTTCAATCTTCAATAGCGAGCTCCCCTCCTTCGGAGGGGGCGGGGGAGGTTTAGAATGTGTAATGTGCTTTTGCTACATCTTCCCAATCGGAAACCTTTACCGTTAATGACATACCATATTTGCCACTTTCAAGTTTGTTTATCTTTATGTTATATGTTACAACCTTTCCACCCTGCCATGTGCGCCCTGCCAGCGAAGCCTTCACCGTGTGATCGAAACCATTGTTTATGGTTACCTCAATATTAGCATCATCACCCATTGCCTGCGGCATCATCATAAAGGTGCTATCGGCAGCAATCTCTTTTCTTTCTCCTCCTACTACGAGATTAGGTTCAATTTGATAGTTGTTCATTGTTGTATTTACTGTTTGCCATGTGCGTGTGCTATAGGCGTAGGTGCCGCCGTTGGCAACATTGTTAATGGCAATTGTTTTTAGAGTACCTTCAGGAACCGAAGCATCAACCACAAATCGCACTGCAGTGAGCAGGTGAACGAATCTGAGTGGTATATGGTTCCGAAGTAGCACATCGTTGGTAGAGGCAATGGTGTCGGCAACCATGAGGTCAACCTGTTCCTTAACCTTGTCGTTTAGCGTGAACGAGAAATAAGGCACTCCTTGATAAGAAGTATTCCCTTCAGTGAACTCTATATGCCTTACTACAGCCGTGCTCTCTTCGTAGGGATAGTAAGCATAGATATGCATAGGCTTGTGAATGGGTGGCGGCGTAAACGTGTTTATTGTGCGTATCTCGTTCTCATAGCTGCCTGCCTTTTCGTTCTGCATAAAGTTCATCGTCTGGGTAGCCTCGCCATCTGTTTCGTAGTATGATGCATAGAGTGCGAAGAAATCCTGCAATGAGTTTGTTGGTGTTCCTCGTGAGCCCATGCCACCTCTACTGTTCTCAGTCCATGTACCATCGAAGTTTACCTTGAAGGCAAGTGGAACATTCGTTTTTCCTGTTGTCTGCTGGGACACATCATTGCTTTCGCATGCTGATATGCCCAAACAGAACAACATAAGAATAAGTGTATTCTTAAAGGTCCCAGTCAGACCCCGAACTACCGTTACTGTTTTCATAATCGTAGACATAAACTCCCTCGTCGGCTGACTCGAAAGCAGCCTTGTCAGTGAAAGTATTTCCACCCGCAAGATTTCCGCTGCCGGCGAGAATCATTGACTCTGTTTTTAGCTCTACTGCCTTCATTGAAGGCTTGATATATTCTTTTTTCATTGTTCTTTAAATTTTAAAGGTTATGTTTTATAAACTAATACGCTCAACCCACCATTTCCTGTATTGGATAGCCCCAAGTAAAATTTAAATATTGAAAGAATGAAAGATGGAAATATTTAAAGCGCTTTGCGCTTCTTTATCATTTATCATTTTTCATTTATCATTTAGCGAAGCGCCTGCTTCGCGCCAAACTCCAGATCCTCTTCAGGCAACTCCTCCCATGGTTCAACAATTATATCCTCCGTAACCCAAGGGGCATTCATCAGTTCTGCACGAGGAGTAAACACTGTGCCATCGGCATTGTAAACACCAGTGGCTGTGAGAGTGAGTTTTATTCCCTTTTTATATGCTATAGTTGAAAAACTCGTACTAAAAGGAACATACAAACTCTCGAATTCATTCTCACCAGAAGCGTGTCCCCAGGCGTAGATGCCACCATCCTTGATAATCTTACATTTCAACTCCACATAACACTGATGCTTTTCATCAGCGGTTGTTATAGGTACAGGCTTTGTTGCAGTTGTTGCCCATTTGGTGGGTTTCTGAGGCATTAATGTCCATGCGTCTGTAAGGTCAACTGTCTTAGATGGATTAAGAGTTATAGCTTTTTCCTGCACTTGTGTGAAAGTGCCATAAGTGTCTTTTGTCAATGTCCATTTTCCATAAGAATTGGTAGTCTTATCATAAACAAAAGTTGCTGCTGTTTGTAAATTATGGAAAATCACCTCCTTTATACTTATCACTGCATCTGAAATTCCTTGTGCACATGTGAAATAAGGATATGCTAAACCATGTACGAAATCCAAGATAATCTTTCCACCATAGCTTTCTGCCTTAGTAGTATTCAGCAGACTTGCATATTTCAAATCCTTAACATTAGCAGGATCCAAAGTATATTTAAATGTCTGCGTCTTACTGGTAAGTGTACACTCCGAAATTCCGTCAGCATCAGTGAAAGGTTGAGACAGTCCCCAGAAACTAATAGTCTTTGTTCCTGTAGGCCATGTTATAGCCTTACTCTTTTTCCAAGTACCATCCTCCAAATAGCAGTAAACATTCTTTCCTTTTGACATTGTTCCCTGATAAGCAGAAACGTAAAAATCAGTAGATGCAGGGAATACTACAGCACCAACACGGCTTGCAATCTCATCTTCAAATTTAGGAATGATAATGATATCCTCTTCACTATCCAAAATGTCGTTATTCTGGATAAAAGCATCATTACATCCATATAACATAGGAAGCATGACTAAACTTAATATCAGTACTGTATTTTTCTTCATAATTGTTTATCCACCAATTGACTCTACTGGATCAAATACCATTTTACCATTCTCAGCAAAAGCACCTAAAATATTCAATCGGAGATTATAGTTCTTATTCAAATCAAAAAAGAATGGTGATTTTAGAGGTATATACATTTTCGAAGCATAATGTGCGTCATCATCATCACCAATAATAAACTCAAACAATTCCTCTTCTTTGAGTTCGTCAGCAGTATGATTAAATGGTGTATCATTCTCTGTAGTTGAAGATGTTGTATATACCACGCCATGGATCTCTATATATGGCTGATGAGCAGCCTCGGCATTTGCGACAGGAACAGGATTGTCCTTTGGATCATTATTCACCCAATAGCTTTCAAATGTCTGAGGCATAACCATCAAACTGGCACCTGCAGAACCAAGTACTATATCCTGATATTTTACACCAGTTTTGTAAATACCATCAGCTTCACTCTCATTGTATGCTTTATATACTGGTGCTTGTGCAAAATTTATTGTTATAGTGCCTGGTTCACCAGTTGGAGTCCATACACCAGTGGCTGCATTATATGTTCCACTTGTATATACATTATGAATTTTTATGTAATCAAAAGAGAACAATGCTTCATTTATCTGGTCTTGTACTACAAGTTTATTGTTTTCCTTCCAATTAAACCTCACCTGCATAGTAACATTCGCCAGCGCATGCTTGAAGCCGAGCTTGATCTTGCCTGCATTGTCGGCGTATGTAACATCGTTCTGACTGGCAACGAGGATGTCTTTCTGCTCTGCAACATCGGTAGGAACGGTGTAAGAGAAGGTGCCGTTCTTAAGGTCGGTGATATCAATGCCCTCAGGAGCCTCGGCTTCGCCCTGTGTGCTGATAGCATAGAAATTACAGTTGCCGCTGCCCTCAGGCCAGTTGGCAGAACCAACAGAAACCCATGAAGAACCTGAATTAGCGAAGTTGACACCATCAAGGAAGTTGGTCTTGTTGGCATCGGCCTTGTAGCCATAGAGCTTGAAACCTGTGAAAGATGTTGCCACGCTTGCACGAGAGTCGCCATCAACACTGGCTTCAACAACAATAGGACGACCCTTCTGTGGTGTCTGTTCAACCACATCTTCATTAGAGCAACTACTAACTATAGCTGCTGTTGCAGCAACGGCTGCATAGATTAAAAACTTTGCTTTTTTCATAGAAATATTTTATTTAAATAAATTAACTGTCTTATATTTGCGAAGCTTATAAAACAAGTTGTTTAGCACAACCTTGTTTAATGCGATTATATTAACTTCAAATTATATTTATGTTTTGTTTAACTTCATTGTAAATGTCTTTTTGCTGGTTTAACAATTGTTTTACGGAGGCAAATATAAGCAACAATCTCCAAAATTAATCCTTTTTGGCGTTTTTTTTTTTTTGTTAACGTTTGCGCTGGCGCGCAACCGAGTTAATTAGAGAATTAGCATCTTTTAAAACACCGATTAATAAAAGTAAAAACACAAACTACCATGCTCTGAATCGCCAAAATTCAATTTTACATATTTTAACTCGGTTTTAACGATAAAAAGGTAAAAGGGTAAGAACGTGAAAGGAAAACTTCCAAAATAAACAGCAAGTACGCAT
>DGRY01000139.1 GCA_002391185.1 Prevotella sp. UBA4376
AGCAGTTCAACCAGTTCTATCACGATTATAGCATCCTTGGTGCTGATAGTGATGCCGAGAAGGTTACACGCCTTGTCTTAGCAAAGAATATCGCTAAGGTTATCAAGGAAGGTATGGCTCTGCTGGGTATCGAGGTTCCTGAGAGAATGTAAAGCCCCACCCATCCCTCCCCGGTAGGGGAGGGCTAACCAACAGGCACAAGCCAACAGAAAAAGATTCTTATGAAGAAGGATACAGAATATGTTTTTGAAACAGCAGAAAAGGCATCTTATGAACTTCTGAAGCAATATGCCAACGAGAATAAGATGTTTATGACTGATGCAGAACGTCTTCTCTGGAATCTTCTTAAAGCTAAGGGCATTGGTTATAAGTTTAGACGTCAGCATATCATTGGCGAGTATATAGCAGATTTTGCTAACCTTCATTATAAACTGGTTATAGAGGTAGATGGTAAATACCATTTNNTAATATTTAAATCTTTCATTATTTCCATCTTTCAATTTTACTTGAGGGAGGTAACTAAACTCCCTTTCTAATTGAATTCCAAATGGACTAATTAATTCACCTTTCTAATTGAATTCCAAATGGAAAAGAAGAACTATATTTATGAAACTGCAAACAAGGTTGATTACGATTTGTTGAAGCAATATGCCGATGAAAACAAGTTGTTTATGACTGATGCAGAAATAGCATTATGGAATCTTCTTAAAGGGAATGGGATAGGAGATAAATTCCGAAGACAACATATTGTTGGAGAATACATAGCCGACTTCATCAATTTAAAGTATAAGTTGATAGTAGAGGTAGATGGTAAATACCATTTCAAAGGCGATCAGCCTGTTGCTGACGAGCAACGTACTGCCGACTTGAATAGAATGGGCTATACTGTTGTTCGGTTTACAAATGATGAAGTGATAGGTGATATCAGAAAAGTAGGCTATCAAATTCGAGATATAATAAAGCAAATGAAAGTATCTTATCCAAGCAATAACAAACCATCCTCTTCAAACAATACTGTTTCAAGAGGCTGTGCTCAAGGTAGTTCTCCCCTCTGCATTTCGCCCTTCGACAAAAGCTTGGAGGGGGAAGGGGGAGGCGTTACTCCCTCCCTACCGGGAGGGGCGGGGTGGGCCTCTGGCTTTGCTTGGCCTGCTGCCGTTAACCGTAACTCTTGGGCTGTTGATGCAGCTTGCTCGGGTAATCCTGGTCCTATGGAGTATCAGGCTATCGACCTCACTACGGGTGCTCAGGTATTTCATTTCGGTCCGCTTTATGGCACGAACAATATCGGGGAATTCCTCGCTATTGTTCATGCTTTAGCTTTAATGGACAAGCAAGGCATCAAAGACAAGGTTATCTATAGCGACAGCTATAATGCCATTCTGTGGGTAAAAAAGAAACAATGCAAAACCAAACTGGAGAGAACTCCAGAAACAGAACAGCTTTACCAGATAATAACGCGAGCTGAACAATGGCTTCGCACACATAATATTACTATTCCCGTGATGAAATGGGAAACAAAGGTATGGGGCGAAGTACCAGCCGACTTTGGACGAAAGTAGAAACAGACTTATCTTATTAATTCATTCGCATACATGAAAAAGATGTTGGCCCTTATGTCGCTTGCATCTTTCGTTAGCTGCTTATCGGCAACAGCGCAAGTTGACATTTCTAATGTTGATAGTATCGTTGTTTATCGCAAGGGTTCTGTCGATGTCATCACGCAAGACCGCATGAATAAGGGTCTTGTGAATAATCCTCTTGAAGCTTTGATTGGTCAGGCTGTTGGTGTGAATATCTCTTCCAACGGAGCCGATCGTTTGGCTATGCTCAGTTCTGTGCGTGTGCGTGGAACAACTTCGCTGACAGGTGGCAACGACCCGCTTGTTATCATCGATGGCGTTTATAGCGACCTCTCTTCGCTATGCAGCATTTATCCTGGTGATATAGAGAGCTTCACGATATTGAAAAATGCTTCCGAGACTGCTCCCTACGGTTCGCGAGGTGCTTCGGGAGTGATACTTGTTGTAACGAAGAAAGGCTCTGAAAAAACATTCCATATCTCTTACGACGGCAATATAGCAATAGAATCAGTATATAAAAACATAAAGATGCTCTCGGGCACTCGTTACAGGGATGTGGCTTTTCAACGAGGATTTTCTATTAACGATGGTGGCTTTGATACCGATTTCCCGTCGGCAATAACTCGTATGGGGTTTGTGCAGAAACACCATGTGGCTTTTGGTAGTGGAGGTGAGAACTCAAGCTATCGTGCCTCGTTGGCACGAACCGACCATAACTCAATCATCAAACTGCATGGGAACAATAATTTCGTGGCAAAGTTAGACCTTGATCAAAAGGCTTTCAATAATCGCCTTGTTATCGATTTGGGCTTGTTTGGCTCATCGATGCAAAGCGATAATATCTTTGATGTGCAGAAACTGTTTTATTCGGCTGCTGCCCAAAATCCCACTTTTGGTTATGGAATGAACGATAAAGGTGCTTGGGACAGAAACTCTCAGGCTTCGCAGATAAACACGCCGGGTGCTCTTATCCAGGAGCAGGACAGAGACAAAATACTAAATTTCAATACTCATCTCAAGTTCACAGCTTTACTTTCAAAGCATTTCACTCTTTCAGCCTTTGGCTCTTATTCTTATAATTCATCTGAGAATGCCAAGTATCTCCCTACATGGGTGTGGGGACAGGGACAGGCTTATCGGGCTGAGGTGAAAACCGAGGAATGGCTGGGAAATGTAGAGGCACGTTGGAAATACAAGTTTGGCGCAAATGGCTTTAACGCTCTCTTGCTGGCAGAACACCAGAAAAAGGTGCAACGCGGGTTCTTTACCACGGTGCGAGGCTTCTCGGATAATTCTATAGGTTATGATAATCTGGCTGCTGGAAGCACCCTTCCTTATGGAGGAACGGGAAGCCAGTATGAGAATCCGGCAACAACATCGTTCATGACTCAGGTGGAATACGATTATAAAGGTGTTATCACCCTTTCTGCCAATGCCCGTGTTGATGGCTCGTCAATGTTTGGCGCAGGCAACAAATGGGGCTTCTTTCCATCGGTTTCTGCTTCGCTCGATGTTATGAAACTTGTGCCTTCATGGCAGAACCAGCAATGGCTCAACAAGTTAAATGTTCATACGGGCTATGGATTGTCGGGAAACACAGGGGGAATCGACTCATACAACTCTCTGTTGTTGTTAAACCCAACCGGACTACTATCGTGGGCTGGTACACCTATCACAACATTAGGCATAACATCGAATGCCAATCCCAATTTGAAATGGGAAACGCAAAGCTCATATGATGTTGGGGTGGAAATGGGATTATGGCATAATCGCATCATGCTTACCGCTGAGTATTATTATTCTAAAACTCGCGATATGCTCTATATGTATGATGTTCCTGTGCCTCCTTTCATTTATCCGCAGATGCTTGCAAACTTGGGAAGCATGAGTAATAGCGGATTGGAGTTGGGAATGAGTATCACTCCTCTTCAACGTGAGGATATGGAGCTTAATGTTAATGTGCATGTTGCTTTCCAGAAGAACAAACTCATTTCGTTGAGTGGATATTATAACGATACCTATCTTTCGGCAACGGATATAACACCAATAGGAAGTCTTAACGGAGCTGGTTTTCATGGAGGCAACAACAATATCCTTTATCAGATTATAGGGCAGCCATTGGGCGTGTTCTATCTTCCTCATTGCACAGGACTGGAGCAGAATGTTGATGGAACCTACAGCTACACCATTGCCGACCTTGACAACAATGGGGTTATAGACATCTCTGACGGAGCCGACCGCTATATTGCAGGACAGGCTACTCCAAAGATGAGTCTTGGTAGCAATATTGCTTTCCGTTACAAGGATTTTGATGTGTCGTTGCAGCTTAATGGCGCCTTTGGACATAAAATTTACAATGGAACAAGTCTCAGTTATATGAACATGACGAGTTTTCCTTATTATAATGTTCTGGCTGGGGCTCCAGAGGCAAATATTGCCGACCAGACAGCCACCGACTATTGGCTTGAATGTGGCGACTATCTTAACTTCGACTATTTAACCATTGGCTGGAATGTTCCGGTGAAGAATTGGAGCAAATATATCAGTTCACTTCGTTTGGCGCTCTCGGTAAACAATATTGCTACGATAACAGGCTACAGTGGTCTAACCCCAATGATTAATAGCTATGTGGTTAACAGCACGTTGGGTATTGACGACAAACGCTCTTATCCTCCTTATCGTTCATATAGTATAGATTTCTCAATACAATTCTAATTGTCTATGAAGAAAGTTATCTACGCAATAATTATATGCTTGTTGGCTACAGGATGTGTCAACGAGAATCCTAAGGGACAGATAGAGGAATCATATACCTCGGCAACCGATGTAGAGCACAATCTTGTTGCCACTTTGTATAATTATATTGGTGGAAATGCCGAGAGTCAGGGATTGATGGGCACTCCGCGAGGAGTGTATGATTTTAATTCGCTCACCACCGATGAACAGATAATCCCTGTTCGTGGAGGCGACTGGTATGACGGTGGTTTTTGGCAACGTTTATATTATCATTCGTGGACAGCTTCCGAGAGTCCTCTGCAAAACACTTGGGATTATCTCTATAAGGTGGTGATGCTCTGTAATCGTTCGCTCTATTTTATTGATGCTAACAGAAATGTTCTTACTACCGATGAATATAAGCGTTTCTCTGCCGAGGTACGTGCCATTCGTGCCATGTTCTATTTTTATCTCATGGATATGTATGGACGTGTGCCTTTGGTAACTGCCTATGATATTCCTCTTGCTAAGGTTAAGCAGAATGAAAGGAGCGAGGTATTCAAGTTTTGTATGAGTGAGTTTAACGATGTACTGCCATTCCTTTCAGAAGAGAATAGTAATTATGAGGGCTTGCATTATGGACGTCTCACCAAGCCTGTGGTGTGGTTTCTCATGGCAAAACTTTATTTGAATGCTGAGGTGTATCTGGATGATGTGTGGACAGACGCTGTTCACCCATCGGGCTCTTTAATGCAGTTTGATGTTGACGGTGAACAACTCAACGCATGGCAGGCAGCTGTTGTCTATTGCGACAAGATAACTGCCTGTGGATATGAACTGGAGCGTAATGCAGCACGTAATTTTGCCATTCATAACGAAACGTCAAAGGAGAATATCTTCACCATTCCCATGAACAAGATTCTTTATGCCAATCAGTTCTGGTATCTTTTCCGCAGTAGGCATTATGCCCACGGAAGTGCTTTGGGACTTGATGCCGAGAATGGTGCTTCGGCAACTCTTTCCACAGTTAATGCTTTTGGCTATGGAACAAAACAGGTTGATAGTCGTTTTGCGTTGTCTTTCTATGCCGATACAGTAAAAGTGAATGGAAAGGTTGTTTGTCTTGACGATGGAAAGCCTCTTGTTTATCATCCGCTTGAGATTAGTTCTGTAACCACAGGTTCTCCATATGAGCAGACTGCTGGGGCACGCATGAAGAAATATGAGGCTGATGCTACGGCTTATGAGGCAGGAAAACTTCAAGACAATGATATTGTGCTCTATCGCTATGCTGATGTGCTGCTAATGAAGGCTGAGGCTTTGGTGCGCGATGGAAAAGACGGTTCGCCTTATCTCAATCAAGTGCGTTCGCGTGCCAATATGCCTTTGTGCGAATGCACTCTTGAGAATATTCTTCGTGAACGCTTGCTCGAACTTGTGTGGGAGGGCTGGCGACGCAACGACCTTGTGCGCTATGGTTTGTTCCATAGATTACCCAGCCTACAGTCTGTTGCTGTTGATGAAACCGATGCTCACACCATTGTGTTCCCTATTCCTGCCACAACACTCGATTTAAATAAGCAGCTCACTCAGAATGAGGGCTATGATATTGGTTGAACTTTTGTAAGTGAATATACACAGTATTTTTCTCTTAATATAAAAGAAAATAA
>DGRY01000006.1 GCA_002391185.1 Prevotella sp. UBA4376
ATCGGTGGTGAGATGGACTGGGATTATCTGCAGGGTGTTAAGGAGGCAATGGTTGATCAGGATGTTATCCTTCGCCAGAAAGACCTTAATATTGTATATACTCCTCTTCATGGAACAGGTCGTGTGATTATTCCTGAGGCTCTTCGTTCATGGGGCTTCCAGAATATTCATGTTGTTCCAGAACAGATGGTTATCGATGGCAACTTCCCAACAGTTGTTTCTCCAAATCCTGAGAACTCAGAGGCTATGACTCTTGGTATGAAACTTGGTACAAAGCTTGATGCTGATCTTGTTATTGCTTCAGATCCAGACGCAGACCGTCTTGCTATTGTTTGCCGTAACAACAAGGGCGAGTGGGAGATTCTTAATGGTAACCAGACATGTATGATGTTCTGCTGGTATATCATTACTAATAAGAAGAAACTCAACCAGCTCACAGGAACAGAGTTCCTTGTTAAGACCATCGTAACTACTGAGGTTATCAAGCAGATTGCTGATAAGAATAATGTTGAGCTTCGTGACTGCTACACTGGTTTCAAGTGGATTGCTAACGAGATTCGTGTTTCAGAAGGTAAGCAGAAGTATATTGGTGGTGGCGAAGAGAGTTTTGGTTTCTTGCCATTTGACAAGGTTAGAGATAAGGATTCTCCAGCATCAATCTGTCTTATCTGTGAGATTGCAGCATGGGCAAAGGATAATGGCAAGACTCTCTATGACTTGCTTATGGATATCTATGCTGAGTATGGTTTCTCTCGTGAATATACAATTAATGTTGTTCGTCCAGGTAAGACTGGCGCCGATGAGATTAAGCAGATGATGACCAACTTCCGCAATAATCCTCCTCAGGAGCTTGGCGGCAGCAAGGTTGTGCTTACTAAAGACTTCCTGTCTCTCGAGGCAAAGAAGGCTGATGGTACTGTTGAGAAACTGGAGATGCCAGACACAAGTAATGTGCTGCAGTGGTTCTGTGACGACAATACTAAGGTTAGTGTTCGTCCATCAGGAACAGAGCCAAAGATTAAGTTCTATCTCGAGGTAAAAGATCCAAGCTTCAAATGTGCAGGCTGCTACGAGCGTTGCATGAAGGCTTCTGATGAAAAGATTGCTGCTATCAAGAAGTCTTTGAATTTGGAATAAACAATTTGAAGATATAAGTAGTTAAGAGGAGTTATGCCGCTTTTAGCGGCGGAGATAGAGGACAATACCATAAAACTAATGTCTTGTAACTCCTACTATCTTCTTTTAACTACATCTAACTTCTTCATAGAAATTAGATTTTGATTAAATCACTCATAATACTATCGCTGATGTAGATGCCCTGTCTCGTCAGCGATAGTTTTTTATTGTTTAGCTTTAGCATGCCTTCGTCAATAAGATGTTGTGCGTTTGAAAGCAAGTAGTTTTGCTGTTCCAGTGACAGCATGTCGAGATTGAGACCATCGCTGGTGCGTAGTGCTGTTGTTATTAAGTCGTTATAATGGGTGTCAGCATCTATAATCTCTGTTTCTCTTTCAGGGGTGTTGTTTTCTATTCCTTCGCAATATTTCTTGATGTTACTGATGTTCCACCATCTTTTTCCTGAAATATAGCTGTGGGCTGCAGCACCTATTCCTATATAAGGTGTGTTATTCCAATAGCTACTGTTATGGCGTGATCGAAATCCCTTTTTTGCAAAATTGCTTATTTCATAGTGTTCGTAATTAGCAGCTGTGAGCATATCCACAAGAGTGTTATACATATCCAGACTCAGATTGTCATCAATCTCCTTAATCTTACCCTGCTGTAATAGGGTGAAAAGGGGAGTGCCCTCCTCGTACATTAACGAATAGGCAGAGAGATGTTCTACATTGAGTTCCAATGCCTTTTTAATGTCGTTTTGCCAGTCTTCGAGTGTTTCTTCAGGAAAGCCAAACATAAGGTCAACGCTTATATTTTTAATTCCCGCTTTGCGAAGTCTTTCAATAGCAACAATCACCTCGTTGGAAGTGTGGCGACGATGCAGAAATTTAAGTCGTGCATCAGAGAAAGTCTGCGCACCCATTGAGATGCGATTAATGGGCAAAGCGCTAATCATCTTGGCAAAATCATCCGTGACATCATCGGGATTACATTCCATTGTAATCTCTATATTTTTAGAAGGAATGCCTATGGCAGAGAAAATCTGATGCAGTTGACTTTTATTCAACTGGCTTGGGGTGCCACCCCCGAGATATATCGTTGACCATTCAGTCGAGTTTTTATTCTCTTTAAGATAATAGCCTTTGATTTCCTTGCATACAGCATCAACATAACGTTGCTTCATTTTATCCATGGTTGTGCTATAGAAACCACAGTATATACATCTTGATGCGCAAAAAGGTATATGAATGTATAATCCCGTCATAATTTGTTATTTGAATACAAAATTACTAATAAGTTTAAAAAGATATGCACTTTTTTGCTTTTTCTTTTGGAAGTTTCATTATAAAATCGTATCTTAGAGCCCATGAAAGCCCGACGTAACCCATTAGGCTTGACCATGAAAGAGTTAATATTACTAACAACTTAAATCTTTTGATATGAGAGTTTATCAGACCAATGAAATCAAAAACATCGCATTGCTTGGCAGTGCGGGCAGCGGCAAGACCACACTTGCCGAGAGTATGTTATTTGAAGCAGGTATTATTAAGCGACGTGGATCGATTGAAGCTAAAAATACCGTTAGTGACTATTTTCCTGTTGAGTTGGAATATGGCTATTCTGTATTCCCTACAGTTTTTCATGTAGAGTGGAACAACAAAAAACTTAATATCATAGATTGTCCTGGTAGTGACGACTTTGTGGGTGGTGCAATTACTTCCCTGAATGTAACTGATCAGGCGGTTATCCTCATCAATGGTCAGTATGGACCAGAAGTGGGTACCCAGAACAATTTCCGCTATACCGAGAAATTGAGTAAACCTGTAATCTTCCTTATTAATCAGTTGGATTCAGAGAAATGCGATTTTGATAACATCATTAATAGTATGCAGGAAATCTATGGTTCGAAGTGCGTGCAGATTCAGTATCCTGTAAAGACAGGTCCTGATTTTCACGAGATAATAGATGTTCTCATCATGAAGAAACTGTCTTGGGGACCTGATGGAGGTGCTCCTAAGCGTGAGGATATTCCTGCCGAGGAAATGGATAAAGCTCTTGAACTTCACAAGGCTCTTGTAGAGGCTGCTGCAGAGAACGATGACTCTCTCATGGAGAAATTCTTTGAGACTGAGACTCTTTCAGAAGACGAGATGCGTGAAGGTATTCGTAAGGGATTAGTAACACGATCTATATTCCCTGTATTCTGTGTTGATGCTCACAAGGATATGGGTGTGCAGCGATTGATGGAATTCTTGGGTAATGTAGTGCCTTTTGTGAGCGAAATGCCAAAGGTTCACAATAGCCGTGGAGAGGAGATCGATCCTGTTGCTGATGGTCCTGAAAGTTTGTATTTCTTCAAAACGGGTATGGAGCCTCATATCGGTGAAGTGAGCTATTTCAAGGTGATGAGTGGTACTGTGAAGCCTGGTGATGACCTCTCTAATGCTGATCGTGGCTCAAAGGAGCGTATTGGGCAGATTTATGCCTGTGCTGGAGCAAACCGCATACCTGTTGATTCTTTGCAGGCTGGCGATATCGGTTGCACAGTAAAGCTGAAAGATGTTAAAACTGGCAATACTCTTAATGGCAAAGATGCAGAATGGAAGTTTGATTTCATTAAGTATCCAAACTCTAAGTATAGTCGTGCTGTTAAAGCTAAGAATGCCCAGGATACAGAAAAGGTTATGGCGGCAATCCTGAAAATGCATCAGGAAGATCCTACATGGGTATTTGAAAACTCTAAGGAGCTTAAGCAGACTATTGTTCACGGACAGGGAGAATTCCATCTGCGCACATTGAAGTGGCGCTTGGAGAACAACGAGAAACTGAATGTGGAATTTGAAGAACCACGTATCCCTTATCGTGAAACAATCACAAAGAAGGCCAAGGCAGAATATCGCCACAAGAAGCAGAGTGGTGGAGCTGGGCAGTTTGGCGAGGTTCATCTTATTATTGAACCATATGCAGAAGGTATGCCTGATCCAACAAGTTACAACTTCAACGGTCAGGAGTTCAAGGTTACCATGAAAGGTAAGGAAGAACGTGATATGCCTTGGGGTGGAAAGCTTGTGTTCATAAACTCGGTTGTTGGTGGAGCTATCGACCAGAGATTTATGCCAGCTATTCTTCAGGGAGTTATGGAGTGTATGGAACGTGGTCCGTTGACAGGATCTTATGCACGCGATGTAAGAGTTGTTGTGTATGATGGCAAGATGCACCCTGTTGACTCTAATGAGCTGTCTTTCAAGCTTGCTGCCCGTCACGCTTTCAGTGATGCTTTCAAGCAGGCAGGTCCAAAGATTTTGGAGCCTATCTATGATCTTGAGGTGTATGTTCCTGCCGATTTTATGGGCGATGTGATGAGCGATTTACAAGGACGTAGAGCACTTATTATGGGTATGGATACCGAGGCAGGATATCAAAAATTGTCGGCAAAGATTCCTCAGAAGGAACTTGCCAACTACAGTATCTCGCTCAGTTCGCTCACTGGTGGTAGAGCATCATTTACCACCAAGTTTGCAAGTTATGAACTTGTACCTAATGAGATTCAGACAGCACTTATTGCAGCTCATGAAGCTGAAGCCGATGCTGACGATGAATAACATCTATCTGGATAAAAAGTGTAAAATGCCGGAACGCTACAGTTCCGGCATTCTTTTTTTATTGATATTGCTTGTGTAGCAGCGAAAAAAATTGTATTTTTGCACCGTTTTTGAGTATACAATAAAAAATCATTATAATGAAAGTTTCATATAAATGGCTTAAAGAATACGTTGACTTCGATCTGACTCCTCAGGAGACAGCGGACGCGCTGACATCTACAGGTCTTGAAGTTGATGCATTAGAAGAAGTACAATCTATTAAAGGCGGCTTGAAAGGACTTTATGTAGGTAAGGTTCTTACATGCGAAGCTCATCCTAATTCTGATCATCTTCATGTAACTACTGTTGACCTTGGTAAGGGTGAACCACAACAGATTGTTTGTGGTGCTCCAAATGTTGCTGCAGGTCAGAAAGTTATCGTTGCAGATCTTGGTTGCGTGCTTTATGATGGCGATAAGGAATTCACCATCAAGAAGTCAAAGCTTCGTGGTGTAGAGTCATTGGGTATGATTTGTGCAGAGGACGAGA
>DGRY01000034.1 GCA_002391185.1 Prevotella sp. UBA4376
TGTCCTTGATGCCGAGGGTGCGCTTAAACAAACTTTCAACCAGATCGCCCCATGTGCCGAATATGGCAACAACTATTCCGAGTCCCATCCAGCCGAATATAGACAAACGAACATTCTCTTCGGCTACACCTTGGTTTGCGAAATATCCGATAGCTGCTGCAACAGCAATAACGAGCAAACCACCACCAATGCTACCTTCCCAACTCTTAGCAGGACTGATTCTTGGGAATAATTTGTGCTTTCCGAATAATGAGCCTGTACAATAGGCACCAGTGTCGTTAGTCCACAAGAAAATAAAGATACTTAGTGGCAACAGCATGTCGTAGGTTACAGTCTGTCCATCGCTGCTCATTTCGAAGGCAACAATGTTGAGCATAGCAAATGGAAGGGCGATATACATCTGTCCAAACATGGTGTATGCCCAATCGTTGATAGGGTTGTTTTGCTTCAGATATAGTTCGCTTATGAACAGATAAACTATTGTGAGCAAATAGGGGATAAAGATGATGAAGTTCTGTACCATCCCTATGCGCCATGCTGCAACAGCAAGGAAGAAATAAACTCCGGCAACCGTTGATATCATGCGGTTTACTTTTATCTCATTCCATTTGTTCACCAGTCCAGTATATTCCCATATTGTCATACCGGTAATCAAGGCAAACAAAGCTACCATGGCGCGTGGACTCATAAATCCTGCTACCATTACAGCTACGAATAAAACGCCTGTTATAAAGCGTACAACCAGGTTTTTCTGTTTATCAGTCATAGTTTTAATTTTCGTTTGACTCTTGTTCTGCAACAGCACGTTCGTGTTCCAACTGAGCTTGTTTCACTTCCTCAGGCATATCTTCGAGCTTTGGAGCATTCTCCTCGTTCTCTTTCATAATCTCCTGACTTCTGCTCAACCAAGGACGCTTGCCAAAGATTTCTTCAACATCGCTCGCCATGATGACCTCTTTCTTTATCAACAGTTCGGCAAGTGCATTGTGACCTTCCTTGTGTTCGGTAAGAATCTTCTTGGCACGTGCATATTCGTCGTTGATCATCTTCAGTACTTCAGCATCAATCTCTTTAGCCGTTGTTTCTGAATATGGTTTCTGGAACTGATATTCTGTGTTGTTGTAATAGCATATATTTGGCAGTTTGTCGCTCATACCCATATATGCTATCATGCCGTAGGCGCTCTTGGTAGCACGCTCAAGGTCGTTAACGGCACCTGAAGAAATGTGACCTGTGAACAGTTCCTCTGCAGCTCTACCACCAAGCAAAGAACACATCTCGTCGAGCATCTGCTCCTTTGTTGTAATCTGTCGTTCTTCTGGCATGTACCATGCTGCGCCAAGAGCTTGGCCACGTGGAACGATGCTCACCTTTACCAATGGATTGGCATAACGACAGAACCAGCTGATAGTGGCGTGTCCAGCCTCGTGAAGGGCGATAGTTCGCTTCTCTTCCTGAGTCATCACCTTGGTCTTCTTTTCCAAACCGCCTACTATGCGGTCAACAGCATCAAGGAAATCTTGCTTTACAACTTCCTTATGGTCGTGACGTGCTGCAATAAGGGCGGCTTCGTTACATACGTTTGCAATATCAGCACCCGAGAAACCTGGAGTCTGACGTGCAAGGAAGTCAATATCCAATGCTTTCTCAATCTTTAATGGGCGCAGATGCACCTGGAAGATAGCCTTTCTTTCTGGAAGGTCAGGAAGGTCAACATTAATCTGGCGGTCGAAACGACCAGCACGCAGCAATGCCTTGTCGAGCATGTCAACACGGTTTGTTGCAGCCAATACGATAACTCCTGAGTTTGTTCCGAAACCATCCATCTCTGTGAGCAAGGCGTTCAAGGTGTTCTCACGCTCATCATTGCCACCCATAGAAGGGTTCTTTGAACGAGCACGACCAACGGCATCAATCTCATCGATGAAGATGATACATGGTGACTTCTGTTTTGCCTGAGCAAACACGTCGCGAACACGACTTGCGCCCACACCTACGAACATCTCAACGAAATCTGAACCGCTCATTGAGAAGAATGGTACACCAGCCTCACCAGCAACAGCCTTAGCCAAAAGGGTTTTACCTGTTCCCGGAGGACCAACGAGCAAAGCACCCTTTGGAATTTTACCACCCAGATCGGTATATTTCTGTGGGTTCTTCAAGAACTCCACTATCTCTTGCACTTCCTGCTTGGCACCTTCCTGTCCTGCCACATCCTTGAATGTGATACCCAGGTCGTTGCCTTTTTCATACATCTTAGCTTTGGACTTTCCAACGCTGAAAATGCCTGTGCCGGCACCAGCGCCACCACCGCCCATGCGTCGCATAAGCCATACCCATACTAATACAAGCAGTATGAATGGCCCGAAAGTGAATAGGATATTATTTAGAATGTTACCTGTCTTGTCGGTTTCATAGCTGAAGTCATTAATCTTCTTTGCCTTCTGCTCGGCGGTAAGAAAACGTTCAAGTTCGTCAACCGAACCGAATTGCACCTCTACATAGGCATCTCTGCCCACCTGTTTGGCGCTCATGCCATACACATCCTGAATGTGAGTTGGCTTAACATACATCTTTAATGTACTTTCAGCCTTGTTTATCTCAACTTTCTCGGCATAGCCTTTAACAACATACTCTTTGAATTTTGTATATGTAGCCTCTTGAGCTGCTGTTCCGCCAACTAAGGCATCTCCGCCGCCCGAAAACAGCAGAACGCCAATGGCAATAAGCATAGCCCAATAGAGCCAGTTCATGTTGAAGCGAGGCATCTTTGGGTCGTTACCGTTCTGCATGCCTCTGCCATTCATAGGATTTCTTTTTTCCATATCTTAAATTACATTCTCTATTTGAGTTAATTTTGCATCTTCCCATAGATGCTCTAAATCGTAGTATGCACGTACTTCTGGGAGGAACACGTGAACCATCACATCGCAAAAGTCGATAGCTACCCATTGGTCTGTGCCCAAACCTACAACATTGATAGGTTTTTCTTTCAGTTCTATACGGCAAGTATCTGCTATAGAACCAGCAATAGCCTCCACCTGAGTGGGGGAGTTGCCTTGACAAATCACGAAATACTGAGTTACTGCACCATCAAGATGAGTTAAGTCAGCAACTGTGATGTTTTCTCCTTTCTTTTCCTGTATTCCCTTAATAATAGTTTCTACTAACTGTTTTGCAGTATTCATTTATTTTCTCTTTTTTCTTTTTAATCAATAAATAACTTCTATTGTTTTTTCTCCCTTCTACATTTTGCCCTGCGACAAAAGTACCGGGGAGGGGCGGGGAGAGTCTCCCTTTTAATAATGTGACAAAGGTATAATAAATAAGTGGAAAAACAAGATTGGAATGTGGCTAATTTGGATTTTTTTCATTTTTTATCGAAAAAAGTGCCGAAAAGTTTTGGTGATTCCCAAAAATGCATTACCTTTGCACTCGCAATTCAGCAATATGCTAATCGCAATAACAAATTGGGATATGGTGTAATGGTAACACTACAGATTCTGGTCCTGTCATT
>DGRY01000158.1 GCA_002391185.1 Prevotella sp. UBA4376
GGATGATGGTGATGAGGAAACCTGTTCCTACATACTTTAGTCCGTCGCCCTGAACAACTGTGTCCCAGAAACCAGCTCCAGCCTTGATACCTACTGATGCAAGGAAGAGAACCAAACCAATCTCGCGCAACATCATGTTGGCTGATGTGGTGGTGTAGGTAACGAGCTTCATTCGATAACCGAAACGACCAATGAGGATAGCGATGATCAGCGGACCACCAGCAATACCCAACTTCAATGGTACTGGCATTCCTGGGATAGCCAATGGGATGCTACCAAAGATAAGACCAACAAGGATACCGATGAAGATTGTTGCAATGTTTGGTGCATCGAGACGCTTTACTGAGTTACCCATGAGTTCGGCAACACGATTAACATTCTCCTCTGGACCTACAACCATTACTCTATCTCCTGTGTGGAAGTGGTGGTTGCGTGAAGCAAAGAGATCCATACCCTGACGAGTGATACGTGTTACGTTAACACCATATACACTTGAGAAGTGCATCTTGCCAAGAGTTTTACCGTTCATAGAAGGACGAGTAACAACAATACGCTTACTTACATACTGCTGGTTCTCAGCTTCTACAGGCCATGGACTTTCAACGATAGGGCCAATGAAAGCCTGAATAGCTTCAGCATCGGCTTCGGCACAAACAATGAGCACTTCGTCGTCGATGTTTAAGATAGTGCTGCTAACAGGTATGCTTACTTCGCCTTCGTGAAGCAGGCGAGAGCAAACCATGTCGCGATTAAGGAATCCTGAAATTTCGCTTAATGTGCGACCAGAAATATATTTGTTGCTTACGCGAAGATGCATCTGATGTGGCTTTGCATGTGGGTTTTCTGCCTCTTCAAGTTCAAGAGCAGCCTCTTCTTCCTCAAGCTTTGTCTTGGTGAGGAAACGAATAGCGATGGTTGCACCGATAATGCCTACAACACCAAGAGGGTAGGCGCAAGCATAACCAGAAGCTATTACTGGCGCATCACCATTAGGGAATACGCTTGCAAGTGCTTCGTTGGCAGCACCAAGACCTGGGGTGTTGGTTACGGCACCATAGAGAGTACCAACCATCATAGGGAGGTTTACTGGATTAGTGGTGTCGTAGAACAAATAATAGCAACCAAACATCACCAGCACGTCGAGAACAATCATTACTGTTGAAAGCAGGTTGAGAGTTACACCACCTTTTTTGAAACTGTCGAAGAAACCAGGTCCTACCTGCAAACCAATGCAGAAAACAAATAGGATAAGACCGAAATCCTGAACGAATGTAAGAATGGGACCTGGAGCGGTGAAGCCTACATGTCCCGCAAGAATACCGGCAAAGAGAACGAATGTTACACCTAACGAAATGCCTCCTACCTTAATTTTACCTAAGAGCACACCAATAGCGATAACGAGCGAATAGAGTAATGCAATATGCGCCACGGAATCGGTTTGTGTGAAGAGATTAATTAACCAATCCATTTTTCAATAATATATTAAATTCCGTGCAAAATTACTTGAAATACTTGGAATTGCAAAATTTTGGAATATCTTTTTGTTCTTCTTTGGTTGTGATATTTTTTTTTCTTACCTTTGCACGCATTAGTAAAAAAGGTACATAAATAAAACGTTTTAAAATAATGACTAAAAAATTTGCTGAACATAACGGTCTTGATCTTGTGAAGACTAATCAGGACGTTCTGGCAGAATGGAAGAAAAACGACATCTTCCATAAATCAATTGACGAGCGCGAGGGATGTCCTCAGTTTGTGTTCTTTGAAGGACCTCCTTCTGCAAACGGACACCCTGGTATTCACCATGTGTTGGCTCGTGCAATCAAGGATACATTCAATAGGTATAAAACAATGAATGGTTTCAAGGTTCTTCGCAAAGCAGGTTGGGACACTCACGGACTCCCTGTTGAGCTTGGTGTAGAGAAGGAACTTGGTATTACCAAAAAGGATATTGATAACAAAAACTCAGAACATTACATTTCAACCGAGGATTACAACAAGAAATGTCGTGAGAACGTAATGATGTTCACACAGGAATGGCGTGAACTTACTGAGGAAATGGGATATTTTGTTGATCTCGATCATCCATATATCACATACGACAACAAATATATTGAAACCTTGTGGTGGTTGCTCAAGCAGCTCTATAACAAGGGATTGCTTTACAAGGGCTACACAATTCAGCCTTATTCTCCAGCTGCTGGTACTGGTCTTTCTTCTCACGAGTTGAACCAGCCAGGGTGTTATCGCGATGTTAAGGACACTACAGTAACTGCTCAGTTCCTTATCAAGGATGCTAAGGCAGAGTGGATGAATCATGGTAAGCCTTACTTCATTGCTTGGACAACAACACCTTGGACATTGGCTTCAAATGTGGCTCTGTGTGTAGGACCAAAGATTGATTATGTGGCTGTAGAAACATATAATCTCTATGATGGTCAGCCAATGACATTGATTATGGCTGAAAGCCGAATCTCAGCATATCTCAATCCTGAGCAGGAGTGCAAGGAAGGCGAACTTCTTCCATTTGACAAGGAGAAGAAGCAATGCCCTTGGAGAATTGTTGACCACATGAAGGGTTCTGATCTTGAAGGCTTGCACTATCAGCAGTTGATGCCTTGGGTTAAACCTTGCGAGAAGACAGATGCCTTTGCTCCTAAGTTTGTTAACGACTATGCTGCTGCACATCCTGAGAAGGTGTTCACCGGCGAGGATGGACGTGATAAGTTTGTTGAGATGGAGAGCGAAGCTTTCCGTGTAATCCTTGGCGATTATGTAACAACAGAAGATGGTACAGGTATTGTACACATTGCACCAACCTTTGGTGCTGATGATGCTAAGGTGGCTAAGGATGCAAATGTGCCAGCCCTTTATCTCATTTCAAAGAAGGGAGAAACACGTCCAATGGTTGACCTTCAGGGTAAGTACTACACTATAGATGAACTTGATGCAAACTTTGTAAAAGCTTGTGTTAGTGAAAAATATAGCACTCATGCAGGCGATTATGTTAAGAACTCATACGCACCAAAATATAATGTAAATGGCGTTTGGGATAAGCAGAGCGAGAAGGATGAAGACCTGAATATCATCATCTGTATGGAGATGAAGCAGGAGGGCACAGCTTTCAAGATTGAAAAGCACGTGCACAACTATCCACATTGCTGGCGTACCGATAAGCCAATCCTTTATTATCCTCTCGATAGCTGGTTCATCAAGGACACAGCTAAGAAAGAGCGTATGGTTGAGCTTAACAAAACCATTAACTGGCAGCCTGAATCAACAGGTTCAGGACGCTTTGGCAACTGGTTGGAGAATCTTAACGACTGGAACCTCTCTCGTTCTCGTTTCTGGGGTACTCCATTGCCAATTTGGCGTGACGACAAGCGTAATGAAAAGTGCATAGGTTCTGTTGAGGAACTTTACAACGAAATAGAAAAGTCTGTTGCTGCTGGTGTGATGACAAGCAACCCATTGAAGGACAAAGGATTTGTGCCTGGTGATATGGCACAGGAGAACTACGATAAGANNTGATGACAAGCAACCCATTGAAGGAGAAAGGCTTTGTTGTAGGCGACTACAGTCAGGAAAACTATGACAAGATAGATCTTCATCGTCCTTATATCGACTACATCACACTTGTTAACGATGAGGGTGAGCCAATGCATCGCGAAAGCGATTTGATTGATGTGTGGTTTGATAGTGGTTCAATGCCATACGCTCAGCAGCACTATCCATTTGAGAATGCTATTGCAGAGGATAATGCAGAGGCTGTATTGGCAGAGAATGGTTGCGCTAATCT
This sequence comes from Prevotella sp. UBA4376, assembly GCA_002391185.1. Lineage (GTDB taxonomy): Bacteria > Bacteroidota > Bacteroidia > Bacteroidales > Bacteroidaceae > Prevotella. The sequence continues at coordinate 3,800 of DGRY01000158.1, forward strand.
TGAAGAGTATCGCGACAAGTTGATTCACTCAACATATACAGGTACTCCATTGCCACCAGCTTATTATCCTGCCGACTTCATCAACGAGGGTG
>DGRY01000174.1:0-5176 GCA_002391185.1 Prevotella sp. UBA4376
TTCTGAATAATCAGAGTAATCAGAATGTTCTGAATAATCAGAGTAATCAGAATAATCAGAGAATTCTGAGTAATCAGAGTAATTATAATAATCTGTTATATGAAGATATTTGCTGTTGGTATGAACTACTCGGAGCACAATAAAGCGCTTCATGGTACGTTATCTAAAACAGAAGAACCAGTGATTTTCACGAAGGCAGATTCTGCCTTGTTGAAGGACCATAAACCATTCTTTATCCCCGACCACATGGGAAGGATAGAATATGAGACAGAAATAGTGGTTCGTATATGCAAGTTAGGAAAGACTATTCCGCAACGATTTGCCCATAGATATTATGATGCGGTTACTGTTGGAATTGATTTTACGGCTCGTGAGTTGCAGGCTAAACTGAAAGCTGCAGGACGTCCTTGGGAGCTTGCTAAAGGCTTTGATGGTTCGGCTGTGATTGGTGAGTGGGTTGATGTTCAGAAATTCCGTGATATACAAGCCATTCATTTCCATCTTGATGTCAATGGAAAAACAGTTCAAGAAGGCTGTTCGAGTGCTATGCTATATAAGGTTGACGAGATAATCAGCTATATAAGTCAGTATTTCACGCTTAAAACTGGTGATTTGCTTTATACCGGATGCCCTACAGGTTGTGGTCCAGTTAATATTGATGATCATCTGGAAGGTTATCTTGAAGAACGAAAGGTGCTCGATTTTTATTGTAAATAACTATATGATAAGAAGCAGAATACTATTTCCACTTGTATTTCTTGTGTTGCTTTTACCATTCAAGGTGAAAGCAGCAGAAAGGTTCTTTAACCTCACGTATGAACAAGTGAAGATAGATTCTGTGTTGCCACACTTTTCTTTTAATATCCCTTTGACTGGAAGTTATAAAGATTCGCTTTATACAGTTTCAATTCTCTACCCAGAGTTTATTGATATGTCGAAAGCTGATATAACTCGATATAACGAACTTTCTGGAGCTGTTTTGCCTAAGCTTCCTTTCGTTTCACAGCATATAGTTCTTAATCGCAAGCAGCCTTCTATGCAAGTGGGCTTTATGCCGTTAGTGTTTCGCGATGGTAAATATAGAGTGCTTGTAAGTTTTATGCTAAAGGTAGAGTCAAAAGCTTTAAAGCGTTCTCAACTTCGTTCAAGAACAATGTCGCGTGTTTCTGTTAGTGAAAGGTATGCAAGTAATTCTCTACTTGCTAAGGGAAGTTGGGCAAAGATAAGGGTAGCTTCTTCTGGAGTGTATCAGTTAACAGAATCTTTGATAAAAAAAGCTGGTTTTACAGACTTGAACAGAGTAAAGGTGTATGGTTATGGAGGAAATCTGCAAAACGAAGAGCTTATTGAGGACGACCTAATAAAATACGATGATTTGAAGGAGGTGCCTACTTGCAATATTAATGGTCGTCGTTTGTTCTATGCACGTGGTCCTGTTTCGTGGACTTCCAATTCAGCTAACGTTCGCACTCGTAATCCTTATTCTGATTACGGTTATTATTTTATCACACAGGATGATGCAGAGCCATTGTCTGTTGACTCTGCAACATTCGTAAACTCTTTCTATCCTTGTTCTGACTATTACCATTCTCTTTACGAGGTTGATGGATTTAGCTGGTTTAATGGTGGACGTAATCTTTTTGATACGCAAGCAATAAATGCAGGTGATAGCAAAAAGATTGTGTTGCAACATCCAATAGGTGCAACAGGAGGAAAGTTATCTATAAATATAACAGCAGGAACAAGCAGCGATGTCGATGTGTATATAAATAGCACTTTCCTTGGCACACATAATATTCGTTTGCGTGATGAATACGACAAGGCAAACGAGAGTAGGAATGTCTATTCTTTTAATTCGGCTCTTGCTGCCGACACTATAGACATTGTTGCCAAATCGGGTGGACCAATACGTTTGGATTATGTGTCTGTTGTATGGAACAAACCGTTTGCTGTTCCTGATTTAAAAGAGGGAGTGTTTGATAGTCCTGAATATGTGTATAACATAACAAATCAGAACCATCATGCTGACCCACAGGCTGATATGGTTATAATTATTCCTACCAGCCAGAAACTTCTTGAACAGGCAATGCGGCTGAAGAAACACCATGAGGCACACGATTCATTGAGGGTGAATGTTGTGCCTGCTGATGAGTTATATAACGAGTTTTCGAGTGGAACGCCCGATGCTAATGCCTATCGTCGCTATATGAAGATGCTTTATGATCGCGCTTCTGATAGCAACGATATGCCAAAATACCTTTTGCTGATGGGGGATTGTGTGTGGGACAACAGAATGTTAACACCTAGTTGCCGAAATCTTAACGCTGATGACTATCTTCTTTGTTTTGAGAGTGAAGACTCATACAACAAGACAAAGTGTTATGTTGATGATGGCTTTTTTGGTCTTTTAGACGATGGTGAAGGAACTAATCCCACGACTCATGATCAACTTGATTTGGCTGTTGGACGTTTTCCTGTAACAACTGTTGCCGATGCAAAGACGATGGTTGACAAAACAATCAGTTATGCCGAGAACGACAATGTGGGAGCATGGCAGAATACGCTGATGTTTATGGGAGATGATGGAAATCAGAACCTGCACATGGAGGATGCTGATGAAGCGGCAGAACAGACAATACGCCTTCACCCTGGTTATCTGGTAAAGAAGGTTATATGGGATTCTTATGAACGCATTAGTACATCAACAGGACACAGTTATCCTGAGGTTACCAGCATCATAAAACAACAGCAAAATGCCGGTGCTCTTGTAATGGATTATGCTGGACATGGCGCAGAGACTCAGCTGGCTCATGAAACAATACTTCGTCTTAGTGATTATGCAGAATTTAATAATAAAAACCTGCCATTGTGGATAACTGCTTCGTGTGACATAATGCCTTTTGATGGCACTTCGCCCACCATTGGTGAAACTGTAGTGTTGAACAGTAGAGGAGGAGCTGTGGCTTTCTTTGGTACAACAAGAACAGTGTATGCAAATTATAATAAAGTGCTGAATATGTCTTTTTTGCGTCATGTTCTTAGTTATGATAATGGAAGGGCAATAACTATAGGCGAGGCTCAGAGAAGGGCAAAGAACGAGTTGATAACTACAGGCGCTGATCTTAGTACAAACAAGTTGCAGTATTCTCTGCTTGGCGATCCGGCTCTTGCCTTGCATTTGCCAGCTTTGAAACTTGAGATTGACTCTATTAACGGTGTTGCTGTTTCTTCGGATAGTATTCCTGAGTTGCGGGCAGGTTCTATAGCTCGCTTCTGTGGTCATGTTGTTGGCGACACTAATTTCTCAGGAATACTTTCGGCTGTGGTGAGAGATTCACGCGAACTCATAGTGTGCAAGCGTAATAATGCAGAAGAGGCTGATAAACCATTTGAATATTATGATCGTACAAAGAAACTGTTCTCAGGAACAGATAGTATATGTGATGGCAAATTCACTTTTGTTTTTGCTGTACCTAAAGATCTTAACTATACAAACGGCACTGGTATGGTGAATCTTTTTGCTGTTAACAATGAACACACTATTACAGCTCATGGTTCTTCTGAGCATTTTATAGTAGGAGGATCGTCTATAGTTAAGAATGACTCTATTGGTCCGTCAATATATTGTTATCTTAACAGTCCTTCATTTGCTAATGGTGGAGATGTAAATACAACACCATTTTTTGTAGCTCAGATAACAGATAAGGATGGAATAAATGCAGCGGGAAGCGGTATAGGACACAATATGCTGCTTGTTATAGACGGCAGATCAGATATGACATATAATCTGAATGACAACTTCTGTTATGATTTTGGCAGTTACACTTCTGGTTCTACATTCTATAGCATTCCTGCACTTGATGAGGGAAAGCACAGACTGCTGTTCCGTGCATGGGACATTCAGAACAATTCGTCAACAACAGTACTCGACTTCAATGTTGTTAAGGCTCTTGAGCCAAAACTCTTTAGTGTTGATGTGTCACGAAATCCTGCTCGCACCACAACAACATTTATAATAAATCACGATAGAACAGGAAGTAATATGGATGTTGATATTGAGGTGTTTGACACAAGTGGACGTATTCTTTGGCGACACTCTGAAAGCGGAGTATCTACATCATGTGCATATACTGTTGACTGGAATCTAACAACCAGCAATGGCAACCGCCTTGAAACAGGTGTTTATCTTTATCGTGTGAATATTTCTTGTGAGGGCAGTCATAAGGCAAGCAAGGCAAGGAAACTTATTGTCGTAGGCAATAAATAGGCATATATCACGTTTTAAAAGAAGAAATTATTTCATCAAATAAAACATAATGAAGAGACGAAAAAAAATAGTATTCTTGCTGTTGTTTGTGCTTATGCCTTATACAATGTGGGCACAGGACAAGGCGAATATGTTTAATCCTATACGAAACTCTGTAACTTCTCAGACTATTGCTCCTGATGCCCGTGCAGCAGGTATGGGAGATGTGGGTGCAGCTACCGATCCAGATGTTAACTCACAATACTGGAATCCTGCAAAATATCCTTTTGCTGTGAGTCGTGCAGGAGTTTCTATTAACTATACTCCTTGGTTGCGCCAACTGGTAAATGATATGGATTTGGCTTATCTGTCGGGGTATTATCGCATTGGCGACTATAGTGCAGTGTCGGGGTCTTTGCGTTATTTCTCTTTAGGTGAGGTGATAACAAACAGTAGTGAGTCGAACGATAACTCAATGACTATAAAACCTTATGAGATGTCGTTTGATGTGGCTTATTCTTTGATGTTGAGTGAGAAATTCTCCATTGCTGCTGCTGTGAGATGGATATATTCCGACCTTACATACGACTATACAGAAGATACAGCTCCTGGAAATGCTTTTGCTGCTGACATTGCTGCTTATTATCAGAATTATCTTATGCTTGGCGAGCGCGAGTGTCAGCTTGGTTTAGGTTTGAATATTTCAAATATAGGTAGCAAAATTAGCTTTGGAGGCGATGAGCATAGTGAGTTTATACCAACAAACTTGCGTCTTGGTGGTTCGCTGATGATACCCATTGACGAGTTTAGTAAGTTCACTATTGCAGCAGATGCCAATAAGCTTCTTGTGCCCACATATCCTAAGCAGCGTGAGGATGAGAGTTCTGAAGATTATAATACACGTGTGCAGAGAGACTATTATGATGTGTC
>DGRY01000174.1:5233-8250 GCA_002391185.1 Prevotella sp. UBA4376
AGTATAAGTGGAATGTTCAAGAGCTTTTCTGATGCACCTAATGGTTTTAAGGAAGAGTTGGAAGAAATTCAATGGAGTGTGGGTGGAGAATACACCTATAATGATAAATTCTCTATTCGCGCAGGTTATCACCACGAGAGTGAGAACAAGGGAAACAGAAAGTATTTCACTGTTGGTGCAGGCTTCAAAATGAATGTTTTCTCTCTTGATGCAGGATATGTGATAGCAACAGCCAAGAGTAATCCGCTTGATCAGACCTTGCGTGTTTCTCTCACCTTTGATATGGACGGAATAAAAGATTTGTTTCACAGAAGATAATAAATATGAATATAAGAGTAGGAATGGGTTACGATGTTCACAAACTTGTTGAGGGGCGTGACTTGTGGCTTGGAGGAATAAAGATAGAACATAGTGTTGGACTGCTTGGACATAGTGATGCCGATGTGCTTATACATGCTATTTGCGATGCACTTCTTGGTGCTGCCAACATGCGTGATATAGGTTATCATTTTCCTGATACATCAGCCGACACACTTGATGTTGATTCAAAGATTCTTCTTAAGAAAACCATTGACCTTATAGCCACAAAGGGATATAAGGTTGGAAACATTGATGCTACTGTTTGCGCAGAGCGTCCAAAGCTTAATCCTCATGTGCCTGCAATGAAGGCTTGTCTGGCTCAGGTTATGGGAGTTGACGAGGATGCAATAAGCATCAAGGCTACAACAACAGAGAAATTAGGTTTCACAGGGCGTGAGGAAGGTATTTCTGCCTATGCTGTTTGCTTGATAGAGAAATAGTAATTTGGATGTTTAGCTAAACTATATCAGGTTTATCTTTATTAGCTTATTTTAACTTGATATAAATCAATAATTTGCATGTATATTTTTGTTTTTTTTGTAATAGTAACAAAAATGTCGTACTTTTGTATGCAGCGAAAAATAAGTGCAGATAATGCCTTTAATTGACATATAAAGTAAATAAATGTGAATTATTAGTTATGAAATTTCTAAGCTCTATTGGAAGTTACGTCACTATGTTTGTGATGGGACTTGTTGTTGTTTCTTGTTCTTCAGATTTATCAGAAGATTATGATTTTAATCAGAATACAACATTTAAGGTGAACCACTCATCTAACTTCATTTGCTATTCTGGCACAAAACTTATTGGTGCTACATCATCACGTGCAGCAAATGTTGATGGTAATCTGTGGTATCAGAATTGGGAACGCCCTACTAATGTCACTGATGCAGAACGTGAGAAGGTTATAAAGGAGTTTAGTAAGAAGCGTGAAGGTGCTAAAAACGATATATCTGTTACGTGGAAGAATTTCTGGGTGCAGCAGGTGTTCAAAGGTGATGCGTCATATAAAGATGCTAATGGCAATAGTATAGCCTTAGGTTCTGATCACATGAATCTGTTGTCTGTTTTCAACAACTTGAAAACTACTGTCGTAAGCTGGTATCCTTCTGAATACGAAGGTCAGTATGAGCATGTTAATAATTTTAATAATGGAACAAATAAAACAGCATATACTGATGATGCTACGCATCAGCAATATAATGGTACTACATTGATGGTGAATATGGGTACAGATGGGCGAGATGAACAGTTTGCCTATCAAAACACCGTGGATAGCAAATATCACTACGACTATATCATTCTTAATATAGATGATTCATACTATGTTGGATTTGATTTTTATGCTAATGGTGAAAATCCAGACCAGAAGGTTGAACGCGATTGGGTGTTCAATGATTGGATTGTTAAGGTTTCACCTGCACAGAAAATTGGAGAAGAGCCAGTGAATCCTAATTTGTCTGATAAGACCGAAGGACCTGTTAATCCTGAAGATCCAGGCATGCGTGAAGGTGAGATAGAGGTGAATCTTAGCATGAATGCTCTTCGAGATAGGGATGACTACATCTATACAAACCTCTCTATCCATGTGAGAGATACTGCTGATGTAGAAGTGTTTATTCCTGTTACACCTGAATATTATTGTGCTACCGATGATATGGAAATAGTATTGTCGCATGCGCAGGCAAAGGAAATCCATAGCATACGCCCAGATCGTATAGAATACGAAATTGATGGCTATAAGGTGACTGCCACTGTGAACTATGAGGCAGCAGGTATAAGAATAAAAACGCAGGGAATACGACCTGAGGTATTGACATATCTTCGCAATAACTATGCTGATGGATTGACAATACAGATTTGGAATTACTATAATGACTATGCTGTAAAGCAGGGACGTGATGCCTTGAAAGAGATGCTTGATAAGAGTACGGTAAGTTTCACGACAGCGCCGGATAAGTACATAAATGCCTTTGCACGTGTGGATGACACAAAAAATCCACTTGATTGCAAGGTATCACCTGTTGGCTCTTACTGGAATAGCATTGCCAATGATGGTAAGAAAAACTATAATGTAATCTATACGCGGAATGCGAAATAAAAGTATATATTTTTCAAATAGAAGCATTCTTTTCTTCCATGACAAACTTGATATAGACGGATTATAGAGGCATTATAGAGGAAAAATAGACGGTTGAAAGAGGCATGAATTCATTATAAACGATGGTGTTTTGTATGAATTCATGCTTTTTTGCGTTATATTAAACTTACATGCTCACAACTAAAAAGCACCGGAACTCTCAACGAGCTCCGGTGCTTCACTATGTTTAACTAAAATTTTTATCTTAACAAATGGGAACCTCACGGTCTCCACTGTTACCTGTTAAACAATCTACCAAATTTACCTTAAACCTAATAACTAAAAACCTAAATCTATTATTACTACTAACCTAAACAATCATTTTGATGATGCAAAGGTAGAATAATTTCAACTATATCGCAAGTTATTGAATATCATTTAGTTAAAAACACCTTGTTTTTTTGATTTATATCAACGTGTTGTGTGCGCACACAATGCAAATATAATTTATCATTTGCCATTTAGCAGCATAGCTGCGTAAAATAATTCCACATTACTTCCCTCGTTTTTACGCTTG
>DGRY01000172.1 GCA_002391185.1 Prevotella sp. UBA4376
CCTTCCATGTTTGATTGACCAAAGCATAGGAAGATGTAGAAATTAGGATCTACAGCAGCATTCATCTTTGCAAAAGGCATGCAGAGAAGCGATGCTAAAAGTAATGTTTTCAGTTTCATAATTGTTTAGACATTAAGTTTTCCCCCAACCCTTTCGCAAGGGTGGGGGAGTGGCTTTGTTATTAGTTGATTAGGTAAATTTTCTTGTTGCCCTTATATGTACAGGTAACAGTTGCGCGATTGTCTGCAATCTTGCCAATTTCGATCTTTACATCGTTGTCATCGGCTGTTACATCAATCTTTGAGTTGTTTTTCAGCGGACCATAAACTTGATAGCGGATTGCATCAGTAAGTCCGTTTGCATTGCTACAGCGAATAGGTGTAGCAGGAATATTAAGTTTTTGTCCATCTACCTTTATTGTCACTACAGGCACCTTTGGAGCCTCACAGGTAGTACCGTTCTTTGAGAAGCCAAGACCAAGCAGATCGAAGAGTCCTTCAGGACGCTGAGGCTGTTGACGAGCCCACTGTGGACGGTTGTCGGCCTTGTTCTCTATCTCTGCACCTTCGGCTACGAGATAAATAGCATGCTTACCTTTAAGACCTTCTACAGCAGGTACTGCAACCTGATAGTTCTGTGCTACACGCTTAGCGCTTGCAGGAACCTCAAGAATGGCAATTTCTTTGCCCTTCCATGGATTGTCGAGCATTACGTGAATCTTGAATGCACCTTTGCCGCCAGGGATGAGGTTGATATTCAGTTTTGTACCATCACCCTTCTTAGTGCCAGCAAAAGCCTTGATACCCTTAGTGTCTTTATTCAAACCACCAAAACCGAAGTATTTGAATCCGACAATACCCTTGTTGGTAATGCCAGCGAGATCCATGCTGTTATTCCATACATCATAGTTGTCTTGCATCCAGTCATTACCTGTCATGAAGCAAGCAATACCAGCAGAATAGTAGTTATATGGTGGCAGACCGAAGATTTGGAAACCTTCACTGGTTACCTCTGCACCTGTATATTGTGTACCATCACTTGCTTTAGCTGTCCATTCGTTGTTTTTTGAGTATGGGTCGTAAGCTGTAATCTTTACAACACCACCATCAGCAACAGACTTCTTGTCCCATGTAATCTTTACAGGGGCAACCATTGCCTGACGTGCATTTCCAAAGCCACGTGGTGGACGATGATAGAAAACATACCACTGACCGTTGATTTGCTGCAGAGAACCGTGAGTGTTGTGAGCTGCGTTGGTTGTCATGAGATGACTGCCGTCTTCGTTCTCAACAACGCCACGTGAGTCAACAAGCACACCACCTGAACGCCAAGGACCTAATGGTGAGTCACCAAAGGCATAACGCAAGGCTGAGTTTGTTGAACCCAAACCATAGTCTGGACCAGAGTAACCTGAGAATACCATTACGTATTTGTTACCTACCTGACGGATTGATGATGCCTCAAAGAAATTGAAGTCACCAGGATTCTGTCCCTTGTAGAGTGCAGGATAGGTTGTTCCTTCTGGATCGCGTACTACACCATAACGTGCACTTGCAGGAATGAAGTAGTCGTGCAGTTGTGTACCAGGACGCATAGAATACATAGTATTCTGGTCGAGCTCACATGCTGTTGAGTGCTGGAAACCATAGAATACGTATGCTCTGAAACCCTTGTCGTAATCAGGATCTTTCTTGTCGGTGATGTTCTCAATGAATACTGATGGGTCGAAGTCGATGAGTGAACCAGGTAGGCACTGACGACCATCCTTGGTGAGGTTCACAGGTGTGAAAGGTCCATTAGGACGGTCACCCTTACATACCATTGGCACACGTCTCCAGCCACGACTGTGAGGATAGAGCCAGTAGGTCTTCTTGCCTGTTTTTCTATCTGTTGTCTCCACCAAGTCTGGAGCAAACATTGTGTCCCACTGACCATCTACATACCATGAGAAGATAGGACCTTCGTCTTTCCACTGTGAAAGATCTTCTACTGGTGCCGACCACATACGGATATCGTTACCGCAGTAGCCGCTATATGTGATGTCGTGTGAACCAATTATGTATGCGCGGTATTTTCCTGGATGATCAGGATCTTCGAATACACGTGGCTCACCATCTGGTAAATGTTCCCATAATGGGAGATAAGGATTCTGTGCACTAACAGAAAGAGTGCCCAACAGGGCAAGTGCAGATAATAACAGTTTTTTCATTAATAATATATTGGTTTTATGATTATAATTTTATTACTAACACGAAACCGCCACGAGGTTGCAAGTTGACTGCTTCTGGCAGCTTTTTCAAAGTTTGGATATTCCATTTCTCCTTTTCAATTGCCGTTCCGTCATAGAAAGCCTGTATCTTTGCTGAGGCTGGAAGTTTTAGTTTGCTTAGTGAGAGAGGTATTGTGCGGGTTCTGTCAGAACCATTGATGCCTGCTACATACCATGTATTGCTACTTCTGCGAGCAAGTACCACGCTCTCGCCTGGATAACCGCAGATGAATAGTGTTTCGTCCCATACAGTAGGTAGGTTGCTGAAGAAATCCTGCACGCTTTGTGGTTGTGCATAGTAGCTTTCTGGTTTATCGGCAAGGTGCTGCAATGCACTTTCATATAGTACAGTAAGTGCCAGCTCATGAGCATTTGTTGTTATGTGTGGATGCTGTGAGTCGCTGAAAGCACATGGAGTATAGTCCATAGGGCCAATCACATTGCGTGTGAATGGCAGTGTGGCATTGTGACATGCTGCCTTGGTGGTGAATGTCGGAACATTGTTATACCATTCTGCACCATATACACCTTCGGTTGACATCAGGTTAGGGTATGTGCGCTGCCAGCCACGTGGTATAGTTGCTCCGTGGAAGTTCACCAACAGATGGTGCCGTGCTGCACTTTCAAGCAGGTCAATGCAGTATTCCATGTTCTTGAGATTGTCGCCTGAGAAAAAGTCAATCTTCACTCCTGCTACTCCAATCTTCTCGCACCATGCAAACTCTTTTTCTCTGTCCTCGGCTTTGTTTAATCGATATTTAGGCGTTGGAGCTCCATCAACCCATCCTATGCTTGAATTATACCATATAATAGGTTTCACTCCCTTATTATTAGCATATTTCACAGCATCTTCAATGCTCTTACCATTCTTCATGGTATCCCATTCGGCATCAATGAGTACGTAAGGCAACTTTAATTTTGCTGCCATATCAACATATTTCTTGATGATGCTGTAGTCGTTAGAACCATGATTATATGCCCAGTATATCCATGAAACAACACCTGGTTTTATCCAACTTGTATCTTTAATTTTATTGCTTTCTGCAACATCGGTTATGAGTGTTGACTCGACGATGTCTTTTAGTTGTCCCACAATGACCACGCGCCATGGTGTGTGCCAAGAACCGTTTACTACGGAGTTGTTTTCATCTGCAACAACACGGAAAACATCCTTGTCGTTATACAAGCATGAAGCACTCTGCGTTTTTTCGATGTTGGCTTCTGAAATAAGAGCAAATACACCATCTTGTGGTTCTAACAATGAAGGATAGCCCCAACGGTTGTTCCAACCATCAGTCGATTTTGATATACTACCAAAAGTAGCTATTGGCTCTGTCTTATAGCTTGTTGTTAGTGGAAAGAAACCTTCGTACGAATCACACCATTGTTGCATCCAGCGTTTGGTGTTTTCTGGAATAATATATGCAGTGTGTTCAGTGGGAATTTTTGATTTTTCTTTCAAATCATATTCATAGCGGAAGGCTACTCCATCGTTGTAAAGACGAAGAACAAGATTTTCCAAGCGGTATTCATTTGCTTCATTTTTACAGTGAAGTCGTTTGCCGGAAAGCATCTGATAGTCGGCAGTTATCTTGCTTACCAAACTGAAATCTGTGTCTTTGCTTCCTGTTACATCAACCAGAATGTCGATGACATGTTTGTTGTTGTAGTTTAACTTCAGAGTCTTGCCCTCCAGTGATGCAGATATTTTTCCGTTAGGAGAATAAATATTAGCTGCATTAGCGCTGAAAAGTAGACATTGTGCAATAAATGCTACAAGGAAAATCGTTCTTCTCATCTTTTGTTTTATCTCTTTTTAAAAAACTCTTTTACTGCTGGCGCAGGTTCCATTTTGAATTGTCGCTGTTGAAATCGTATGTAGCCAAGGTAGGAGTGCTATCACCGGCTGAGTATAAACAAATCTTTGTGTTTATAGCCTTTTCGCCTGGAATCATCTTTGGCATGATACGATAGGTGCCGTCAATAAGTTGTTCTATACGCCATAGCTGAGCATCGTCACCAGTATATTCTGCTACAGTCGTTAGTTCTTTGTTTGCTGTTGCTGCCAGTGCACGGTTTGTACCCTCGATGGTAATTTTATAGTATGGCTGACCTAAATAGCCACCTTTGTTAGGCTCTGCTGTTATTGTCCATCGCTGGTTAGGATGGAACATGTAGTCATTACATCTCACGGCAATTTCACCCTTAGGCCATGTGTCAATAACATCCTTTAATTGCTGATTGGCTATAGGCTTTACTGTAGAGGTGTCCGGATTCCCCCAGAAATGACGCTCCTGTGGTATTCTTACAAAGTCGGTAGCCAGTTCTAAAGCATAGCCTCTACGTTCAGATTCGATTTCGAATGTTCCTCCGTGGAAACGGTTACCTGCCTTTGGCCATCCGTTCTGCCAAAGGAGTGGCCGAATGCCGAGTACGCTTCTGCCACCTTGATCGAAGTCTGCTTCATAGTGACACGACATTACTTCAACTCCTTCGTCGATAATCTCTCTTCCGAAATGTCCTGGACCAACAACTCTGTCGCCACCAGCAATAACCATCTTACCACCACCGGCAATCATATCGCGCCCGACATTGTCAATGAATGGACCATTAATGCTTCTTGAACGACAAACAACGATGTTGTATGTGGAGTTAACACCATCACAACATGTACCGTGAGTGCCCAAGAGGTAATACCAGCCGTCATGATATATCATATCTGTTGCCTCGCAGTCGATAGCAATGTCTTTTTCTACATTGCCCTCAACACGCTTGCCGGTCTTAGGGTCAATCTCTATCTGACGAATATTTCCCCAGTAAGTGCCGTATGTTACCCACAGACGACCGGTTTTTGGATCAAGCAGTAGACTTGGATCGATGGCATCGCAGTCTTCTAATCCATCTGAGTTTGCCACTTCTATAGGATCAGAATATTTAAAGTTGGGGGAGTTTGGGTCAAGGGTTTTGTTCCACATAGTGAGTATTCTACCATTATGTCCACCCATAAGACCACCGCCTGTAGCTCCATATATAACTAAGTATCTGTCGCCAATCTTCATCGCATCTGGTGCAGCACCACGACCTGGTCTAACAGCGCCGCTATACCAATGGTATCCGTCTTCTGAAATAAGGCCACCTTCGCCTGTTCCGAAGGTGTAGTATTTTCCGTCACATTCAACAATAGTCGATGGATCGTGAATATATGGTTCACCTGTTTGTGCCCAAACATCCATAGGGAGTGCCATGGACAGCAGGAATAAAAGATTCTTGTATTTCATTTTTTGTATTGTCTGATAATTGATTATTAGATTACTTTGTCTTGATTAAATAGCCTGTAACAGGATTCCCCTTCTCGTCGATGAAACGGGCACACATATCGCTCATGCCTGGGCCATT
>DGRY01000032.1 GCA_002391185.1 Prevotella sp. UBA4376
AAGGCCAGTCGTCGAAGTTCTCAAAGTGGTCGGGCTTGCGGAACAGCAATCCGGGAGCAACGTTGCCTGTGATAGCTGAGAAGTCGGCACGGTTGTTGCCATAGAACACCTGCTTGGGACGGGCTGCACCCAGAGTGGCTACAAACGAATAGTTGTGATAAGGATGACATCCATAGAGCCAGTTGGCAGCACGGAACACCTCATCTTGCTTTATGATGTCGGGGAAGTAGAGATGCGCAAAGCACACCGTGGTGCCAAAGCTAAGCACTTGATTGCTTCCTGCCCAGTTGCCCAAAGAGATAGGCATTCCGTAAGGGTTATCCTTGTCGAAGTTCGCAATGTATTTGGCATATTCAGCCATGTAGGGGCGTAGTTTCTTACGGTATGCCTCATTCATGTAGGGAATAGCATCAAGGGCTGTCTGTATGTTCCATTCCACGTTTTGTTTCAGGTCGTTGAAAATCTCTTTCATGAAACTGTCGAGATATTTCTTTTCGCCCGTTGCAACATATAGCTGCAAGTAGCTGGCAGACATTCCAAAATACATTCGGTGACTATTGTCGGCTGTTGCCTTGTGTGCCTTTGTGTAGTTTTTTATCAAAACATCAAGCTCTGTTATCAGTCGTTTAGACTGTGTGAGGGCACGCTGGGCAAGACTGTCGTTATAGCCTCTAAGCGCATTGCTTGCTGCTGCAAACACGGTGGCTGCCTGAAGGTCGAGCATGGGATTGCGTGTGGTGAAAGCCCACATATCGTCGGGCATGCCGCTGCTCTTGCCATCGGCTGACACCTCGAAAGGCTTCAGCTTTGGATCATAATGCTTGCCATCGGTGATTGATGCAGCATCGCCAAGGTGATGATAGTTCCACAGCACCGAGTTAGAAAGCGTTGAAGCCATGTGACCAATCTGCTCAGCCTGAGCCACAAGGTTTAGCGTGCCGTGCTCAATGAATTGCAGAATGTCGGGAGTGCCGTCGGGGCGGTGAAGCTCCACATATCTTTGTTTCTCGCTCACGAAAGTGGCATCGCGCAGTGGCTTGAAAATGTTCCATGCCCTGATGAAGTTTTGCACCACGTTGATGTTAGATCCCGTTTCAATGTCGAAGTCGCCCGCATCAAAATATCCGCCAATGTTAAGTCCCGGGATAAGCTCCAATGGTTTGTATTTTGTGTCTGTTTCGCCCTGAGAGTGCATGTCGAAGTGATCGCTTGGTGGCGCTTGCAGGTAGCCCTCCTTGAATGGTTCGCCGTGCCACACTCGGTAGCCCTCCTTAACATACATGTGGTTCATGTGTATTGGCACCCACACATCGGTTGTGGCGTCGGTAATCTTGTTATACACATTCTCGTCGATGATGAAATTGTTAGTTTTCGTGGTGTCGTATTGTATGAAGTATATTCCCGGAGTTTTTACACTCGAGAAATCAAACTTGGTGTAGTTGTATTTGTAGTATTCGCCCCAGTTCTGCAGCTTTCCTTCGTATGCCTTGCTCACAGTGCCGTCGTTGTTTATGCGCATGAGCGAGGCAGTTTCCTTCATCTTTGCATTCTTGTCGAGCTCAATAACGCTCACCTTTTTCTGCGAGGGAGTGTAGCCCACCTGCGAGAAACCAATGTTGGGTTTGCGAATCCAGCCCTCAATGGCATGCGGTTCAACAGTCCAGCTCACCACCTTTCCCGTTTGGTTGGCAGGCAGAATGCTGCGCAACACATACCAGCCGTTCTGTGCCAGTATTCGTCCGTCGAAAAGTTGCAGTTCGGCATCGCTGCTTATGTTTATCATGCGCTCGGCATCATCAATAGCCATTGTTATGTTGTGCCCCTTTTCGAGTGGCATAGGGTCAACAAACTGTTGTGTTCCTCTATCGTTATATGTTTTGAAGCCCTTAAACTGCTTGGGCTTTTCGCTTTCGGGCAGAGCAACAGTGTTGCTTGCAGCATAGCGTGGAAAGCGGTTTAGTCTGCCGTCCATGCAGAATGTTTTGAGCCAATAGCGCGAAGGCAGAAACTCAAGGTTTAGTCCTGCTTTGCCTGCCAATGTCTTGGGCACAGGCTTGTCGAGCCACACAGCTATCTCTACGGCTTTTCCTTTGGCAGTAACAACAATTCTGCTGTCGAAGTCGTAGTCGTCATAACGCAGAGCCACTTCAATGCTCCCGTCTTTGCGGTTCACCTTTCTACTTGTCATCTTTGGCACAAGATCCCATTGCTCAGGCGTATTGTTCAGTCGGATAGCTCCTCCCTGAATAGCCCTCACGCCATGTTGAATGATTTCAATGCCCGAGTTTTTCTCGTCATTGAAAGCACCGTCATAGTTGTTGCTGAACACCATTACGTTCACGCCTTGACGCTCAAAGTAATCCTTGTCGTTCAGTTGTAGATTCTGTGCTTGTGCGTACATCGTTCCGCATAGTCCCAGCACGATTAAAAGTGTTTTCATATGGAATCAATTTGGTTATTAAAACGTATTTAATTACTATTTCTTTTGATGTATTATCGAGTGGGCAAGTATAATCTCTCGCTCCTTTTTTATAATTAATTAACTGACTTCACTTTGATATATACGAATTATAGACGGAATATAAAAGCGTGTATTGTTTTTTTTCTTATCTTTGCTTTTGCTAAATTAATAGAATATGCGAACAAATGCTTTTTTTTTTTATGCAATAATGTTCCATTAATTTCGGATGTAATTAGAATAAGAAAAAAATAAATTGAAAATATTATTGATTATGGGAAAGAATATAAGTTCAATTCTGTGTGGAATGCTACTGTTGTTTTCGGCTGTTGGTTTCCTATCTTGTGATGTAGGATACTGTCTGCCTGTAGAGAATAAGCCTGAGATGAGTAAAGGAATTGTTACGGAAACGGGGACAGTACGTATAGACGGAATGTATTTTCAGCGTTTTTATTATTTCAATTGTGACTTAAAAGGAAGTTACGTCATTAATATCGACTCTTTAAAATTGAACCTTAGTGATGATAATTTAATTTTGAGGCCAAATAATATATATATTTCTCGTGATATTAAATCTAAGAATAATGCCTCTGTTAAGAATATATTTATCCAAAAGCGGTTGATATTTGATCGCAAAGATAAGACAAAGGAAATTCAGAAGCCGTTGTTATTAACTGTACTTCCCTCTGATTTTATCATGTGTAATGGGAAACGAATAATTAATGATACCTTGATAATTGAGTTGAAAGATCCGAGAAGAGCTATAAAGTAGTGGAAAGAAATCTTTGCAACGAGGTTGCACTCTTTTCTTAATATCTTTGCAGCAGAAACAAAATGAGACAAAGATATGAAAAGAAAACTAATTAGAATTATTGTAACGGCATTGCTGCTGGTGGCAGCATGGGGAGTGAGTGAGCTGTGGCAGTTGGCTGTGTGGCAGCAGCTGATTGTTTTCCTTGTGCCTTATGTTGTTATAAGTTATGATGTACTTGGCGAAGCGTGGGAAGGCATTATGGAGCGCGACCCCTTTAATGAAGACTTCCTAATGAGCGTTGCAACGATAGGAGCATTGCTTATTGGATTTATTCCTGGTGCCGAGACTCAGTTTCCCGAAGCTGTGTTTGTGATGCTTTTCTTTCAGGTTGGCGAAGTATTTGAAGACTATGCCGAGGACAAGAGTCGTGACTCAATATCCGAGTTGATGAATATCCGTCCCGACAAAGCCAATCTTGAAACGAATGGAAATATAGAGGTTGTTGACCCTTCAATGGTTAGGGTAGGAGATATTATAATGGTGAAGCCTGGCGAGATAGTTCCTCTCGATGGTGTTGTTGTTGATGGTGTGTCGAGTTTGAACACCGTTGCTTTGACAGGCGAGAGCGTGCCTCGAGAGATTGCAGTAGGCGGAGAGGTTCTTTCTGGCTGTGTGAATATCTCGGGTGTGTTGAAAGTGAAGGTGAAGAAACTCTTTGGCGAGTCAACGGCTTCAAAGATAATAAACCTTGTAGAGCAGGCAGGCGAGCGCAAATCAAAGAGCGAGAACTTTATTCGCCGCTTTGCACACGTATATACTCCAATCGTTGTGTTTGCAGCCATTGCCCTTGCTGTTATCCCTTCACTTATCACTGGCGATGTTGCCCTGTGGGTGTATCGTGCTCTCACATTCCTTGTTGTCAGTTGTCCTTGTGCGCTTGTTATCTCTGTGCCTCTGACTTTCTTTGGAGGAATAGGCGGAGCAAGCCGTAATGGTATTCTTATCAAGGGGGCAAACTATATGGACACGCTTGCCAAGATTGGGACTGTGGTGTTTGACAAGACAGGCACTCTAACCAAAGGTGTGTTTGCCGTTGATGCTGTTCATCCAGAGGAATATGATGAGAAAAAACTTCTTAGCATAGCTGCTGCCGTGGAGCAATATTCAACTCATCCTATTGCTGTGGCTCTTCGTGAGGCTTCTGCTGTTGAGGCTGCCAATAGCAAGATTGAAAATGTTGAGGAGATAGCTGGGCATGGAGTGAAAGCTGTTGTTGATGGCAAACAGGTAAGCGTGGGAAACGAAAAACTTATGAATTCTCTTGGCATCACTCTGAACGCTTGTGAGGAATGTAAACACCATGCAGGAACAGTTGTTCATGTTGCCATAGATGATATGTACGCCGGACATATTGTAATCTCTGACCAGATAAAGTCTGATTCTAAGGAAGCTATCTCTGCTTTGAAGAAACTTGGCGTAGAAAAAACAGTTATGCTTACTGGCGACCAGCAGAGGGTTGCAGAGCATGTGGCTAAGCAGTTGCAGCTTGACGAATATTATGCTCAGCTGTTGCCTGCCGACAAGGTAAGCAAGGTAGAGCAAATGCTGAGTGCTAAGCCAAGTGGTACACATCTCGCTTTTGTTGGCGACGGTATTAATGATGCTCCGGTGCTTGCTCGTGCCGATGTAGGCATAGCTATGGGCGCTCTGGGAAGCGATGCTGCTATTGAGGCTGCCGATGTGGTGCTCATGGATGATAAACCGTCGAAGATAGCACAGGCAATACGTATTGCTCGCAAAACCATTCTTATTGCCAAAGAGAATGTGTGGTTTGCCATTATCGTTAAGGTTGCCATTCTTCTTTTCACGGCAGCAGGCTTGTTGGGCAGTTTGGCTATGGCTATAGCTGTGTTTGGCGATGTTGGTGTTATGGTGTTGTGTGTGCTTAATGCCACAAGAGCGTTGAAATATTGAAAAATGGAAATATTGAAAAATGGAAAAATTGAACCGAAGGTCACTGACTGAGCGTTTGCTGTCTGCGTAGCAGGTGCAAACATAAAGGCGAAGGAAGTAA
>DGRY01000173.1:0-144 GCA_002391185.1 Prevotella sp. UBA4376
CAGTCAGTGACCGTTGGTTGATAAAGGATAGATGATAAAAATCTACAAGAAGAACCGAGATAAACATCTTCAAAGGTTTTCATTTCTTCGAAATAGTTGTGCTCTTAAGATGCTAATCTGAAAGCAAGCTTTCATTAGCACCTT
>DGRY01000173.1:242-3317 GCA_002391185.1 Prevotella sp. UBA4376
CTTTTCAGAGAAAAACCACGGCACTTCTGTGCCTAAAAACCCTAATTAACAATTTATAATTGATAGTTTCTTCAAAGCAATTATATAGAGTAAAAAGAAAATGGGAAGTGATATAGGTGGCTCATTCTGAGCCTATGTCAAGGCTGATGTTTTGTTTTTTAGAAAGCAAGCTTTCAAAACCATCATCACCTTAACATCCTCCTTCAGAGGACACCTCTATTCATTCCCTTAGAAAATCATGTGCTGATGCACCAATGCGCAATGAGCGCAAAGGATATCAATCTGCAACTATAAAAACTATACTTCTATCACAATAATGCAGAAAAAAATCCGTTCTACTTTAAAACCTAAAAATCAATTATGGAAAGAAAAATTTATATTACACGTGAGCCTGTTGATGCAACGCTAAAGAAACAATTGGTTGAATACGTATATGACATTATTGGCAGCATGTATTACGTACATGAAAACATGGGACCAGGACTACCTGAATACTGCTACCAAGAAGCATTGAACAAGAAACTAAAAGAACACTTCTCAAATACTCATAAGGAATTTGAATTTCACCCTGTATTCGAAGGGCAACCACTTGAAAGCTTCGTAAAAATGGATCTTATGATAGAAGGTAAAAGAGGCAATGTAATAGTCGAATGCAAAAGCATAAAAGAAATTACTGACAAAGAAAGATATCAAACTTTTGGATATTTACGTGCGACAGGCTTTCCCATTGCATTGCTTGTAAACTTCGGGACATGGCCGAAGGCACAAATAGAGCGATATTATTATCACGATAATAAGATCAAAGCTTTTTGATTCACCAAAATAATTGTATGTCTTGCGTAGATTTGGATTTAGTTCTACATCAGTTTGATATCCTTTGCGCTCATTGCGCACTGGTGCATCAGCACATAATTTTCTAAGGGAATGAATAGAGGAGTCCTCTGAAGGAGGATGTTAAGGTGATGATGGTTTTGAAAGCTCGCTTTCTAAAAACAAACATCAGCCTTGACATAGGCTCAGAATGAGCCACCTCTATTCAATCCCATTTTCTTCTTTAAAATTATTCGTTTTATTAACGATATAAACCGAAAAAACCTTATTAAATACAGCCTCTCCCCTTCCCTCTCCAGTAGGAAAGGGCTAACCAACTTGCTTGAGTTACTTGCTGAAAAAAATCAATGTTCAAAACTCAAAGTTCAAAGTTGTTTGGTTGATATAATTACACGATAATTATACGGAGAAAATTAAAACATAAAGAAAATGCTTAAGCATGATATTGCTTTCTATGCCACAAATAAAACCATACACCAGCAATGAAGACAGAGCTGACTCCAAGTATATAACCCAGAGAACCGAGGTCTAATGTCTGAGGAGAAACGAAGATGAAAGTGGAACAAACGGCAGTCATGAAGAGGGCTGGGAAGAGTGACACGAAATAGTTCTTGTGGTGTCGACAGAGATAAACAGTGATGGTCCACAAGGTGAACACGCTCAATGTTTGATTCGACCAACCGAAATACTGCCATATAACATTAAAGCCATCAGGGTTCTTTATCTGCCAGACGAGTATGCCAAGACATGAGGCAAATATAGGTAGAGCTATTAACAAACGGTTTTTTATGTTGTGCTGCGAGATGTTAAGGCTGTCGGCAACAATGAGTCGAGCACTACGAAGGGCAGTGTCGCCACTTGTTATAGGAGCTGCCACAACACCAAACATGGCAAGGATACCTCCGAAAATGCCTAACCAAGAGTTACATACTATCTCTACTACAGCAGGAGCATCAAAATACTGAACAAGTGTTTTACCTTCAGCTGTATCCACCTGTTGCATGAAAGCATTAAGTGTGTCTGCATCAACACACTCTTTCCAACCACCATAGTAGAAGAAATACATACTTGCAGTTGCCCATATCAACGCCACTATTCCCTCGGTAATCATTGAGCCATAGAAGATGGGACGTCCCATCTTTTCGCTTTTCATGCAACGTGCCATAAGCGGACTCTGTGTGGCATGGAAGCCAGAGATAGCACCACAAGCTATAGTGATGAAAAGACATGGGAATATAGGATCTTTGGCTATAAAACTGTCGGTTCCAAGAATGGATGTAGGTTGGTTGAGATTGCTGGCAGCAAGATTATCCCATAACTCTGGAATTGCAGGCTGTTTTATGAAGAGTCCCACGAGAAGTGCTGCTGCCATGAATAATAGAGAGAAAGCAAACAGCGGATATATTTTACCTATAATCTTGTCAATAGGCAGAAGTGTGGCTATAACGTAATATATAAAAATGAGAATTATCCAAAATATCTTGTTATCCCAGAGCATTGTGAGTATTATAGCAGGGCTATACACAAATACCGCTCCTACCATAAGCAACAGAACAACAGAGAAAATAAGCATTATCTTCTTTGTTCCGATTCCAAGATAGTTGCCAACCAATTCGGGAAGACCAGCGCCACCATGACGAATGCTTAGCATACCGCTCATGTAATCGTGCATGGCTCCTGCAAAGATACAGCCGAGAACAATCCATAGATATGCCACAGGACCATACCATGCGCCCATAATGGCTCCGAAGATAGGTCCCGTTCCTGCAATATTCAGAAACTGAATCATGAAAATCTTCCACGAAGGAAGTATCATAAAGTCAACACCATCTGCCTTGGTAACTGCTGGTGTTTCACGATTGTCGGGACCAAAAATGTGGTCAACAAACTTTCCATAAACAAAATAGCCTACTACAAGAGCTAAAAGGCTCAAAGAAAAAGATATCATTTTATCGCTCGTTTAAAACTATAATGCAAAAGTACACATTAACTATCAGATTACAAAATTATTGCCTAAAAATGTTTTAGATTTAAAAAAGCCTCTCCCATCCCTCCCCAAAAGGGAAGGGCTAACCAACTTGAGCTCCTTGGTAAAAAACGTGTGATTTATAAAGAATAATAAGAAGAACATAGATAGACACCTTCAAAGGTTTTCATTTCTTCGAAATAGTTGTGCTCTTAAGATGCTAATCAGAAAGCAAGCTTTCATTAGCACCTTCATATCACAAGCCTTACGGCAGAAAC
>DGRY01000193.1:0-3197 GCA_002391185.1 Prevotella sp. UBA4376
ACGGCGAGCGTGCCATCTTCTTTGCCCGTGGCGTACTTGAAACAGTGAAGAAACTACGCTGGACACCAGACATCATAGTATGCCAAGGCTGGATGGGAGCAGTAATACCACTCTACGTAAAAACTGCATATCACGATGAGCCTTCGTTTGCCAACGCAAAGGTAATCACCTCACTCTTCTCTGATCAGCTAAAAGGCGAACTTGGTACTAACTTCAAGAATTGTCTTGAGTTCCGTGAAGCAAAAGCATCAATCCTCAAAGACTATAATGATAAGTTTGATTTCTTAGAGCTTGGCAAGCTTGCGCTCGATTATAGCGATGGTGTTATCGAAGCAACCGAAAACATAAACAAAGAACTCGTTGACTATGCTAACAACAAAAAGATTCCATATCTCAAATATCAGGGAGCTGACTATATGGACGCATACAGCAAGTTCTTCGAAGAAATAAGCCCTGAAGAATAATCATAAATCTATGAAATTAAAATCCCTTGCAAGTATAGCACTTGTAGCATGCACATTTGTAGCCTGTGACGATACCACAGAAGGCATCGGCACATCACTCACAGACAACGCTGACAAACTGAGCGTGTCAACAGCCACCTTCACGGCGTCAACAAAATCTGTTATGGCTAACTCTGTTCTCTCGCGTAATCTTTATGGCTACCTTGGCAAAATCAAGGACCCAGAAACAAATAGTTACCTCATTGGTAACTATATGACCCAGTTTCACTCACGCAGTAACTTCTCTATGCCAGATCAAAGCAAAGTAGGCAAAGAAGACGGAAAAGTTGTTGCTGACTCTGTGAAACTCGTTCTCTTTTACAATGTTGAATATGGAGATTCTCTTGCCCCTATGCAACTAACAGTAAAAGAGTTGTCTAAGCCTGTTGCCGACAATAAAGACTACTATGCAGACTTTGATCCTGAAAAAGAAGGATATATCCGTGAGAACGGCATCAAACTATCACAAAGCTATACCCTTAAGGATATGACTGCCGCAAAGCCATCAGCTTCAGACAGCATTATTATCCGTCTTGACAAGCCATATACTGATAAAAACGGAAATACATACAACAACTTTGGTAGTTATGTAATTCAACAGTATTTTGCTGACCCTTCAAACTTCACAAATGCATATAAGTTTACCAAGAACATTGTGCCAGGATTCTATTTCAAGCACCAAGAGGGATTGGGTAGCATGGCTAAGATATTCAACACACAGCTCAACATTTATTATCATTATACAGAAAAACTGAGCAATAATAAAGACACAACATACGTTGGCTTAGCTGACTTTATGTCAACAGATGAGGTAGTGCTTACAAATAACTTCATCAACGACAAGGAAGCTCTTCAAACACTTGTAAAAGACAACAGCTGTACTTATTTGAAAACCCCTGCAGGTATCTTCACTGAGGTTGAACTTCCTGTTGACGAAATTATGAAGGGACACGAAAACGATACCCTCAACTCTGTAAAGATAGAGTTTAATCGCATCAATGACACATATCAGGGAAAATATCCTATTAGTGCTCCAAAAACACTGTTGATAATTCCAGCTGATAGTATTCAGTCTTTCTTTGCATCGCATAGTCTTCCTGACTATAAGAAATCATACATTGCCTATGCAAATAATAACCTCTATACATTCAATAACATAGAGGGACTCGTTAAAGCAATGTATAATGCAAAAGAGAAGGCTGTAAAGACAGGGAACCTAAGTGAAAACTGGAACAAAGCTGTATTAGTGCCTGTAGAATACTCTACTGTAACTGTACAGTACACAACATACCCCACTAATCTCTGTCATTACATGGGCATTTCAAGCGCTCGTCTCAAAGGTGGTAAGGATGCAGTAAAAGTATCTGTCATATATAGTAAGTTTGCCAATAAAGAAAACTAATTTCTATGGCTGATAATTTTCTGGAACGTCAACGTCGCGACTACGAAGCACGTAAACAAGAGTGGTTACGTAAGAAAAAACGATTTCCAATAATAAAGCCACATCTTGAAAAACCCGAAGACGAAGCGCTGTAGTTGCAAGATTCTCTTTAAATAAGAAATCAACATAAAAAATATCTCCCTCATCAGTATCTTTATTCTATAACAATGCGATAAGTTGCTGATTGAGGGTTTTTCATTATGAAATATCCAAGAAACATACGTAAGTATCTTGATCTCCCTGCAGTATATGCGGGAGTGTTAATACTCATTATCAGTTATGTAACCGGGTGGTCTAACCACAACTGGATACTACTCCTCGGGCTTATATGTATTATAGTTGGTATATGTTTTTATATATATAATAGCAAAAAACAAAGCAAATATTAAATCATATGCGTACAGACAAAGAACTAGAATGGAATACTATCGAAGAAAAGTACCTGATTAAAAGACGCTGGCTAACAGCAAAAGTGGAAAAGGTGCAACTCCCCGACGGACGAATATATGATGAATACTACACTTTAGAATATCCTGACTGGATAAACGTGATAGCCATTACCAAAGATGGAAAGATGATCCTTGAGAAACAATGGCGACATGCCCAACGAGTTGTTTCTACAGAAATTCCTGCTGGAGTAATAGAAAAAGGAGAAGAACCATTAGCAGCAGCAAAGCGTGAGCTACAAGAGGAAACTGGTTTCGGTGGAGGAACATGGAGCGAGTTTATGGTTCTATCGCCTAATCCTGGCTCTATGAATAACCATAGTCACACATTTTTGGCAGAAGGGGTAGAAAAGATTTCAGACACACACCTTGACGAAACAGAAGACATTGAAGTGTTTTTCCGCTCACAGGAAGAGGTTTACGAAATGTTAAAGAACGGAGAATTCTGTCAGGCTCTCATGGCAGCACCTCTATGGAAATACTTTGCGACAAAAAAAATTGTTGATCAGCATTGATGCAGTAAACAGCCTAAAAACCTATTTCGTTGGAAAGCTAAGAGTTATCCTCACCAACTATCCCGACACGCAGGTTATGTGCAGTCGCAAACGAACACCACTGCTCAAAGAATGGCTCAACAGATAAATTACAAAACAGGAATAAAATGACGCAAATATGGATATGTGCCGCAGGACTATGCGGAGCAACATTAATTGGAGCACTATTGGGATTCCTCATCAAGGAATTGCCACACAAATGGAATGACACCGTACTTGGCTACTGTGCAGGAATAATGCTGGCAGCAGCCAC
>DGRY01000193.1:3325-10641 GCA_002391185.1 Prevotella sp. UBA4376
CAGGAGCACTCTTCCTCAACGTGCTGGACTTGATAACCCCACATCTGCATCACATCACAGGACTTGATCAGGAGGAACATCGTAACAACAAAACACTCAACCACATCCTACTCTTTGTTATGGCAATTGCCATACACAAAATGCCAGAAGGAATGGCAGCAGGTGTGAGTATGAGCACAATAGAAACAAACTGGTCAGTAAGCCTCGGAATAGCCCTGCAGAACGTTCCAGAAGGAATGGTTATTATAGCGCCACTACTCATGGCAGGAGTCACTCCACTACGCACCCTCATAATATCACTTGTCATTGGAATGTTAGAAGTTGTCGGCGTGTGGGTTGGTTTTGCAATGGGAACAGCCTCCGAAACTATGTTGCCAGTTATGTTAGGCTTCGCAGGTGGAGCAATGCTATATGTAACAAGCGACGAGATGATTCCAGAAACCCACGCTCATGGCTATCAGAAACAAGCAACCTATGCCTTACTACTCGGATTTATTACCTTGATACTCATGGAAAAAATATAAGAAAATAAAAACTATAGCGTTTAGCTGACACAAGTATTATACTTATCTATTAAATACATAATAGTTATAACACATAAATATGCTATAAACTTCATTTGCTCACAACAATATCAATATATACGGATTATAGAGACAATATAGGGGAATAATACAAAAAAAAAGACTTCAACGAAAAAATCGCTGAAGTCTTTTTTATATGATAATGATTGCTATTCCTGAGCACCTCCTGCAAGATCGAGGAGTTCGTTTGTGATTGCAGCCTGGCGGCTCTTGTTGTATTCAAGATTGAGTGTTCGCAAGAGTTCGTCGGCATTATCGGTAGCTGTTTGCATAGCAACCATCCGGGCTGCATGCTCAGAAGCGATACTGTCGAGAAGTGCAGTATAAACCATCAGTCTTAACAATTTTGGAACAAGAGAATTCAAAACAGTGTTAAGATCTGGCTCAACAATAAAATCGTCGTTGAGCATAACTCCTTTAACACCATTCTTTTTCTCAGCCTCTTCCTGTTTGCGACGCAGGTATTCTTGTGCTTTGGCTGTAGCAACATTACTTGTGAGGTCACGGTCGTTGTCCTGTCCAATAGTTTCTGTAGAAAGATCTATTGGGAGCAGAGTCTTACGAGTAAGAATCTGCGAACCAGCACTCTTGAAGTGATGATAGATAAGCTCTACCTTTGAGAGTTTGCCTGCAAGAAATTGTTCACCAAGTTCATGAGCAATCTGGCGACAGCCTTCAGCATTTGGTTTATCAGCAAGTTCTGCAAAAGAACCAGCTACAGTAAATCCTTCCTTGCGAGCCTTCTCTTCAACTTTTCTTCCAACAGGATAAATAACAATATCGTCGATACCCTGAGCCTTGTATTCAGCAACTATCTCGAGCATCATCTTAATAGTGTTGTTATTAAATCCGCCACAAAGCGAACTATTGGAAGTATATACAACCAAGGCTACACGCTGAGACTTTCCATGCACACTCTCGTAAGGACTATTGGTTTCTGGAGTAGAAATCAAAAAGCTCTTGAGGATATGTTCCAACAGATTTTCGTATGGCAACATATTCTGTATGGCAGTCTGGGCATGATGAAGTTTCGATGACGCCACCATTTTCATAGCACTCGTAATTTTACGTGTGCTATTAACAGAAGCTATTCGAGTCTTTATCTCTTTTAATGAAGCCATAATAATTAATTTAGAATGTAGAACCAACGGTCACTGACCTAAGTGGTTCAACATTCATCGTTCAAAATTTACGCGAAGCACTGCTTTGCACATTCCTTAATGCATTGTTCGGTCTCCTCGGTGAGCTTGCCGCTGGCAAGGGTATCAAGGATGTCTTGATGCTGTGTGCGCATAACTTCAAGGAACTGATCCTGACGCTTACGCACCTCGGTAACAGGAACTGCATGCATGAGTCCGTTGACACCACAATACAAAATGGCAATCTGCTCGCCCACTGGCATTGGAGAATACTGTGGCTGAATGAGCAACTGATTATTCTTTCTACCACGGTCGAGTGTCATTGCAGTCACAGCATCCATATCGCTGGCAAATTTAGAGAAACTCTCAAGCTCACGATACTGTGCCATATCTATCTTAAGTGTACCTGCTACTTTCTTCATACTCTTTACCTGAGCAGAACCACCTACACGAGATACAGAGATACCCACATTGATAGCAGGACGGAATCCCTGATTGAAGAGATTACTCTCAAGATATATCTGACCGTCGGTGATTGAAATCACATTAGTAGGAATATAAGCTGACACATCGCCTGCCTGAGTTTCGATGATTGGAAGGGCAGTTAGAGAACCTCCACCCTTTACAAAAGGTTTCATGCTCTCAGGAAGGTCATTCATCTGCTCAGCTATTTCCTGCTGATCATTTATACGTGCTGCACGCTCCAACAAACGAGAGTGGAGATAGAACACATCACCAGGATAGGCTTCACGACCTGAAGGACGACGCAAGATAAGCGACACTTCACGATATGCAACAGCCTGCTTTGAAAGGTCATCGTAAACAACAAGGGCATGATAACCACGATCGCGGAAATATTCGCCTATGGCAGCACCTGCAAATGGTGCATAATACTGCATAGCAGCAGGATCGGCAGCCGTAGCACTTACCACAATGGTATATGGCATTGCACCATGATCTTCAAGAGTCTGTACCAAAGAAGCTACAGTAGAAGCTTTCTGACCTATAGCAACATATATACAATAAACAGGCTTGCCTGCCTCGTAGTTTCCTTTCTGATTGATGATTGTATCAACTGCAACAGCAGTCTTACCTGTCTGACGGTCACCAATGATAAGCTCACGCTGTCCACGACCAATAGGAATCATTGAGTCAACAGCCTTAAGACCTGTCTGCAGTGGTTCCTTTACTGGCTGACGGTAGATAACTCCAGGAGCCTTACGGTCAAGTGGCATCTCTATAGCATCGGTAAGATTGATTTCGCCTTTACCATCAATAGCCTGCCCAATAGGATTGACAACACGACCAAGGAAATTGTCATTCACACGGATAGACGCTATTCGATGGGTGCGTTTCACTTTCTGGCCTTCCTTGATGCCCGCTGTAGAACCCATGATGACACAACCCACGTTATCTTCCTCAAGGTTCATGACAATAGCCATAGTGCCATTTTCAAACTCAAGGAGCTCGGAAGCTTCAACATTGCGCAAGCCATACACGTGTGCCACACCATCGGCAACAGTAAGCACGGTACCTACCTCGTCGAACTGAGTCGCATCGTTGATGCCCTGAAGTTCTCGCTGAAGAACCTCAGACACTTCGCTTGGTTTTATTTTTTCTGACATATTATTTTCATTTAAGTTCACTAAGGATGTTGTTCAAGCGTGTCTTAACGCTTGCATCCATCCTGTAAGTATCATACTCAAGGATAAAGCCTCCAATGATAGATGGATCGACCTCTGTGTTGAATTCAACAGTTCCCTGAGTTCTACTTTCCACCATCTGCTTCATCTTCTGCTCAGTGGCTTCAGACACAGCAGCGGCAGTAGTTAGTTTACCACGGATGATATTCTTCTGCTCCCTGTAGAAAGTGATATATGAATTAGCCATGAATTGCAAAACTTTTTCCCTACCCTCTTTCAACACAAGCTCTATGAAACGCTTGCTCAACTCGTTGGCATCGGGGCCAAGTGCAGTAGTGAGCAAACGCACTTTCTCTGAGCGCAGGAGCATAGGGTTTTCTATCGTAGCACGCAAATCGGCAACCTCAACATAACAAGCAGCAAGCATTATCATGTCGGCATATACCTTTTCTTCTACTTTAAGCTCAGTAGCACTCTTCAGGAGAGCACGGGCATATCGTACCGATATTACACCATAATCCATAAGCTTTTATTCTTTCTTGTCGTCAGAAGAAACTTCATCCAGCAGTCGATTTACCAAATCCATCTGCTTAGCATCAGTAGAGAGGTTCTCGCGCAGAATTTTCTCTGCAATCTGAACACTCAGTTCAACAACCTGAGAACGAATGTCACGAATGGCATTCTGTTTCTCGGTTTCAATCTGAGCCTTAGCCTCGTTGACGATGCGTGCACCTTCTTCACGAGCTTTGTTCTGAGCCTTCTCTACTATTGCATCACGAGTTTCGGCAGCCTCTTTCAAGATGGTTGCCTGTTTCTCGCGAGCTTCCTGCAGCATGGATTCACTCTCTTTCTGAATATTAGCAAGTCGCTCGTTGGCTTCATGCGCCTTCTTGATACTCTCATCGATAAAAGCCTTACGCTCGTTCACCATCTTGACAATAGAAGGGAAACCCCATTTCCACAAGATGAGGAACACGATGAGGAAGACGATGGTCATCCAAAAAAGCAGACCGCTTTCAGGCATTAATAAATCCATTCGCGCTGGTTTAAGTTAAATTCTATGTGAAATCTCACTCTATAATTACATTACAACTGCAAGGAGTGCAACGATCACAGCAAGGAAAGACACACCCTCGACAAGAGCTGCAGCAACAATCATTGCAGAACGTAGATCACCAATCTTCTCTGGCTGACGAGCCATAGCGTCCATGGCCTGACCGCCAATCTTACCAATACCAAGACCTGCACCAATTACTGCAAGACCTGCGCCTATAGCGCCACCTAACTTTGCAACTTCAGCTGCTAATAATAATGATGTTAACATAGCTATAAATTTTTAAATTATTATTGTTTTGTTCTTTTACATTTATTCGTGTTCTTTTACATGTGCCTGAGAGATGAACACAGCACTCAACATGGTAAATACCAAAGCTTGAATATAGCTTACAAGAATCTCGAGAAGCATCATGAAGATGCTAAGGGAAACTGATATTACCGACATACCAGAACCAGCAACATTGTTCACGACATCGCTGGTGGTGAGATGGAACATGATGAATATCATACCAGCAAAAGCAAGTGCTATGGCATGACCAGCCATCATATTGGCAAAAAGTCGGATGATAAGAGCAAGTGGCTTGGTAAAAATACCAAACAACTCTATAACAGGCATCAAAGGTACAGGAACCTTCAGCCATGTTGGAACATCACCCCAGAAAATCTCCTTCCAGTAGTCACGTGTTCCGGTAAGATTGGTAACAAGGAATGTAGCCACACCAAAGAAACATGTGCAAGCAATATTACCAGTGAGATTACCACCACCAGGAGGGAATGGCACTATACCCATGATATTGGCTGTGAAGATGAAAAAGAAGCATGTGAGAAGATAAGGCGCATATTTATCTGCCTCATCACCCATAACTGGCTTAATAACATCATCATACACCGACATGATAAACATGTGCATCAACCCTACGAAACCAGAAGGAGCAGCATCATCAACCTTGTGTTTGCGACACCAACGAGCTGGTATGAGAACGCAAAGCAATAGAATGAATGCATCTATAAAGAGCACACATACTGTCTTGGTGATAGAAAGGTCTAAGGGACGGATTTCATCATTACCAACTTTCTCAACAATCTTGGAAGGATACTTCTCGTCTTTTGCACTCTTAATATAGAGTCCATAAGGTCCTGGGCGATTGCCTAGTGCATCTGGTTCTTCGGAGAACTCGCTACTGCAGAACACATGCCATCCTGTGGAACTTTTCACAATTATCGGCAAATGAAACACGATAGGTGTCTTACCAATATTTGTGACATGCCACTCATAAGAATCCTTGATATGTCCCCACAATATCTCCTTCATATCAATACTCTTCTTCTCTGCAAAGCCTGGTATGGCAGAGAGAATAAGGAGAAGCATGAGAAGATATTTCTTTATATGTTTCATACCTTAATTATTACGTTTTTGTTTCTGTTTCTCTACAAAGGAGAAGAACATTGTTTCAAACATAAGCGAACTAATATAGAACAATGCGAAAGTGATGACAAAGCCAAGCATCACATTTTTTCTATCATAAAGAACAAACATGCCGGCAATAACTACAATAAGAGCAAGCAACATTCGGATAGTGCCACATGCCATATAATAGCGCCCCATGATGTTTGGCGAATGAAGAGCTATTGCCCGCCATGCCATGATAGAGAAACGGTTCACAACCAGTTGATATACGCTGCAGAAACCTACACTATAGATGTGGTCGGTGAGATCTCCTAAATGCACCAGAAGGAAACCAATAAGTGACATTCCACATACTATCCATAACGAAATCAATTGATAACGCTTTACAATACGCTTGATTCGTTGTTCTCTATCCATTTACGCCTTATTCTATTTATTAGATTATACTTCTACACACACAGAAACCTCATTGCGCTTTACTTGTACAAAGCCTCCGAGAATATCTATGCGCTGTTCACCTTCTTTTGTTTTATATTTCACACACCCCTTCTCAAGACTTGAAATTATTGGCGCATGATCAACGAGAATCTCAAACTCTCCTAATGTACCAGGAACAGTTACGCTTTCGACCTCGCCATGGTAAACCACCTTTTCTGTTGAAACTATCTTTAGTACTAACATAATTGTTAATGTGGAATTACGAATTACAAATTACGAATTGGTCGCCCTTTGGCGATGAAAATTTATATAATTACAAATTCCTAATTCCAAACTCGTAACTCGCAATCAAATTAATTTCTAATTACAAACTCGTAACTCGTAATTATTTTATCTCTGCTGCAGCCAAAAGTTTCTTGGCTTTTTCCTTCACATCCTCGATAGTACCTACATTAAGGAATGCCTGTTCAGGAAGGTCATCAACCTCACCATCCATAATAGCATTAAATCCCTTGATAGTATCTTCGATACTTACCATAACGCCAGGGGTACCTGTGAACTGCTCTGCAACAGCGAAAGGCTGAGAAAGGAAACGCTGAACACGACGTGCACGAGCCACAGTGAGCTTATCCTCATCAGATAGTTCATCCATACCAAGGATGGCAATAATATCCTGAAGTTCATTATAATGCTGCAACAGCTCTTTAACACGCTGAGCACACTCATAATGTTCCTTACCAACAATAAGTGGATCAAGAATACGAGAAGTACTTGCCAATGGGTCAACAGCAGGATAGATACCAAGCTCTGTAATCTTACGGTTCAACACTGTTGTTGCATCCAAATGGGTAAAGGTGGTAGCTGGAGCAGGGTCGGTCAAGGTCATCGGCAGGCACATAAACAGCCTGTACTGATGTGATAGAACCATTTTTGGTTGAAGTGATTCGTTCCTGCATCTGTCCCATCTCTGAAGCCAAAGTAGGCTGATAGCCCACTGCAGAAGGCATACGACCAAGAAGTGCAGACACCTCAGAACCAGCCTGAGTGA
>DGRY01000042.1:0-38094 GCA_002391185.1 Prevotella sp. UBA4376
AGTGCTTTCAACTTCATTCACGCTTGTGTTCCTGTAATGATGCGTCAGCGTGGTGGTAGCATTATCAACATGGCATCTGTTGTTGGTGTTCATGGAAATGCTGGTCAGGCTAACTATGCAGCTTCAAAGGCTGGTCTTATTGCTCTTGCAAAGAGTATTGGTCAGGAGATGGGACCTAAGGGTATTCGTGCAAATGCTATTGCTCCTGGTTTTATTGACACAGCCATGACTCAGGCTCTTCCTGATGACATCCGTAAGGAATGGATAAGCAAGATTCCTCTTCGCCGTGGTGGTCAGGTTGAGGATATTGCAAACACTGCTCTCTACTTGGCTTCTGACCTTTCAAGCTATGTTAGCGGTCAGGTTATCCAGGTTGATGGTGGTATGAATATGTAATTTTTGATTATTGATTATTTTTGTTGGATGAAAGTTGTCTATGAAGATAATCATATTATCATAGTTTATAAGGAGAGCGGAGAAATCGTTCAGGGAGATAAAACTGGCGATACTCCGCTTTCTGAAACTGTGAAGGAATATATTAAGGAGAAGTATAACAAGCCAGGTAATGTTTTCTTGGGTGTTGTGCATCGCCTTGATCGTCCTGTATCCGGACTTGTGATGTTTGCCCGCACCTCTAAGGCTCTTCCTCGCTTGAATAAGATGTTTGCTAACGGTGAGGTGCATAAGACTTATTGGGCTATTGTTCAGCCAGAAGGCAAAGGAAAGGCAACTTATGTCCCTGATGGAGAATGGCACACTTTAGAAAATTGGATTGTTCGCAACGAGAGACAGAACAAGAGTTATGTATATGATCGTGAAGTGCCAAATTCAAAGAATGCAGTTCTAAAGTATCGAGTGATAGGTTTTTCAGAGCGTTATACTCTTATTGAGGTTCGCCTGCTCACAGGTCGTCATCATCAGATTCGTTGTCAGCTTGCTCATATGGGTTGTCCTATCAAGGGCGATTTAAAATATGGTGCACGCAGAAGTAATCCTGATGGAAGTATTTCACTTTTGTCGCATTTTGTAGAGTTTGTACATCCAGTTTCTAAGGAAAAAATAAGACTTGAATCACCTCTTCCCAATGATCGTTTGTGGCATGAAATAGCAGCTTCTGTGAAGTGATTTTATAGTTTGTTATTCCTCTATATTCCGTCTATAATTCGTCTATATTGAATTAATAATGAACATCAAAAAAAGTTTTTGATGTTTTTTCCTTTTTAAAACAAGCATTTATTCGAAAAAAATTATTTACTTTGCATTTAGTACGTAGGTAACTGAATGCTTATGAAGAAATATTTTAAGTGGGCAGGCATTGTTGTTTTGGTGCCTGTGTTGTTAGTTCTTATTCTATTCTTGCTGTTTTACTTTCCACCTTTTCAAAATTGGGCAGTAAAGCAGGTTGCATCCTACGCATCAGAAAAAACACAACTTGATATACGTGTTGAGCATGTGAATCTTGAGTTTCCATTGAATTTGGGTATTGACGGAATACACGTTATTCAACAAAATGATTCTCTTCCGCAGGTGAAAGATACTGTTGCCGATATTCGCAAGACAGTTGTTGATATTCAGCTTTTGCCTTTGCTTGACAAACAAGTGATGATAGATCAGATACTGTTTGCCGATATGAAGATGAATACCACCAATTTCATCCCTCAAGCACGAGTAAAGGGAAGGGTGGGGCATCTTGATTTGCGTTCACATGGTATAGATCTTGGTAAATCATTGGCTCATGTAGATAATATTTTACTGAAGGACGCTCGCTTGAATGTGGAACTAAGCGATACTGTTCCTGAAGATACAAGCAAGAGTGAGAATTTTTGGAAAGTAGATGTAGAAAAGCTTAAGGTAGCAAATACCGCTGTTTCTGTGCATATGCCTGGCGATACGCTACAGGTTGATGTTTATATGAGCACTATGAATGTGCGTGAAGGACACTTTGATCTTTATAAGAGCCTTTATCGTGTGGCTCATCTCGATTGGAAAGGCACATGCTCTTACGATAATCATTTCGCTGCTTATTCAAAGGGGCTTGATTTTAATCATCTTTCGCTTGCAGATCTTTCGCTTGCAGTGGATTCTTTCTATTATTGCAGTCCAGACATGAGCGTGATTCTACGTCATTGCCAGTTTAAGGAGAAGAGTGGTCTTAGCATTACTAATCTTGCTGGTCCAATGCGTATGGATTCATCGTGTTTTTATCTTCCAAAGTTCTATGCAAGTACACCGGGCAGTCGTTTGAAGGTGTCTTTGAAGATGGATCTTGATGCCTTCTCCGATTCTCTACCTGGAGTGTTTGAAACAACCGTTGATGGTTCGTTTGCCAAGGCTGATATTGTTCCGTTTATGGATGCTCTTCCACGTCGCTTCTGTGCTTTGTGGCCAAGTTATCCGCTCACCGTGAAAGGCACAGTAAAGGGAAATCTGCAGAAATTGCGCTTTACAGGTTTGCAGGTTGAACTGCCAACAGCATTCCGCATCTCGGGCGATGGATTTATTAGTAATGCTACTGATGTGAATCGTCTTAAAGCAGATGTTAATTTCAATGCACATACATATAATCTTGGTTTTATCACCAAGAGTTTCCTTGATGCCGATTTGCTAAAGACCATTCGTGTGCCTTCGGGAATAGCCCTTGCGGGAAACGTGAAAGTTAACGGCAACAGATACAATACACGCTTCCGTGTGGCTCATGGAGGTGGTTCGCTTAGTGGAAATGCCAATATCGTTAATGGCAGAACGCTTCAATATACAGCCCGATTAAACTCTAATCGCATGCCTTTGCAGAATTTTGTACCTCGTATGGGACTTTCTCGTTTCACGGGTTCTGTTTCTGTAAATGGCTCAGGCACAGATTTCATGCATCCTTCAACTCGTCTCTTAGCTAAGGCGCACATTCGCTCGTTCAACTATGCTGGCTATAGCCTTGCAGGAATGAAGCTCGATGCTTCCCTTCGCAATGGTGTTGCCCATGCCACTGTTGATAGCAATAATCCTATGCTCAAGGGACTTATCAGTATTGATGGACTCCTTCGTCGTAAGGTTGTAAAGGCAAGTGTTTCGTGCGACCTTTCACACGCCGATCTCTTTGGATTGAAGTTCACCGAAACCCCGTTCACCGTTGGTCTTTGTGCCAATGTGGATGTAGAGACCGACATGAACAAGTATTATAAAGTGCAGGGGCTCATCAGCGATATTACTGTTCGTGATAACAACCAAACCTATCGCCCGGAAGACCTTGTTCTCGATCTTCTTACGAATCGTGACACTACCCATTGCGTTGCCGATTGTGGCGATTTTCATCTTGTATTCAATGCACATGGCATGTACGACCGTATGCTTTCTCAAGTAGAGAAACTCACTCTTGAGTTGCAGTCACAAATCAAGAACCGCACAATCAATCAAATACGCATTCGTGAGCGTTTGCCACAAGCACGCATCTATCTCACCAGCGGTTCCGACAATTTCTTTGTTCACATGTTGGGCACTTATGGCTATCAGTTTGCCCGTGCAAACATAGATATGACCTCTTCGCCTGTAACAGGACTCAACGGTAGCGTGGCAATAGATTCGCTTATTGCCGACAGTATTCAGCTCGACACTATTCGTTTTAATATAGTGACCATCGACGATGATTTCCATTACACCGCTCAGGTGCGCAATGGAAAGAAAAATCCTCAATACACTTTCAATGCCCTGTTTGATGGTCAGCTTAACGATCGTGGATCCTCGCTCAAGGCTTCACTCTACGATGATAAGAACCGTCTTGGTGTTGATCTCGGTTTGCAGGCTATTATGGAGCACAACGGGCTGCGTTTGTCGATAATGGATGAAGATCCAATACTTGGTTATAAAACTTTCCATGTTAACGACAGCAATTACATCTTCTTGGGCGACGACCGTCGTGTGTCAGCTAACATGAAGTTGCAAGCCGACGATGGTATGGGTGTTCAAATCTTCACCGATGATGACAATCTTGAAGCCTTGCAGGATGTAACTGTTTCATTGTATAAGTTCAATCTTCAGCAGATACTCTCTGTGGTACCATATATGCCTCATGTTTCAGGTGTTCTTGATGGTGATTATCACTTCATTCAAACTCAGGATGAGATGTCAATATCATCCAACATGTCGATAAAGAATCTTGTTTACGAGCATTGCCCAATGGGAAATGTATCTACCGAGTTTGTTTATATGCCTAAGTCCGATGGATCACACTATGTTGATGGTGTTCTCATGTGCGATGATAATGAGGTTGCTTCAATCAAGGGAACATATCTGTCTCAGGGCGAGGGCTATCTTGATGCAACGCTTGCGCTTGCACATACACCAATGTCGCTTGTCAACGGATTCATACCTAATCAGATATTTGGTTTTCGTGGCTATGGTGAAGGGTCGGTGGCTGTAAAAGGCTCACTCTCTAAACCCGATGTGAATGGCGAAGTGTATCTCGATTCTTGCTATCTTGTGAGCCAACCTTATGGTGTTGAGATGCGTTTCGATAACGACCCAATAACCATTACCAATAGCCGCCTGTTGTTTGAAAACTTCCAGATGTATGCCAACAACGACAGTCCGCTCACCATCTCTGGTTATCTTGATTTTGCTAATCTCGACCGCATGATGATGGATGTGCGTATGCGTGCCGAGAATTTCCAGATTATAGATGCCAAGGAGAATTTGCGTTCAGAGGCTTATGGCAAGGCATTTGTCAATCTCTATGGTATGATGTCGGGACCTGTTGACAATCTTCAGATGCGTGGTCGTCTTGATGTACTTGGTTCCACCGACCTCACATATATCCTTCGCGACAGTCCGCTCACCACCGATAATCAGCTTGATGACCTGGTTAAGTTCACCGATTTTGCCGATACAGCGCAACTAACAGTCAACCGTCCACCGCTAACAGGTTTCAGCATGGATATGACTTTGAATATCAACGAGAGCGCCCACATTCTTTGTGCCCTCAATGCCGACAAGTCGAACTATGTTGACCTAATAGGTGGAGGCGAGCTTCGCATGAAATACAACAATGTTGATAACTTGCGTCTCACAGGTCGCTACACGCTCAATAATGGCGAAATGAAATATTCTTTGCCAGTGATACCTTTGAAGACTTTTACCATTCAGGATGGTTCGTATATTGAGTTTACTGGCGACCCAATGAACCCTCGCCTCAATATTACGGCAACCGAGCATAACAAAGCTACAGTTTCGTCTGATGGTGGAGCCGAGCGCTCTGTTGATTTCACCTGTGGTGTTGTTATTTCAAAAAACCTCAACAACATGGGACTTGAATTTATTATTGATGCACCACAAGATATGAGTGTGAGCAACCAGCTCAACACCATGTCAAAGGAAGAACGCGGAAAGATAGCTGTTACCATGCTCACCACAGGTATGTATCTCACCGATGGCAACACCAGCCGTTTTACTATGAACTCGGCTCTCAATGCCTTCCTGCAGAGTCAGATAAACGGTATTGCGGGTAACGCCTTGCGTACTCTCGACTTGTCGTTTGGTCTCGACAACACCACAGATGCAACAGGTACCCAGCACACCGATTATTCGTTCAAGTTTGCTAAACGTTTTTGGAACAATCGCCTCCGTGTTATCGTTGGTGGGAAAATATCATCAGGCACTAATGCTGCTGGACAGAATCAGCAGTTCTTTAATAACATATCACTTGAATATCGTCTCAATGAGGCATCTACTCAGTATCTCAAGCTTTTCTACGATCGTGACAGCTACGATTGGCTCGAAGGCAATGTGGGTGAATATGGTGCAGGTTTCATCTGGCGCCGTAAGATATCTTCATTTAGAGACATTCTTAAATTCAATGATAGCAACAAGCTTTTGCTACCTTCTGATTCACTTGTTAAAACCCGTACCGACAGCATTAAAAACAAAAAGTAAATGAATAAATACAGCCTTTCTCATATTGTAGCTTTCTCTGTGTTGTGTGTGCTTTCGGCTTGCAGCACCACAAACGGTGTGCCCGAAGGCGACCAGCTTTATACAGGTCTCACTCACGTTAAATACACCAACTACACCCCTTGTGATCATGCCACCGATATTCAGGCCGAAATAGATGCTGCCCTTGCCTGCGCCCCTAATGGTGCTTTCTTTGGAAGCAGTTATTATCGCACACCATTCCCTTACAGTTTGTGGATCTGGAATGCCTTTCACGACACTAATGGTGCATTTGGCAAGTGGATAAACAAAACCTTTGGTAAGGCGCCTGTGCTCATGAGTTGGGTAAATCCTGCTTTGCGTGCTTCGGTGGCGCAGTCGGTGTTGCGCAATCATGGCTATTTCCGTGGTAAGGTTGACTATGATATTGTGGCGCAGAAGAATCCAAAGAAAGGTAAACTTGCTTATGATGTTGATATGGGGCATCTGTTCACCCTCGACAGCATCACCTATAGCGGTTTCAAACCCGAAACCGACAGTCTTATTCAATCCACTCTTGACGAAACGGCAGTATGCAATGGCGAAGCCTTTGATATTTCCACCCTTGATGAAGAACGCCAGCGCATAAGTCGTTTGTTGCGCAATAATGGCTATTATTATTATCAGCCCGATTATGCTTCTTATCTTGCTGACACAGTTACCGTGCCAGGAAGAGTGCAGCTGCAGTTTAAACTGGCTGATAATCTGCCCGCACGTGCTCAGCGCAAGTATTATATGGGTAACATTCGTCTTGAGTTGCGCAAGCAGTTTATGGAAAAACTCAACGACAGCATTTCTCATCGTCGTTTCACCGTGCTCTATAATGGTAAGCGTTCGCCAATTCGTTCACGTGTAATCTTGAAGGATATGAAGTTGCGCCATGGGCAGCCATATAGCTATGAGAAATACGAAGAGTCAAACAATAAAATCTCGAGCAATGGCATCTTCTCAATGGTCGATTTCAAGTTTACACCTCGCGACAGCTCGCTCACTTGCGACACTCTCGATCTCACACTATCGTGCGTTTTCGATAAGCCATACGATGTTTATGTAGAAGGCAATTTCAAGGGGCGCACAAGTGGTCGCACCGGTCCGGGATTGGTGCTTGGTCTCACCAAGCGCAATGCCTTTCGTGGTGGCGAACTTCTTGATATTAATCTAAATGGAAACTACGAATGGCAAACGGGACATAATATTAGTGCTGGAGGCGACCGTATTCACTCTTACGAATATGGTGGCGACATATCCCTTCATTTGCCACGTTTGCTGTTGCCATTCAATGTTGAGCGCCGTCGCCCACAACCTGGTCAGCGTTCGCGCCGTCGTTTTTTCTCCACCCCAACAACCCTTCTTAAGGCATCAACAAGCGTTATCAACCGAGCTGGGTTCTTTAAGCGCCATATAGTATCGGGAGAACTCACATACACTTTCCAAACATCGGCACAGTCGGCTCACCAGATATCTCCGCTTACGCTTGAATACGAGTACATGACGAGCCACACACAGGAGTTTGATGAGATAATGGCAACAAGCCCTTATCTGCAAATTTCGATGAAAGACCAGTTCATCCCCAAGATGCGCTATAGTTATGTTTACACCTCGCCGGCAAACTATCGCAATCCAATTTTCTGGCAGCTCAATCTCAGCGAGGCAGGCAATATTCTTGCACTTGGATACCTTGCTTGCGGAAAGAAGTGGAACAACAAGGACAAAACAATGTTCAAGAATCCTTTCGCACAGTTCTTCAAGATCGACACCGAGTTCCGCAAAACATGGGCAATGGGGCAACATTCCGATCTTGTGGCTCATGTGTCGGCAGGTGCTATATGGAGTTATGGCAATTCTATGGCAGCGCCTTGGAGCGAACAGTTCTATGTGGGAGGTGCCAATAGCATTCGTGCTTTCACCGTGCGCTCTATCGGTCCTGGTGCTTATGTGCCTAACGAGAACACCACATCTTATCTTGACCAAACTGGCGACATCAAGTTTCTTGCCAATCTTGAATATCGTCCGCGTATCTTTGGCAATCTGTATGGAGCTGTGTTCCTTGATGCGGGCAATGTGTGGACCATGCACGATGAAGAATCTCGCCCAGGAGGACAGCTAAAGTTCAACCGTCTGCTCAAGGACATGGCTTTGGGCACAGGTGTTGGTGTGCGCTATGATCTTGATTTTTTTGTTATTCGTGTTGATTGGGGAATAGGTTTGCATGTGCCCTATAAATCAGGCTTTTTCAATATAGGTAAGTTCAAGGACAACCAAAGCATTCATCTTGCTATCGGGTATCCGTTCTAGAATTACGAGTTACGAATTACGAATTTGGAATTAGTTGCTTCGCAATTCGGAATTATTTAATTACGAGTTATACATTCCAAAATTCGTAATTTGTAATTTGTAATTGCGCCTTTGCGCAACTAATTCCAAATTCGTAATTCGTAATTCGTAATTATTTACTATCTTTGTATGCTGAAAAAGATGAAGATAAAAATATAAACCATTAAAAGTATGAAACCAACTTTATTATTGCTGGCTGCTGGTATGGGCAGCCGTTATGGCGGTTTGAAACAGCTCGATGGTCTGGGTCCTAATGGTGAAACCATTATGGACTATAGTATCTACGATGCTATTCAGGCCGGATTTGGAAAGATAGTATGGGTTATCCGTAAGGATTTTGAGCAGGATTTCCGCGAGAAGATTCTCTCAAAATACGAAGGACATGTGCCTTGTGAACTCGTGTTCCAGGGCATTGACAGTCTGCCAGAGGGGTTCTCTGTTCCTGAGGGTCGTGAGAAACCATGGGGTACCAATCATGCTGTGCTTATGGCAATGAGTGCTATCAAGGAACCTTTCTGCGTTATCAACTGCGACGATTTCTACAATCGCGACTGTTTCAAGGTTATTGGTAAGTTCCTTTCTGAGCTTCCTGAGGGCAGCAAGAACACCTATGCTATGGTGGGCTTCCGTGTAGGTAACACTCTTAGCGAGAATGGTACTGTGGCTCGTGGTATCTGTTCAAAAGACGAGAACGGCAACCTTACCACAGTTGTTGAGCGCACAGAGATTGAACGTCATGGCTCTGAAATTCAGTACAAAGACGAGCAGGGTGAGTGGGTAACAGTTGATGATAACACACCTGTGAGCATGAATGTGTGGGGCTTCACACCCGATTACTTTGAGTATAGCGAGGCTTATTTCCGTGAGTTCCTCTCTGATCCAAAGAACATGCAGAATCTCAAATCAGAATATTTCATTCCATTGATGGTTAACAAGCTCATCAACGACAAAACAGCTACTGTTAAAGTTCTCGACACCACTTCAAAGTGGTTTGGCGTAACCTATTCTGCCGACCGCCCAAGTGTTGTGGCAAAGATACAGAGCCTTGTTGACGAGGGAGTATATCCTGAGAAGTTGTTCTAAGGCGCAAAGCGCAGGCGCAGACGCCTGCGCTTTGCTATTGAATAATGAATATTGAATATTGAATAATATTTTCTGAATTTTCCGAGTATTCTGAATTTTCCGAGTTTTCTGATTATTCTGATTTTCCGATTATTCCGAATTTTCCGAATACTCCGATTATTCCGAATTTTCCGATTATTCCGATTTTCATGTACAAAATAGTTATTCTTGATTTCGACGGCACAATAGGCAATTCCACCGATTTCATTGTGCAGATAATGATGGCAACCTTTGATGCATTGCACATGCAAAAACCATCAGCACTCGCCTGTGCTAAAACTATCGGTTTGCCCTTGGCACAATGTTTTTTGCAAGCCTGCAAGAATGATAATCTGCCAGATATTGACGAGGATACTGCCTTGCTTTGTGCCTCAACCTATAGGCGTATTTTTGAAGTGCGAAAGCAGCCTGGCACCGTGCCCCCTTATCCCGGCTGCATCGAGACTCTTCGTAAGCTACATCAAAAAGGCATCATCATAACTTTTGCCAGCAGTCGTAACCATTCATCTTTGATTGAGTTCGTAAAGGAGTATGGCATCGAGGATATTGTTTCTTTTGTTATTGGCGCCGATGATGTTACCGAGGCTAAACCTGCTGCCGAACCTGTTACCCGCACCTTGCATCATTTTAGAATTTCGCCAGCCAATGCCCTTGTTGTTGGCGACACTCATTTTGATATCCTCATGGGGCGTAATGCTCATTGTACCACCTGTGGTGTAACCTATGGTAATGGCTCTGTTGAATCCCTCAAGAGTGCCCACGCCGATTATATCATTGATTCTTTCCCAGAATTACTCTCCATTGTTTTTTAGGTTAGGGCTGGTGTTTTGCTTCGTGTTTCCTTTAGGACACCTTTAGGATGTGTTTAGGATGAGCTCATCATTTTTGTTTTTGTACATTGCAAAGATACGAAGCAATATTCATGCGTCAAAATTTGAGGTGGCACTTACGTGTAAAAATCTGTTAAAACAACGAAAACTATTTTTGTGCCCTAAAAAATTACATTATTACATTACATTTATTACAATAAGCATTTTTGAACATGCACAAGCAAGTCTGCTGGATAATGCTTATATTAATATATAATATATATTATATATTAATATACTTATATTATAATTATAAATTATAACTATTTTCTCTCCCTCTTTGCACACATGCAAAGTGCTTAATGTAATATGTAATATGTAATTTTGTAATATTTTGCAGGATCATGTTCGTTCAATTATTACATTCTTACATTACATTTATTACATTAAGCACTTCACAACATGCAAAAAGAGTTCGTTGTGTTAAAAAACAATAAAACGCTGTGTTAAAAAATAATAAAATTATTATGTTAAAAACAATAAAATTGCTGTGTTAAAAAATAATAAAGTCGTTTGTTAAAAAAGCCCAAAAACTCTTCACGTGAAAAGTTCATTGGGCTTATGTTAAAAATAGAGGAGTTTACTACATTACAACCTCAACATTGTGTTTGCCTTCGCTGAATGGCACGATGTTGCCGTCAACAGGTTTACCGTCAACGACGAGGCTCTTAATGCCCTTCTGGCTGCCATTTGGATTGGTGACGTGAATGTTGAATTCGGCACCACGGAAACGGCGTGTAACAGAGTATTCTTTTGCTGTTTCGGGCAGACATGGGTCGATGAGCAAACCATTGTATGTTGGTTTAACACCGAGGATGAACTCGCTCACGGTGTACCACATCCATGCTGCTGTTCCTGTGAGCCATGAGTTTTTACCTTCGCCTGGGCGGGCTGCATCCTTGCCGGCTACCATCTGGCAGTTCACATAAGGTTCAACCTTGTGCAGAGTCTGGTATTTCTCTTCTACGTATGATGGAAGTATCTTGGTGTAGTGCTTCCAGGCATCG
Source organism: Prevotella sp. UBA4376 (assembly GCA_002391185.1). Lineage (GTDB taxonomy): Bacteria > Bacteroidota > Bacteroidia > Bacteroidales > Bacteroidaceae > Prevotella. The sequence continues at coordinate 11,288 of DGRY01000042.1, forward strand.
TTACCGCGTCCGGCAACGGTTTCACCGATGATAACCCATGGGTTGTTGTGGCAGAAGATACCAGCGTTCTCCTTGTAACCTTCCGGGTAAGAGCTAATCTCACCCATTTCAACATGGTAGTGGGTGTAGGCAGGGTTGTTGAGTACAATACCATGCTCACATTCCATACGCTCTTTGACAGAGTCGAGAGCCTTGTCGCAGAGTCCTTCTTCAAGACCAATTCCTGCCATGGTGCACCAACCTTGTGACTCGATGAATATTTTGCCTTCCTCGTTTTCGTTTGAACCAATCTTGTTGCCCTTGAAATCGTATGCGCGCAGGAACCACTCGCCGTCCCATCCATGTTTCTTCACAGCTGCAATCATAGCGTCGATTGCTTTCTGCATACGTGTAGCCTCGTCGTTCTTGCCAATCTGCTGGCACAGTTCAACATAGTCTTTGGCTGTTACTACGAAAAGTCCTGCTATCATGAGGCTTTCAGCCTTTGAGCCTTCGCTGTTGTTCTCGGTTGTTTGGAAACTCTCGTTAGGGTCCCAAGAGAAGCAGTTGAGGTTAAGGCAGTCGTTCCAATCGGCACGACCAATGAGGGGTAGGGCGTGAGGACCAAGATTCTTGATGACGTGGTCCATTGAAATCTTCAAGTGTTCGAAGAGTGTTACCTCAGAACCAGGCTGATTGTCGAATGGCACCATCTCGTCGAGGATAGAGAAGTCGCCTGTTTCCTTGATATATGCTGTTGTTCCAAAGATGAGCCAGCATGGGTCGTCGTTGAAGCCACCACCGATGTCGTTGTTTCCACGCTTAGAGAGTGGCTGATACTGGTGATAGCAACCACCGTCGGGGAACTGTGTTGACGCGATGTCGATGATGCGCTGACGTGCACGCTGTGGTATTTGATGAACGAAGCCAACAAGATCCTGATTTGAGTCGCGGAATCCCATTCCACGGCCGATACCGCTTTCGAAGAACGAAGCCGAACGACTCATGTTGAAGGTTACCATGCATTGATACTGGTTCCAGATGTTAACCATACGGTCGAGCTTGTCGTTGCCTGTTTTAGCAACATAGATGCCAAGCAGATTGTCCCAGTATGCCTGTAGCTGTGCAAATGCCTTGTCAACTTTCTCTGTGGTGTCGAAGGCTGCAATCATGTTCTTAGCCTGTGTTTTGTTGATAACCATGTCGAGACCGTCTTTGTCTGAGAACGAGCCGTCAGGAGCAATCCACTTCTGTTCCTGCTTTTCCTCAACATAACCGAGAAGGAAGATAAGGTCTTTCTTCTCTCCAGGCTGCAACTCAACCTCGATATAGTGTGATGCTATAGGGCTCCATCCATGTGCCCAGCTATTACGAGGTGTGCCCTCGGCAACTACATCGGGCATAGACTTTTCGCTATATAGGCCCACGAATGTTTCGCGGTCGGTGTCGTATCCCTGAATAGGAGTGTTTACGCTATAGAACGAGTAATGGTTTCTGCGCTCGCGATATTCTGTTTTATGGTAGATAACCGAGCCTTCAATCTCAACCTCGCCAGTAGAGAAGTTGCGCTGGAAATTCTCCATATCGGTAGCACCATTCCAAAGACACCACTCCTGAAACGACCACACCTTAAGCTTCTTCACCTCGTTTCCAAGGTTCTTGAGGGTCATTTTCTGCACCTCGCCCCATGTGTGCAGAGGCACAAAGAAGAGCACGCTTGCTTCAACATCGTTCTTGCGACCGGTGATGCGTGTGTAGCTCATACCATGGCGGGTTTCGTAAAAGTCGAGTGGGGTGCGGCAGGGTTTCCAACCTGGGTTCCACACGGTGTCGCCGTCCTTGATGTAGAAATATCTACCATCGTTGTCCATAGGCACGTTGTTGTAGCGATAACGTGTGATGCGGCGGAACTTAGCATCCATATAGAAGCTGTAACCTCCGGCTGTGTTACTGATCAGCGAGAAAAAATCCTCGTTACCTAAATAGTTGATCCAAGGCCATGGGGTCTTGGGGTCAGTGATGACATATTCGCGATGGGCATCGTCGAAATGGCCATACTTCTTGTTCTCCATAAATAACCTATTTAATTATATTTATCAATTTTACCGATGCAAATATAATAAAAAACTCTTATCTTTGCAATTAGTGACAATATAAATTGTGGATAAAATGCGATATATCTTATGAAGAATCAATTTACTTTTTTGATCCGCCTCGCTATTGTGGCTATCGGTTTGTTTGCCGCTCCTATGATGATACAAGCGCAAACTTATGCTTCGCTTTGGAAAAAGGTTGATGAGAGTAATAAGAAAGACTTGCCCAAGACTACTATTGCTCAGTTGCAGCAGATAGTGAATAAAGCAAAAGCAGAGAAAAACTATGGACAGTTTCTAAAGGCGCAGATGATGATGCTTCAAAAACAACAAGATCTGTCGGATGATTCGCTGAAGGCTGGCCTTGCTCGTGTTGTTGAATACGAGCAGAAAATACGCAACACCAACCCTGTGTTGGCGCATGTGTATCAGTCACTTTTAGCTAAGATATATGAAGAAAAGCCAAGGTTTACAGATGAAGCCGATACTTTAGTTGAGAAATATGCAAAATTGGCTATGTCGGAGCCAGAATTGCTTGCTCAAGTAAAGGTGAAAGACTATGAGCCAATGGCTGTTTCGGGTGCAGATGCCAAAATCTTCAATAATGATTTGCTGCATCTTGTGGGCTATGAAACTCGCGACTTTAAAACTCTACATGATTACTATCTTTCTCATAATAACCGTTCGGCAGCTTGCTTGTGTGCTCACGAATTGTTAGCTAAGCAAAAACAGAATGGTGTTTTGACTGTGAAAAAATCGTACTATTTACAGCAGATTGATTCGCTCATTAATGTGTATAAAGACCTTTCTGTGTGTGGAGAACTTGCCATAGACCGTTATAAGTTTATCGAGCAGGCTTCTGATACCGATGAGAAGGACATGATAGACTATATTAATTATGCTCTTGCGCAATGGGGCTCATGGCCAAGAATGAATATTTTGCGTAATGCAAAAGCTCGACTCACACAGCCAAGCTATTTTGCCATGCTAAGTAATAAGGCGCTTACTCCTGGTAAGAAGCACACATTGCGCATCAATACCCTTACTAATATTCAGCAGTTAACGCTTTCCGTTACCCGATTGAATCTTCAGCAATATGAGGATTTGTATCCGCAGAGAAGCAAGGATTGGGCTCGCATCAAGCGTTTGCTACTGCCTGAAACACAAATCTCGGAAACACGTCACTATGTAGGAATACCTGATTATCAGGTGCTTAACGACTCTATAGAGATTGCCCCTCTTGAGCGAGGCGTTTATCTTGCAGAGATAACCACCAATAACAGCGAGGTGCCAGCAGAGCGTGCTGTGTTCTACGTGAGCGATATTATGGCTATTTATCACGAATTACCTAATAAGCAATATCGTTTTGTAGCAGTTAAGGCTTCTACAGGTGAACCTGTGGCTGGAGCTAAGATTGATTTGATATTAAGTAATGATAAAACTGTTACCCTTACATGTGATAATCAAGGAGAAGCTTATTATGCAGCTAACGGAAAAGGAATTTCTGAAATAAAAGCTTATTCTGATGATGATCATTTCTGTCCAAAAGTATATTTTAGTTCAATATATTTTGATGCTAAAAAATCCAAAGAAAACTATAGTATATCAGCTTTCACAGATAGAAAAATCTATCGTCCAGGACAGACGGTTCATGTGTCTGCAGTTATGCAACATCAATTAAATACTATTGAGAGTGAAGCTGCAAAAGATGTTGCGCTGACCGTAATTCTTCGTGATGCCAATTCTAAGGAAATAGGTAAAAAAGAAGTAACAACAGATGAGTTTGGTACAGCTGCTGTTGACTTCGTGTTGCCAACAAAGGGTCTTACTGGCAACTATAATATTAGTGTCAAGGGCAATAAGGTTTCTTGTTATAATTCTATTAAGGTTGAAGAATACAAGCGTCCAAAGTTTGAGGTTACCTTTGACAAGGTGAAGGAGAAATACCAGAGTGGCGATTCTGTTCGTGTTACTGGTTATGCCAAGACTTATTCGGGCGTGCCTGTTCAGAGAGCACGTGTTGTTTATAATGTTGTGCGCCGTCCTTCAAGCTATTGGTTCTATTCTCGTGCAAGAACAGAAGAGATAGCTCACGATACTGTTCTTACAGATGCTGATGGCCATTTCCAAATACCTTTGTATATGGAATTGCCTGAGAATATAAACTCTGATATTGCCCAGTATTATTCATACGATATTACCGTTGATGTCACCGATGGAGCAGGCGAGAGCCATAATGCAGAAACCTCTTTGCCTTTGAGTAATCGTTCTACTATTCTAAGTAGTAACCTTCCTAAGAAGATTATTGCCGACAGCTTGAAAACTGTTACATATTCTTATCAGAATCTCTTGCGTGAGGAGATTCCGGGTATTGTGAGCCTCACTATAAAGGCAAAGGATTATAATAAGTCGTTCACCTGTGACGCCAACAAACCTTTTGACTTAAAGAAACTTGGTTTGCGCTCAGGTGAATATCATGTAGAGGCTGTTTGTGGTACCGACACCCTAAGCGAGAAGATGATAGTTTTCTCTATGAAGGATAAGCAGCCTGTTATTGATACTCACGATTGGTTCTATGTTTCTGGCACACAATTCAAAACAAATGATCAACCTGTTTACGTGCAGTTTGGTGCGAGCGATGAAAACAGATATGTGTATTACTCAATTCTTTCTAACGATAGCGTTATAGAGAAAGGTGTGGTAAAACAGTCTAATGCTCTTACCACACGTAGTTTCACTTATAAGAAAGAGTGGGGCGATGGCATAACTATTTGTTTTGCAAGTATTCTTGATGGCAAACAGTATTCACACAAGGTGAGTATCGGGCGTCCGTTGCCTGATAAGAAGTTGAATTTGAAATGGACAACTTTCCGTGATCGACTCACTCCAGGACAGAAAGAAACATGGACTCTTAATATTACCGACTCCAAGGGCAAGCCTGCAAAGGCTCAGCTGCTCTCTGTACTTTATGATAAGAGTTTGGATGCTCTAACTAATCATAGCTGGACAAAGAGTTTGTTTACACCTCATGTAAATTTGGTAAATGCATATTGGCGGGCTATGTCTTTTGGAAGTGTTTCCTTAAATGGTGAACGTTCTTTGCACTTGTTGTCGGAAAAACCTATTGGCTATTGCAGCTGGGATAGTAGTGTGCTCCCATATATGCAAGTAGTTTATATTGGCTATAGTAAGCGTCCGTCTTTATTAAGTAGGATAACTAAGTTAGTAGCGCCGAAGGCTGTGGCACGTTCTCAAACATTAGAATTGTCATCTCTCGAAGCCTTAGTTGTTAAGGGTAACGATGGTGTTAATGGCGAAGTTCTCAAGGCAAAAGAAGCTATATCTTCAGATGAGGCAGCATCCTTCGAGATGCCTTCGAGATGCGTTCGAGATAACTTGCAGGAAACAGCTTTCTTCTATCCTGCTCTTGTTGCCGACGGCAAGGGAAATGTGAACATACAGTTCACTCTTCCTGAAAGCGTAACCACATGGCGCTTCATGGGCTTGGCACATGATAAGACTATGAACTCAGGCTATATTGATGCTGAGGCTGTTGCTGCTAAAACGGTAATGGTGCAGCCAAATATGCCTCGCTTTGTGCGTCGTGGTGACAAGCCTACCCTTTCGGCTAACGTTTCAAATAGTTCCAACAAGCTGGTTAAGGGAAAGGTTCGCATGGAGATTGTTAATCCTGAAAACGATAAGGTGATTCTTGCCATTTCTAAGGATATAGAGCTTAATGCCAACGAAAGCAAACCTGTGCAGTTCGCATTCATGCCAAAGCAATACCCCGATGTGGTTATTGTTCGCATGTTGGTTGAAGGCAACGACTATTCTGATGGCGAGCAGCATTATCTACCTGTGTTGCCTGATAAGGAAATGGTTACTACCACTCAGGCTTTCTCACTTCAGGATAAGGGACAATACACCGTTGATCTCACCAAACTGTTCCCAGAGGCAAACAAGCTGAACCGACTAACATACGAATACACCGCTCGTCCTGAATGGATGCTTATTGAAACCTTGCCTACTGTGAGCAATACAAGTAACGACGATGCGCTTTCGTTGACTACTGCTTTATATGCAAACACCCTCTCGGGTTATATCTTGAAACTCGATCCTTCTATAAAGAAGTTTGTTGAAAACAACGCGATAAAGAAGGTTAACGATGGAAAGAGTGCGCTTCAAGGCAACGAGGAGTTGAAAACAATGTTGCTCGATGAAACACCATGGGTGGCTGATGCCAAGAACGAAACCGAACAGCGAGAGCTGCTAAAGAATTTCTTTGATGAGAATGCCACACAATATCGCACTAACGATATAGTGCAGAAACTATCTAAACTTGCCAACAACGATGGTTCTTTCCCTTGGTGCCCAGGTATGAAGGGCAGCCGTTTTGTTTCTGCTGCGGTGTATAAGATGCTTGTTCGCTTGCAGAAGATGACTGGCTCACAGCCTATGCCAATGGAGCTTGTTAACGGTTGTCGCACATATCTTATCTCGGAACTAAACAAAGAAGCTGCCGAGATGAAGAAACTCGAGAAGAAGGGCATGAAGAATGTGTTGCCATCAGAAACGGCTCTGGATATTATTTACAGTCTGTCGCTTGCTGGCGAAAGCAATAAGGCAACCGTTAAGAGCACCATCGACTATATGGTGGGTAAACTGGCTAAGGTGCCTGCAGTATATACCATTTACGGTAAGGCTTCTACAGCTGTTATTCTCGCTCTCAACGGTCATAAAGCAAAGGCTAAAGAATATTTGCAGAGCATTAACGAATACAGCGTTTACACCCCTGAGATGGGACGCTATTATGATTCACCAAAGGCTTATTATAGCTGGTTCGACTACAAGATTCCTACTCAGGTGGCTGTTATCGAAGCCTATAAGCTGTTGCAGGCTGATTCGGCTAAGTTTATCAACGACTTGCAGCAATGGCTTTTGCAGAGCAAGCGCACACAGAGCTGGGACACTCCGCTGAACACAGCTAATGCTGTTTATGCTTTCTTTGCTGGTAGCAATGCTCGCACCTTGACTACAAACAACAACGATTTCGCTATTCGTATCAACAACAAGAACGTAGATGTAGCCAATAACGCTATTGGATATATGAAAGGCGTGGAGACAGGTGAAAACCTCAAGACGATTACCTTTGAAAAGAACAATAAGGGCACATCTTGGGGAGCTGTCTATGCACAAAGCATTCAGACAACAGCTAACGTTGCATCGGCAGGTACAAACCTGAAAGTTAAGCGTGAGGTAATAACTAATAAGGAAGTAAAGGTTGGCGACCGCATAAAGGTGCGCCTCACCATTACTGCCGATCGTGACTACGATTTTGTGCAGCTTCAAGACAAGCGTGCTGCATGCCTTGAACCAGTAAGTCAGCTTAGCGGTTATCGTTGGGGGTATTACATTGCTCCAAAAGACAATGCAACGAACTATTACTTTGACATTCTTGCCAAGGGTGAGCACGTAATAGAAACTGAATATTATGTTGATCGTGAAGGCGAATACACATCGGGAATATGTACTGTTCAATGTGCCTATGCACCTGAATATAGTGGCAGAGATGCAGCCTTCAAGATAGTGGTTAAATAAGAAATATGAATAAAAAAAATATCCTTTTAGGCATTTTCCTGTTGGCGGCGGCAGGAATGAATGCTCAAAACGTAACAGCCGAAAAGAGTGTTATTGACATGGGTGAAGTGCTTTATCGCACTCCTGCAAGTGTGGTGTTCACGCTTCATAATAAAAGTGCCAACGAACTTCGTTTGGAGACTGTGCGCACTGATTGCGGATGCACGGATGTGAAGTTTCCTATTAACGGCATTGCTGCGAATAGCGATTTTAAAATCGAGGCTATTTATGACGCTAAGACATTGGGACATTTTCAAAAGCAGATTGGAGTGTATGAGGCTGGCTCTGACAAACCTATAATGCTTACAATAAAGGGCGTTGTGGTGAGCGAGAAGAAAGACTTCAACGGAAAGTATCCTTATACCATAGGTGATTTCCTTACCGATGTTGATAATGTGGAGTTCGATGATGTGAACCGTGGTGATCGACCTATTCAAAAGATTCATATTCAGAACAAGTCTGACAAGGTGGCTGAACCTCAGGTGATGCACCTGCCTCCTTATCTTCGTGCTTCGGTGCAGCCCAAACGCCTTGCTCCAGGGTATAAAGGCGTGATTTCAATACAGCTCGATTCACGTAAGTTGCGTGATTTCGGATTGAACCAAACGGAAGTGTACTTGGGATTGTTCCCTGGTGACAAGGTGAATGAAAATAATGTGTTGCCTGTTTCGGCAGTGTTGCTTCCTTCGTTTGCTCATCTTAATGCTGCTCAGCGTGCAAGCGCACCTGTGTTTAACGCAAGCTCCACTAAGCTTGATTTGGGCTCTTTTGGCAACAAGAAAAAGCTTAAGGGCACTATTCTCATAACTAATAAGGGAAAGAAAACTCTCGAGATTAGCAGTTTGCAGATGTCAACAGTGGGACTTGAGGTTTCGCTCAACAATACTCATATCGAGCCAGGCAAGTCGGCTAAACTAAAGATAACTGCTCTTGCTGGTTTGTTGCAGCGTCGCCGTCCACGAGTGCTTATGATTACTAATGACCCTAATCAGCCAAAGGTTGTAATAAACGTTGTTACAAGATAATCTCGATGTTTTCTAAGAGATGTTTTTTAATCTCGACGAACTGATGAGAGCTATTCTCGAATAATTAGAGAATTAGAGAATTTTGGCTTGCGCCCACATTCTTAAAAATCTATATAATCCTAATTTAAGGATATTTAATAAAGCCTCGAAGAGGCAAAAAAAATCTCTAATTCTCTAATTCTCTAATTCGAGATAAAAAATATTCGAGATAAAAAATATTCGAGATAAAAAATATTCGAGATTAAAATAAAAAATAGAAAATGAAAATAGAAATAGATAATGGTAGTGGATTCTGTTTCGGGGTGACTACTGCCATAAAGAAAGCCGAGGAGGAACTCGCAAAGGGCGAGCGCTTGTATTGTCTTGGCGATATTGTTCATAACGGTATGGAGGTGGAACGTCTGCACGAAAAAGGACTTATCACCATTGATCACGAACAGTTGAAGCAGTTGCACGATGTAAAGGTGCTATTGCGTGCTCATGGTGAACCACCTGAGACCTATGAAATAGCTAAACGTAACAATATTGAAATTATTGATGCCACATGTCCGGTGGTGCTACAATTGCAGAAACGTATAAAGAAGCAATACGAGGGCGAGGAGCAGCACTCTATTGTTATCTTTGGCAAAAATGGACATGCCGAGGTGCTCGGACTTGTGGGGCAGACTCATGGTGACGCTATTGTTATTGAGAAGTTTGACGATGTTAAACAGCTCGATTTCGAACACGATATCTATCTGTATAGCCAAACCACCAAGAGCCTTGATGAGTTTCATCGCATCATCGACTATATTCAAGAACATATATCTCCTAATGCTGCATTCAAGAGTTTTGATACCATCTGTCGTCAGGTGGCAAACCGCATGCCTAACATCTCTACATTTGCTTCACAGCATGATGTGGTGTTGTTTGTGGCTGGGCACAAGAGCAGCAACGGTAAGGTGCTGTTCAATGAGTGTCATCGTGTGAATCCTCGTAGCTATCAGGTGGAGAAAGCCGACGAGATTAATATGCACTGGTTTGATGGAGCCGAGAGCGTGGGCATCTGTGGAGCCACCAGCACACCTAAATGGTTGATGGAAGAGTGCAGAGATTATATTGAGTGTGGCTTTCGTTGATAATTCCCGATAGTTTATTGAAAAAAGTTCTTCTATTTGTTTTTGTTTTATTAAATTTGCAGCAAAACTAAGTCAACGAAGACTTTGAATTAATATTTGGTTAGTTTAATATAGAATGATTTAGCAAATAGGATTAAGTTTTTGTTTTACGGGGATGTTCTATACTCTGTTATAGATTCCCCTTGCAATATTGATTTAAATTTAAGTTAATTACTGTTTTTTCCAGGAGTAGCATGCCGTGAGGCAGGTTGCTCCTGATTTTTTGTTGTTTCTTAATCAAACTTACAAATTGGTATTTTTATGGTATTTTATCCCCCTTGTTTGTTACAATTTGTAAGCACTATAGAGTTATAAATTCGTAGTTGTTACATATTTCTTTGTTTTAATTATTTTATTTATTATATCATTTTGAAAGTAAATTTGTATTTTTGCAATCAAAATGATAGGGTAAAAGTATTAAAACTAAATGTTATGACAAATAGGGAAGGGTTGTATAATGCCGCCTATGAGCACGACGCTTGTGGTGTGGGTATGGTGGTGAATATCCACGGAAATAAAAGCCATGAACTTGTTGACAATGCGCTGAAGGTGCTTGAGAATCTGCGTCATCGTGGTGCAGAGGGTGCCGATGGCAAAACAGGTGATGGTGCTGGTATCTTGTTACAGATACCACATGAGTTTATATTGCTTCAGGGGATTCCTGTGCCAGAGAAGGGCAAGTATGGTACTGGTTTGATTTTCTTGCCTAAGGATGAGAAATGTCAGCAGGAGATTCTATCTATCATGATAGAAGAAATTGAGCGTGAAGGGCTTTCGTTGATGCATCTTCGCAATGTGCCTACTAATCCTGATTGCCTTGGTGAGGCTGCGCTGGCAAGTGAGCCTGATGTGAAACAGGTGTTTATAACTGGTGTTACCGATGATAAGGTTCCTGTGTTTGAACGCACACTTTATATTATTAGGAAGAAGATAGAAAAGCGTGTTAAGGAACTTAATAATGCTGAGGCAAGTGATTTTTATATCTGTTCTCTTTCGAACAAGAGTATTATATACAAGGGTATGCTTTCAAGCTTGCAGCTGCGTTTATATTATCCTGATCTCACTAACAGTTATTTCACAAGTGGATTGGCTCTTGTGCATAGTCGTTTCTCAACAAACACCTTCCCAACATGGAGCTTGGCGCAGCCTTTCCGCATGTTGGCTCACAATGGAGAGATTAATACCATTCGGGGAAACCGTGGCTGGATGCAGGCACGTGAAACTGTATTGTCGTCGGATGCGTTGGGCGACATAAGCGAGATTTCGCCTATTGTGCAGCCTGGAATGAGCGACTCGGCAAGTCTTGACAACGTGTTCGAGTTCTTTGTGATGAGCGGTATGTCATTACCTCATGCAATGGCTGTGATGGTGCCAGAAAGCTTCAACGACAAGAATCCTATTTCTGAGGATTTGAAAGCTTTCTATGAATATTATTCTATTTTGATGGAGCCTTGGGACGGTCCTGCAGCATTGCTTTTCAGTGATGGTAGATATGCTGGCGGATTGTTGGATAGAAACGGTTTGCGTCCTGCCCGTTACACTATTACAAAGAACGATATGATGGTTGTTGCAAGCGAGGTTGGAGTGATGGATTTCGACCCATCAGAGATTGCCGAGAAGGGACGCTTGCAGCCAGGTAAAATTTTGCTCATTGATACTCAGGAAGGAAAAATATATTATGATGGCGAGATAAAGAATAAACTGGCTAACGAGCATCCATATCGCCAGTGGTTGAGCACAAATCGCATTCAGCTTGAGAAAATTCATAGTGGACGAAAGGTTGAAAATGCCGTTGAGAATATTGAACGTAAAAAGATTGAGTTTGGCTTCGGCACCGAGGATGTTGATTGCACCATCGTGCCTATGGCTACAAAGGGACAGGAACCTCTTGCCTCAATGGGTAACGACACTCCGTTGGCTGTGTTGAGCGACAAACCACAGATTTTCTTCAACTATTTTCGTCAGCAGTTTGCTCAGGTAACAAATCCTGCCATCGACTCTATTCGAGAGAACCTTGTGATGAGCCTCACTGAATATATCGGTCGTGTGGGTACGGGCATTTTGAAGCCTAACGAGACAAACTGCAAGATGGTGCGCCTGCCACATCCTATTCTCACCAATACTCAGTTGGATATACTTTGTAACATTAGATATAAAGGATTTAATACCATTAAACTTCCTATGCTCTTTGAGAAGTCAAAGGGCGAAGACGGCTTGCACGATGCTATTGATGCTCTATGCAAGGAAGCCGAGAAGAGTGTTGAAGAGGGCTACAACTACATCATCCTTAGCGATAGGGATGTTGACGAGGAGCATGTTGCCATTCCTTCTCTGCTTGCTGTGAGTGCCGTTCACCATTATCTCATCTCGGTTGGAAAGCGTGTGCAGACAGCTCTTATCGTTGAGAGTGGTGAAATTCGCGAGGTGATGCACGCTGCATTGCTCTTGGGTTATGGTGCAAGTGCGTTGTGTCCTTATCTCACCTATGCTATTCTCGACGATTTGGTTAAGCGTCACAAAATCCAGGAAGACTATGCCACTGCCGAGGCTAACTACATCAAGGCGGTTAAGAAGGGCTTGTTCAAGATTATGGCTAAGATGGGTATTTCAACCATCCGTAGCTACCGTGGTGCCAAGATATTTGAGTCAATAGGTTTGAACGAGAGTTTGCTTAAGGCTTATTTCGGAACAGAGACAAGCACCGTAGGCGGTATTGGTCTAAAGACCATTGCTCACGATGCCATAGCTCTGCACGATATAGCTTTTGGCAAGGCTGATGAAGATCATGCTGCCAGCGATCTTGCTTCTTTGAATGGCTTGTTTCATTGGCGCAAAGACGGCATCAAGCATGCCTGGGATCCTGAGACCATTGCAACTCTGCAGTTGGCAACACGCAAGGGCGACTACGAACTATTCAAGAAATACACTTCGTTGGTTGACAGCAAGGAACGTCCAATCTTCCTGCGCGATTTCCTCGACTACAAGCGCAAGCCTATCGATATCAAGGATGTTGAACCTGTAGAGAGCATTGTTAAGCATTTTGTTACAGGTGCCATGAGTTTCGGTGCATTGAGCAAGGAAGCTCACGAGGCTATGTGTCTTGCCATGAACAAACTGGGTGCTCGAAGCAATACTGGTGAAGGTGGTGAAGACGAGGAACGTTTCCACACCACCGTTGATGGTATATCACGCAGCAGTAAAACTAAGCAGGTGGCCAGTGGTCGCTTTGGTGTAACCACCGAATACCTTGTTAATGCCGAGGAAATTCAAATTAAGGTGGCACAGGGTGCTAAACCTGGTGAAGGTGGACAGCTGCCAGGATATAAGGTTAACGAGATTATAGCTAAGACTCGTCATTCTATCCCTGGTATTTCGCTCATCTCGCCTCCACCACATCACGATATCTATTCTATCGAGGACTTGAAGCAGCTCATCTTCGATTTGAAGAATGTTAACCCCGATGCAGCTATCTCGGTGAAATTGGTAGCTGAAAGTGGAGTGGGCACCATTGCTGCCGGTGTGGTAAAGGCTAAGGCCGATTTGATTATTATCTCGGGTGCCGAAGGTGGAACAGGAGCAAGTCCTGCATCAAGTATGCGCTTTGCGGGTATCTCGCCTGAGATTGGTTTGGCTGAAACTCAGCAAACACTCGTTAAGAACGGCTTGCGTTCACTGGTGCGTCTGCAGGTTGATGGTCAGCTCAAGAGTGGTCGCGATGTAATCATGATGGCTCTGCTTGGTGCCGAGGAGTTTGCTTTCGGTACAGCAGCATTGATAACCCTTGGTTGTGTTATGATGCGCAAATGTTCGCAGAACACATGTCCTATGGGCGTTGCCACTCAAGACGAAAAGTTGCGAGCTCATTTCCGTGGAAGCTACGAGAATGTGGTTAACTTCTTCACCTTCCTTGCTCAGGAGGTTAGAGAGTATCTTGCTGAAATGGGATTCAAGAGTCTTAACGACATTGTGGGTAGAACCGAACTGATAAAGACTCTCACTGTTGACGAGGTGGCACAGGGAATTGATGCTGCTGTGAAAGAAAAATGGGAGAGTCTCGATTTCTCTAAGATGCTTTATAAGGAGAGTGGCGACTCTGCGCTCTATTGTACCAAGGTTCAGGATCACGACCTCGATGGTGTGCTCGATGAGCACATGATTAAGGCTGCTGCTGATGCTATTGCTGCGGGGGGAGAAATTGATCTTGACTATTCTATTCGCAACACCAACCGTGCCGTAGGTACCATGCTCTCAGGTTATATAGAAAAAGAAAAGGCAAAGAAGATAGAGCAGGGCGAACCCCTCGTGTCAGATGCTTCTATAGCTGTTAAGTTCAAGGGTTCGGCTGGTCAGAGTTTTGGCGCATTCCTTGTTAAGGGTGTTGATTTTAAACTCGAAGGCGAGGCTAATGACTATTTTGCTAAGGGACTCTCTGGAGGTCGCATCTCTATTCTCCCTCCAATACGAAGCAACTTCGATGCCGAGGACAATATCATTGCTGGTAACACTGGTCTTTATGGAGCTACAAGTGGCGAATTGTATATCAATGGTAAGGTGGGCGAGCGCTTCGGTGTGCGCAACTCTGGTGCTATTGCTGTTATCGAGGGTGCTGGCGACCATTGTTGCGAATATATGACAGGCGGTCGTGTTGTAGTGCTTGGTGAAACTGGTAGAAATTTCGCTGCCGGAATGAGTGGTGGTGTTGCCTACGTGTGGGACAAGAACCACAATTTCGACTATTTCTGTAACATGGATATGGTTGAGATAAACTTGGTTGAGGAAAGTAGTTATCGCAAGGAATTGCACGAACTTATCCGTCAGCATTATCTCTACACAGGCAGTAAACTTGCTCGTACCATGCTCGATGACTGGAATCGCTATGTTGAAGATTTTATCCAGGTTGTTCCAATAGAATACAAGCGAGTTTTGCAAGAGGAGCAGGTTAAGAAGCTGCAGCAGAAGATTGCTGATATGCAGAGAGATTACTAAATAATTTAGAATAATCCGAATAATCTGAATAATCCGATTACTCCGAATATTCCGATTTCTCTGAATACTCCGATTATTCCGATTACTCTGAAAAAATAATTCATCAAATAGTTCTCCCCTCCTTCGGAGAGGTCGGGGGAGGTTAAAAATTATGGGAAATTCAAGAGCATTTCTTACAATTGACAGAAAAGAAGCCGGATACCGTCCGGTTCATGATAGAATACATGATTTTGGCGAAGTAGAACAAACGCTGAACAGTAATGACCGTCGCACTCAAGCAAGCCGTTGTATGGATTGTGGTGTGCCATTCTGCCATTGGGCATGCCCTTTGGGCAATAAGCCACCAGAGTGGAACGATGCTCTATATCAAGGCGATTGGGAGAAAGCCTACCAGTTGCTCACTGCAACTAATGACTTCCCCGAGTTCACAGGCAGAGTATGTCCTGCTTTGTGTGAGAAAGCCTGCGTGCTCAATCTCATGGATCATCAGCCAACAACCAATCGTGAAGACGAGTGCAGTATCATTGAACGAGCCTTTGAAGAAGACTATGTAAAGGTGCGTGTTCCTCAGCGTAATGGTAAGAAGGTGGCTGTTGTTGGAGCTGGCCCTTCAGGACTATCAACAGCAACACAGCTCAACCAAAAAGGCTACACAGTAACTGTTTTTGACGCTCGCGAAGATGCAGGTGGTTTGCTGCGCTATGGCATTCCAAACTTTAAACTCAACAAAACAATCATTGACCGACGTATCGATTTCCTTAAAGCCGAAGGCATAGAATTCATCTTCAATACTAAGGTTATTGAAGACAAGGACGCTGACATACAAAACGATTCTACAATCGACAAGGACAAAAAGGTGAAGGTGACAGAACTGGCAGAAAAATATGATGCCGTGGTGCTTTGCACAGGAACACCTGTGGCACGCGACCTTAATATCCCTGGACGCGACCTCAAAGGTGTTTACTTCGCCCTCGAAATGCTTTCGCAGCAAAACCGTGTGCTCTATGGTGCTGAGTTCAAGAAAGACGAACTTGTAAACGCCAAGGGCAAAGATGTGCTTGTTATCGGTGGTGGTGATACTGGTTCCGACTGCATTGGTACAGCTCATCGTCAGGGGTGCAAGAGTGTAACACAGATTGAAATCATGCCAAAACCTGTTGAGGGATATGAAGATCCCAAGAACCCATGGCCTAACTTCCCACGAACACTTAAAACCACCTTCGCACACGAAGAAGGCTGCGTGCGCCGTTGGAACATCAATTCGCTTGAATTCCTTGGTAAAGATGGTAAACTCACAGGTGTAAAAGTGCAGGAAATAGATTGGAAACCTAATCCCGATGGTGGTCGTCCAATCATGGTTGAGAAAGGAAAGCCCGAAATAATCAAGGCTGAAATCGTGCTATTGGCAATGGGTTTCCTTCGTCCCGAACATGCTGCTCTCCCCGAAAACGTATTCCTTGCTGGCGATGCCAAGAATGGTGCCAGCCTCGTGGTTAGAGCACTTGCAAGTGGACGCAAAGTAGCTGCTGACGTTGATAAATACTTGCGAAAGTGATTATCCTATCATTTCAAAAAAACAGCAGAGGCGGACATCAGAGGATGCCCGCCTTAATTGTAAAAGTCGTAATTCCACATTCATATTACCCTTTTCTTTCGCTACTGAATCGTATTTCTCTTGTCTTTTATTCGCTTCTCATTCGCTCGTGAACGAAACATATACGAAAGAGAGACGAGAGAGAAGCGAGAAAAGGAGAAATAAAGAGTTAGAAGTTATGAGTTAAGAAACGCACAGCGCTTAAATTCTCTAATTATTCGAGCAAAGCTCTCATCAACTCGTCTCAAATTCTTGATAAAAATAAAACTCGTCGAGTTGATAAAAAAAGAAACTTGCGAAAGTTGAAAAAACTTATCAAGGAAGGTGGAAAATAAAGAAAATTGTGTATCTTTGTAAGTGAAATTCATACCATCAGAAAAACGCTACTGGCGAAAACACAAAGCATAGCAGCGAAAATAAAAGAAAAAGCCAATGGAAATTCCTTCCACTTGTTCAAGGGGTTGGATGACGTTAAATTGACTTCCGAAAGACCGTCCAAGGGGTTGAACAATGAAAAATTGACTTCCGAAAGACTGTCCAAGGGGTTGAACAACGAAAAATTGACTTCCGAAAGACTGTCCAAGGGGTTGAACAACGAAAAATTAACTTCCGAAAGACCGTCCAAGGGGTTGAACAACGAAAAATTGACTTCCGAAAGACTGTCCAAGGGGTTGAACAACGAAAAATTGACTTCCGAAAGACTGTCCAAGGGGTTGAACAACGAAAAATTGACTTCCGAAAGACCGTCCAAGGGGTTGAACAACGAAAAATTGACTTCCGACGGACTGTCCAAGGGGTTGAACAATATATTTTTTAATTTTTAACCATTATATTTATGGGACTTAATGTTTTACAGGTAGAACCTGTGCAGATTTCTCAAATGAAGCAGACCCACCTTGTGGGACTCATGTCATTCACGCGCGACCAGTTCGCTGCAAGTTTTACAACCGAAAAGCCAGCACCTGCTAAGCTGCAGACGCAGATAGAGGCTTTCAACAAGGCGTATGCCGACCTTGATGCAGCCTATCGTGCCGACAGCTACAGCCTCGACACCGATGAGCTGAAGAATGCCGACAAGGAGTGCGACAGCATTTTCATGTCGATAAAGAAGATGGTACAGGCACAGCAGGAGTTTAATTTCAACCCTGAGCTCAAGGCGGCAGCCAACCGAATGATGCAAGCCATCGACAAGTTCCGCATCGAAGTGAGCGAGGACTATCTCGGCGAGAACAACAAACTGCAACAACTGCTGCAGGAAATTACAGAGAGCAGTCAGCTAACTGCCGATGCAAAAGCTCTCGGACTCGATGCTGCCATTGCTCAGCTAAAGGAGAAAGCAACCCTCGTGCGCCAATTGCTTACCACAAGAGGATTGGCTAAAGCTCCAAAGGGACGCATGAAGCAGGCTCGCCAAGCCGTTGAGCAGGAATACCGCCAGCTCACCCAGCTTCTCAACGCCTACGCTCTTGTTGACGATGACGAGCACCGCTTCGACTCACTCTTCAACTTACTGAACCAGAACATCGACTACCTCAAGAACACTGTTCTGGCTCGTGGCGCCAAGGCAGAGCAGCAAGAAGAACCCACGAACGACAGCGCCACAGGCGGCAACTCAGGCGGCAATGGAACAGGAGGAAACTCCGGTAGCAATGGAACAGGCGGCAACTCTGATGATGACGACGCCGACCATCCTTCACTATAACAAAAAAAGAATCACGGGCACCCCCGTGATTCTTTTCATTTTAAGTTATAACATATACTTAGATAAATCTCAGAGTTATTTTAGCAAAATAATCAACTTCTCCTTCTCCACCTTTGGTCATCGGCAAAAGATAGCCAGCACCAATAGAGAAATTGATGTTGGCATCATCTTCATTAATAATCTTTATAGATGGACTATATACCTTGATTTCAGGCAGGAATGTAGCGTGATAGGCATACGTTGATTTGTCACGTATACTCCATAATTCAGCCCCCAAATCTCCACCATATGAATCTCGCTCTATATTTAATAATATTAATCTATGTGGTTAGTGTTATAATTTCGTAAATGTAAAGAAAATATTTTGCCCCAAAGGATAAGTATTGTATTTTTACCTTTGATAAACTTTATTAATGTAAATAGGCATTATATTAACCCTTAATAATATTATAATATGAAGCAAATGAAGAAATACAAATTTTTATTACTGAGCATCCTTTTATCAGTAGTAATGTTCTGTGCATGTGGAAAATCTGATGCTCCCCTAAAAGAAAATGACTGTTTAATGGGAATTATTGATAAGTATATAACTCCTGATAGTGTCTATATTTACATAACAGATTTAGGGGATTGGAAACAATCTTACATTAGGGCTATCGTTGTTCACAAAGACGAAATACCAATGTCAAAGTATGAAGTTGGTGATATGATTTCCTTTAAAATTGCTAAGATTATATCTGAGTATCCCCCCTGTACTGGTGATGTTAACCTTACAGTATTACCCGATTGTTTTGTTTGTTCAATAAAAAAATGTGAGTAATTATGAGAAAGAGATTTGTATGTTTGATAGTTTAATTTAAGCGAATTTATTATGACTTCCGCTCTCTCCCTCGCTTGAGAGAGAGGGAAGTCTATGAAGTTAAGGTTAATATGCTTTTTCGTGAACGCCTTTGACGGCACGCCCAGAGGGGTCGTTCATGTTCTTGAATGAGGCATCCCATGCAAGAGCTTCGGCTGTAGAGCAGGCAACACTTGGAATTGAAGGAACGGAACGTGCTGCGCTGTCACTAGGGAAGTGCTCGGCAAAAATGGAACGATAGAAATACTCTTCTTTGTTCTGTGGTGGGTTGATAGGAAATCGTTCTGTAGCATGCGCCATCTGTTCATCGCTCACAGCTGAGGCTGTTATCTGCTTCAGGGTGTCAATCCAGCTGTAGCCCACACCATCTGAGAACTGCTCCTTTTGTCGCCATACCACTTCGGCAGGAAGCATATCAGAGAATGCCTCGCGCACAACTTTCTTTTCAATAGTTTCACCTGGACACATTTTCAACTCTGGCTCGATGTTCATTGCGACATCGAGGAACTCTTTGTCGAGGAATGGTACACGCCCTTCAACGCCCCATGCAGAAAGGCTCTTGTTGGCTCTCAGGCAGTCGTACATATAAAGTTTTGAGAGTTTTCTAACTGTTTCCTTGTGGAACTCGTCGGCATTAGGTGCTTTGTGGAAGTAGAGATAACCACCGAAAATCTCGTCGGCACCTTCGCCGGAAAGGACCATTTTTATGCCCATAGATTTTATTACTCGTGCAAGCAGATACATTGGGGTAGAGGCACGCACGGTGGTTACATCGTAGGTCTCGATGAAATAGATTACGTCACGTATGGCATCAAGTCCTTCCTGAATGGTGTAGTTGATTTCATGATGAACGGTGCCTATATGCTCGGCAACGAGGCGTGCCTTGGCAAGGTCGGGAGCTCCCTTTAGCCCAACTGCAAAGGAGTGAAGACGAGGCCACCATGCTTTTGTTTCACCGTTGTTTTCAACGCGATGCTCGGAATATTTTTCGGCAATGGCGGAGATAACTGAAGAGTCGAGCCCTCCTGAGAGCAACACGCCATATGGCACATCGCTCATAAGCTGTCGCTTAACAGCATCGGTAAGGGCTTCACGAATATCCTCAACAGTTGACTTTTCCTTGAATACTTTCTCAGCCTTAGTCTCGGCTTTTTGCTTTGATATTGGTGTTTCGGTCATCCACTTGCGTGAATAGTATTTCTGCATTGCAGGTTTACCATTAGATTTCTTCCTTTCAGAATATACGTAGTGTCCAGGGAGGAAAGGCTCGTAGCTGTCGCATTGTCCTTCAAGGGCTTTTAGTTCGGATGCCACATACACTTTATTGTCGGCGTCGTAGCCGATGTACAATGGGATGACACCTATTGGATCGCGAGCAATGAGGAAACAATCGTCTTCGGCATCGTAAAGTGCAAAGGCAAAGATACCGCTAAGTTGTTCTATAAGAGCAGGCACTTCAGAAGGAATCTTGCCGTTTTTCTTCCAATCACGATAAAGTGCAAGGATAACCTCGCAGTCGCTTCCTGTTTGAAAAGCATAGTCGGGATAGAGCTTGCGTATTTCCTGATGATTGTAGATTTCACCGTTCACAGCCAGTACTTCTTTCTTGTCTGGCGAAAACAATGGTTGCTTGCCTGATTCTGGGTCAACAATACTCAAACGCTCGTGAGCAAGAATGGCGCTTCCTCCACAATAGATGCCGCTCCAATCTGGACCACGATGACGAATTTTCTGGCTCATTCTCAAAGCCTTCTGTCTAAGCTCAGGAGTTTGTTCCTGAATGTTGAAAATTGAAACGATTCCACACATATTTTTTTCTTTTATTGGATTTAATGTTTTGTTTGCTAAGCTTAATGAAGTATTTAAAGTTAGATAACAGGGGGGATTAGGGTATTTTTTTTTCAATAGATTACTCAAAAAAATCAGGAAGTTCCGATTATTCTGAGTTTTCTGATTATTCCGAAAAGCTTTCTTTTTTCATCTTTCCATTTCTCAGAATGCGAAGCATGCTTCGCATTCTGGAATGGTAAAGATGGTTAAGTTTATAAACTTATGCCAAAGATGAAAAATGTTTTCTCTGTACTTGGATTCGCGGTTATTCCAGCAAAGATTGGAATACTAAAGTGATCGTTTACTTTTATGTCTTTTGTTGCTTTTATGCCAATGTTTGTTACGGCAAAGCCGTTAGCATCGCCATAGAAGCTTGTTGCGTAGGGCACGGCTCCTATTGTTGCTGTCCACTCGCACGAAGCAAGTTTGAAGGGCACGTTTGCCTCGAAGTATGAAGAGTAAGCTCGCTTGCCGTCTTTGTTTACACCATCGTTACCTGCAAAGTTGGTGTACCAGTCAAGCGAAGCTATTCCAAAATCGTAACCCACGTTGGCTTCAAAAACATGAGATGTTTCGTGAGCTGAATAAGCGAAATAACGCTCGTTTGGGGTGTTAAACCAATAGTCGGTTACTCCGATATGGAAACCACCTATGGCATATGCTGCTGTGAGATCGAACTCTTTGGTGTTGTCTTTGTTTGAAAGTCCTACACTTCCCCAAGCCGTTAGCGACAGTCCTTTGTAGGCAATGCCTAATGTGGGCTGCAGCGACACATCGCCCAATTCCTGACCACGCCAGATATACTGGCTTACAATGTCGGCACCAATAGTGGTTTCTACTTCATCCTGTGCGCTCATCATCATTGGCGCAATCATAGCCAAAAGGCATAAAAGATATTTTTTCATGTTTTAGTGTATTTTATGTTTTCGTTTTAGTTATAGCAACTCTCACCATGTTCATAGATGTCGAGTCCTTCTTCTTCGATACGCTTGTCAACTCGCAGACCAGCAATCTTCTTGATAGTTCCAAAGAGGATGATACCGCAGGCAGCAGCCCAAAGGTCAATAACAATGATTCCGAAGGTTTGGGCACCGAGGAATCCAAATCCGTGTCCATATAGACAACCATCGCTGAGAGAGAATACTCCTGTGAGAAGTGTTCCGATGATACCACAGATGCCATGAACAGAGCTTGCACCTACAGGGTCGTCGATATGCAACTTTTGATCGATGAACTCAATACCGAATGGCAGAGCTATACCGCATACCAAACCAATAATCACTGCTCCAACAGGGCTCACCATGTCGCAACCGGCTGTGATACCAACCAATCCTGCAAGCACACCATTGAGGGTGAGTGATAATGATGGTTTACCATATCTGAACCAGGTGATAAACATGGTTGCAATACCTCCGGCAACGGCAGCAAGGTTGGTGGTGAGGAACACGTGAGAGATGGCTACTCGGTTAACTTCGCCGCTTGCTGCAAGCTGAGAACCAGGGTTGAAACCAAACCAGCCAAACCAAAGGATGAACACACCGAGAGCTGCAATGGTGAGGTTGTGACCAGGGATAGCGTTGCTGCTACCGTCCTTGCGATATTTTCCAAGACGAGGACCAAGGAATATGGCACCTATTAGTGCAAGTACACCACCTACGGAGTGAACGATAGCACTACCTGCAAAATCGTGGAACACGGCTCCGAAATGTGTCATCATAAAGCTTGCTTCATCAGCATTACAGAGCCAGCCTCCTCCCCATGTCCAGTGACCTTCAACAGGATATATGAACAATGAAATAAAGAGTGAATAGAGACAATACATAGAGAATTTGGTTCTCTCTGCCATTGCTCCAGAAACGATGGTGGCTGAAGTGGCACAGAATACGGTTTCAAAAATAAGAAAACCTTCGGTTGGAAGTCCTGCATCATTCTTATAGAATGAAATATCGCCAAAGTTAGGCATGCCGATAAATCCCTGACCGTCAGAGCCAAACATGAAACCAAAGCCAATGAACCAGAACAGAATAGAGCCAAACATGAAATCGACGAAGTTCTTGAAGAGAATGTTGGCTGTATTCTTACTACGTGTAAAACCAGCTTCGCAAAGAGCAAAACCTGGCTGCATGAAAAACACGAGCATAGCTGCAAGTAGCATCCAAATTGTATCTATTGAAATACTTAAATCTGTCATAATAGTGTGTTGTGTTTGTGTTATTGTCTATTTCCTTTGTGTGAGGTATTTAAGGAGTTTGTTATTTTTCTTTTTCTGCATTATATAAAGCGATGTCTCCTCTCTCTCCTGTTCTTATCCTGACTGTATCCTCAACTGGGATTACAAAGATACGACCATCACCGATTTCGCCTGTCTGAGCAGCTTTGGTTACAGCTTGAATGGTGCGTTCTACGTTCTTGTCTCTTACTACAATGTTGAGCAACATACGCTCGATACTACTAGTGTCGTACATTACACCACGGTAGATTCTTGCTTGTCGCATCTTTCCTTCACCTCTTACATCATAATAAGAGAACCATTCGATGTCGGCTGCAAGCAATGCTTCCTTTACATCATCGAATTTAGTCTTTCGGATGATAGCTTCAATCTTTTTCATCTTTTACCTCTCTTTTTAATGGTTTATTAATTATTTTGCTTACAAAATGCTATGTTGATGGCGCAAAGTTATTGCTTTTTGTAAACCAAAACAATATAAATGTTTCTTTTTGTTAGTTGAAAATAAGAAAAAGTTTTAGTTATTAAGCAAATTGGGCTGTTTTGGTTATAGTTTGTAATGTTTTTGAATATAAATACTTTTAAATTGTTATTTTTTTATAATTTCAACTATTGTTTTGATGTTTATTTTTGGAGTTTTGTTGCAAACGGTTGTATATTTGCACTTGTAAATGAACAAATAGTTATCGTATTCGTATAATTAGATAGCAAAATGACACAAGAAGTAGAATTTACCAAGATGCATGGGGCAGGTAACGACTATATATATGTCAATACCTTAATATATGGAATCCCCGACCCGAGTGCGGCAGCCATAAAGTGGAGTGCTCAGCATACTGGTATTGGTAGCGACGGCTTGGTGCTTATTGGTAAGCCATCTAAGGATAGTGGCGCTGATTTTTCTATGCGCATTTTTAATGCCGATGGAAGTGAGGCGATGATGTGTGGAAACGCAAGTCGATGTATAGGTAAGTATTTGTTCGAACGTGGATTGACCAACAATACAAACATAAAACTTGAAACACGCTCGGGCATCAAAACGTTGCAGTTGCATATTAGCCATAATATTGTTCGCTCTGTAACTGTTGATA
Organism: Prevotella sp. UBA4376; assembly: GCA_002391185.1. Classification (GTDB taxonomy): domain Bacteria; phylum Bacteroidota; class Bacteroidia; order Bacteroidales; family Bacteroidaceae; genus Prevotella. Next base: position 35,471 of record DGRY01000042.1, read on the forward strand.
TGCTCTCTCCTCGTTTTGATGTTCCGGAGCAATTTAACGTTGAGCATGGGAAATGGAATGTTGAACGTTGCTTGAATAAAGAAATAGAGAATGATTTCGACAATGAAAGAAATGTCGTTCAACGTTCATTCTTAAATGTTAAATGTTCTAAGTTTGTTTCAATGGGAAATCCTCATTATGTTATTTTTGTAGATGATATTTCAACCATCGATGTTGCTGAATTGGGAAGCAAACTGGAATATAATCCTGCCTTTCCTGAGCGTTGCAACATAGAGTTTGCTCAGATATTAAATAGAGACGAGATAAGAACCCGTGTATGGGAGAGAGGCAGTGGAATAACTATGGCTTGTGGTACAGGTGCATGTGCCACGGCTGTAGCTGCTGCTTCGTTAAATCTTTCTTCACGCAAGAGTGATATCATCATGGATGGAGGCACATTGCATATAGAATGGGATGAGGCTACTAATCATGTTATGATGACCGGACCGGCTGAGTTTGTTTTCGATGGGAGAATAAAACTACCAGAGGCAGAATAAAAATAATGTAACAAACTTAACAACAAAAATAGAAGAATATGGCATTAATCAACGAACACTTTCTTAAGCTTCCTGGTAATTATCTTTTTCAGGATATTGCCAAAAGAGTGAAAGCCTATAAGGTTTCTCATCCAAAGAAGCGTGTTATCAGTTTGGGTATTGGCGATGTTACTCGTCCGTTATGTCCAGCTGTTATTGAGGCTATGCATAAGGCAGTTGAGGAAATGGCTACACAGGCAACTTTCCGTGGTTACGGTCCTGAAAGAGGATATGATTTCCTTCGCGAGGCGATAATAAAGAATGATTATCTCACTCGTGGCGTGCATCTAGATAAAGACGAGATTTTTGTCAACGATGGTGCCAAGAGCGATACAGGTAATATTCAGGAGATTGTGAGATGGGACAATAATATTGGTGTAACCGACCCTATCTATCCTGTATATATAGATAGTAATGTGATGATTGGGCGTTCCGGAGTTTTTGAGAATGGCAAATGGAGCAATGTTGCTTATATGCCTTGTACGGCAGAGAATGGTTTTGTACCACAGATTCCTGATCATCGCGTGGACATGATTTATCTGTGTTACCCAAACAACCCAACTGGAACAGTATTGCGTAAGGAGGAGCTAAGAAAATGGGTAAACTATGCTTTGCGTAACGATAGTATAATATTCTATGATGCAGCTTACGAAGCATATATACAGGATGAAGATATTCCTCATTCTATTTACGAAATAAGAGGTGCCCGTAAGGTGGCTATTGAGTTCAGAAGCTATTCTAAGACTGCTGGTTTCACTGGTGTAAGATGTGGTTATACCGTTGTACCAAAGGATCTTACAGCTTCTACTATTGATGGTCGCCGCATTCCTTTAAATCAGATTTGGGACCGTCGACAGAGCACTAAGTTCAACGGTACAAGCTATATTTCACAGCGTGCTGCCGAGGCAATCTATTCGCCTGAAGGAAAAGAGCAGGTGAAAGCCACTATTGCTTATTATATGGAGAATGCGCGTATTATGCGTACGGAGTTAACCAAACTTGGTTTCCAAGTGTTTGGAGGCGAGAATGCTCCTTATCTTTGGGTTAAAACTCCAGGCAACACTCCTTCATGGAAATTCTTCGAGGAGATGCTTTATGGAGCAAGTGTTGTGTGCACTCCTGGTGTAGGTTTTGGTCCTTCGGGCGAAGGTTATGTGCGACTAACATCCTTTGGCGAGCGCGAGGATTGCATAGAGGCTATGAAGCGAATAAAGGAATGGATAAAATAATTACGAATTTGGAGTTACGAATTATTTGCGCAAAGCGCAATTAATAATTAGAGATTAAATAATTGTGTAACTCACAATTCATAATTGCACGAAGTGCAACTAATTCCAAATTCTACATTTGTAACTCGTAATTAGAAAATACAACCACAAAATAAAGAAAAAAACTTATGGTAAACTTAAGATTTGATGCAGTTGCAGCGGCTTCACGTAAGAAGCCAATCGAAGTTCTCACTCCAGAAGAGCGTCCTTCTGAGTTCTTTGGCAGAAAAGTTTTCAATCGTCAGCGTATGTATAAGTATCTTCCTGCTGACGTGTATGCGAAACTTGTTGATGTCATCGACAATGGTGCTCGACTTGATCGTTCTATTGCCGACGAGGTGGCAAAGGGTATCAAGCAATGGGCTGATGAGAATGGTGTTACTCATTACACCCACTGGTTTCAGCCTCTTACTGAGGGTACAGCCGAGAAGCATGATGCTTTCATCGAGCACGATGGTAAGGGTGGCATGATAGAGGAGTTCTCAGGTAAACTTCTTGTGCAGCAGGAACCAGATGCATCAAGTTTCCCATCAGGCGGTATCCGTAACACTTTCGAAGCTCGTGGCTATAGTGCATGGGACCCAACATCGCCTGTTTTCATTATCGACGATACTCTTTGTATTCCAACTATTTTCATTTCTTACACAGGTGAGGCTCTCGACTACAAAGCTCCTTTGCTTCGTGCCCTTCATGCTGTTAATGTTGCAGCTACCGATGTGTGTCGTTATTTCTATCCTGATGTAAAGAAAGTAACAAGCAACCTTGGCTGGGAACAGGAATA
>DGRY01000042.1:38231-44519 GCA_002391185.1 Prevotella sp. UBA4376
GCCAAGAACCAGCAGATGGACGACCACTATTTCGGTACTATTCCAGAGCGTGTGCAGGCTTTCATGAAAGAGCTTGAAGTTGAGGCTCTTGAACTGGGTGTTCCTTGTAAGACACGTCATAATGAGGTTGCTCCTAATCAGTTTGAGCTCGCTCCAATCTTCGAAGAAACTAACCTTGCTGTTGACCACAACATGCTTCTCATGTCTATCATGAAGAAGATTGCTCGTAAGCACGGCTTCCAGGTATTGCTCCACGAAAAACCTTTCGATGGAATTAATGGTTCTGGTAAGCATAACAACTGGAGTCTTTCTACCGATACTGGCGTATTGCTCCATGGCCCTGGTAAGACACCTGTTGATAACCTGCGTTTTGCTGTGTTTATTGTTGAAACCCTCATGGGCGTTTATCGCCACAACGGATTGCTCAAGGCTTCTATTATGAGTGCAACAAATGCACATCGTCTGGGTGCTAATGAGGCACCTCCTGCAATCATCTCAAGCTTCCTTGGTAAGCAACTTAGTGATTTGCTTGACCACATAGAGAAGGCAGACAAGAAAGACCTCTTTAAGTTTGAAGGTAAGAAAGGTGTTGATATTGATATTCCTGAAATTCCAGAGATTATGCTCGACAATACCGATCGTAACCGTACATCACCATTCGCCTTTACTGGAAATCGCTTTGAGTTCCGTGCTGTGGGGGCTGAGGCCAACTGCGCATCGGCTATGATAGTGCTCAATACTGCTGTTGCTGAGGCTCTTACCAATTTCAAGGCTCGTGTTGATGCTCTGCTTGCTAAGGGTGAAGACAAGTTCTCTGCCATTCTTGATATCCTTCGCGAAGACATTAAGATCTGCAAGCCTATTCATTTTGATGGAAATGGTTATAGCGATGAGTGGGTTGAAGAGGCAACAAAGCGTGGATTGGATTGTGAGAAGTCATGCCCTGTAATCTTCGAGCGTTATCTTGACGAAGATAGCGTTAAGATGTTCAGCGATATGAACGTTATGCAGAAGAACGAGCTTGAGGCACGTAACGAAGTTAAGTGGGAAACCTACACAAAGAAAATTCAGATTGAGGCTCGTGTTATGGGGGACCTTACTATGAACCACATCATCCCTGTAGCTACTCATTATCAGAGTCAGCTTGCAAAGAACGTTCAGAACATGATAGACATTTTTGGTAAGGACGATGCCTTTGTTCTTTCTGAGCGTAATATTGCTCTCATTCGTGAGATTGCTGAGCGCACGAGTATTATTGAGCGTGGTGTAGAAGAACTTGTTAATGCTCGCAAGATAGCTAACAAGATTCTCGATGAGCACGATAAGGCAATTGCTTATCATGATACAGTTGAGCCAAAGATGGACGAGATTCGTTATCACATCGACAAGCTCGAACTCATTGTTGCTGATGAGTTGTGGCCATTGCCAAAATATAGAGAATTACTCTTCATCAGATAAAAATTACTCTTCACCAAAGAGAATTTTTAAACAATCTATTTCTTTTATTGGTTGTTTAAGTTTGTTGGCGGAGACTTTCGTGAGAAAGTCTCCGCCTTTTGTATTCTAATCCTTCAACGAATATGTTACCGTTGTTACCACTCTTACTTTCTTGATGTATGGAGTGTTGTTGTCACGATCGTCGATAGAGAACTGGCCTTGATCGGCATTTACAATCTTGTTGAGTGTTGAATGACTGTTGGTAGCAAACTGTTGGGCAGTCTTCTCGGCATTGGCAATAGCTTCTTCCATCATCTTTGGTTTCATCTTGCGGAAAGAAACATATTCGTAGCTGATAGGATTCTCGTAGTCACCAGCAACAATAGCCACTCCTTGCTTAAGCAATTCGCCTTGACGAGCTATTATGCTTCGCACTTGGTCAACCTTGTTTGAAGTTACCGTTATAACGAGAGTGACATTATATCTATAAGGGCGGTTGTTGTCGGAATATTGTTCAGCAGAAAGGTCTATTACCTTTGGTGCGTTAATACTAATCTCGCCTTCTTTAATTCCGTTTGCAAGAAGGAAGTTCTTTATTGTTCTTTGCTTTTGACCTATGCGCATGTATAGTTCAGGTAAGTCATTTCCCAGTTCTTTTGAAACAATAGGCCATGTAACCTTGTCGGCTTTCACTTCTTTTTCAGCAAGTCCTTTTACGGTTACTTTGCGGTCTTTGTTGGTGAAGTTGTCGAAACCACCTTTAATGCACAAGCCTAAAACTATTATGCCTACGGCAATGATAGCGGCAGAAATAATCTTTTCTTTCATAATACCGATCTTTAGAATTAATTATGTGTGCAAAACTAATAGAAACAACAGAAAGAGTCAAGGGAAAATCCCTAAACTCGTTAGGGGATTTGCTATGACATAGTTCCCATTATTCCTATTGTGGCAAAGAGAATGATCAAACACAACAAAGCCGATAAAGTTAGAGCAAGGAATATTTTGAAAATTGATACAAAAAACTTTCCTCCAAAAAGCTGAATGAAATCAATCACAATAACAGCAACAGTCCAATCCATAGGAAAACTATATAAGTTATCTTTATCCCATGTGATTAAACTATATATTATGCCTAAAGCAAGAAGTTGCGAGGCTATATACATCTGACAGAAGAAATGTTCATAGAGTGTGAGTTTTATTCCTTGACGGTTTCTTTTGAACAGAATGAAACAAAAAAGCGCAAGTGAAGAATGGATTATCAAGAGCACAAAAGGACGATTCTTTTCTTGGTCGAGATAGTTGGATATTATATAGCTGCTTGAAATCATTTTCCTGCTAAGTTCACCCTGCTTTTTGTCTATAATGATTTTTTTGCCGTCCACATTTATTGTGTCAACGTCTATGTTTGCTGATTTTTCTAAATTGAACTTTATTGTTATATTTTTATCATATTGATCTTGTTCTGGTATGGCAAACGTTGCTATACTGAAAATAGCTGCAAGGATGAATAGCTGTTTTACAGGTGGAAAATAGGGTTGACGGTGACCTGCAAGATAGTCATTTATCATGTAACCAGGACGTGTGAATAGGTGAAGAAGAGTTCTTGGCATACTTCTGCTGCCCCATCCCCATACTTCCATAATATTCGATATTACACTATGGAAGTTAAAACGCTCAACCTTACCATTTTGACCACATTGAGGACAAAAGTTGCCAGTATATTCTGTGCCGCAGTTTTTGCATGTATGCTTTTTCCATGTGCTTGTGTCGGGAGTTTTGTATGGGTTCTGCATCCATGACTTGATGCTATGGTATTTTTCTTCTATATATGTTTTTATGTTCATAGCATGAAAAAAAACTTTATTTGAATTTGTTTATTGTTTCTGTTATATATTCAACCTCCTCGTTGGTCATAGCTTGATAGCAAGGAATGCTTAGCTCTTGTTGGTGGATGAGTTCTGTTATCGGTAACGATAGATTATTCCACTCTTTATAACATTCCTGTTTGTGAGGAGGTATTGGGTAGTGGATAAGTGTTTCTATTCCCTTTTCTTTTAGATATAGTTGCAATTCGTTACGTTGCTTACAGAGTATGGGAAAGATATGAAAAACACTATCAGCAGAACAATTGGGTAGTCTTACAGCTGGATTATTGATGTGAGAGTAGTAATATTTTGCTATCTCTTTGCGACGTGCGTTATCGTCATCAAGGTATTTAAGTTTTATATTTAGTATGGCTGCTTGTATTTCATCTATACGTGAATTTTTACCTTTGTATTGAAAAACATATTTGCGTGATGAGCCATAGTTGCCTAGTGCGCTAACAGTTTCGGCAAGTGTGTCGTCGTTTGTAGTTACAGCTCCTGCATCGCCCAAAGCTCCAAGATTTTTGCCTGGGTAGAATGAGTGTGCGGCTGCATCGCCAAGAGAGCCACAACGTTGAACGTTCAACGTTCCTCGTTCAACGTATATTGTTCCATGTGCTTGTGCATTATCTTCTATGAGTTTCAGGTGGTAACGATTACAGAGTTTGCTAATTTTTTCCGTATATGCGCAACGACCATATAGGTGAACAAGCAAAATGGCTTTGGTTTTTGGGGTGATTGCTTGCTCTACGAGAGAGTCGTCGAGTTGTAGAGTATTGGTATTTGGCTCTACTAGAATAGGCTTCAGGTTGTTTTCTGTAATGGAAAGGATAGAAGCGATATAGGTGTTTGCTGGCACTATAACCTCGTCACCATCGTGCATGATGTTCATCTCTTTGTAGGCTCTAAAAATGAGTGAAAGAGCATCAAGACCATTACCGCAACCTATACAATGTTTTGTGCCTATGAATTTGGCATAGTTTGCTTCAAACTCTTTAGTAGCATCGCCTTTAAGATACCATCCGCTGGATAGTATCCTATTAACAGCCTGCTGAATTTCTTCAGCGTGCATATCGTTGATTTTCTTTAAGCTTAGATATTCAATTTCCATTGCTTATATACTATTCCTCGTGCTCCAAATCCTTCTTTTTGTGCAATAAGGTTCTCGTTGAGATATTGCCCACAGTCTTCGTTTGAAATGCCTATGTCTATGTATTGTAATCCCTGTTTTGTGTATTTTTGAATTATATAGTCATACACCAAATCTAATGCCCCTTCTTGTTTTCCTATATGTGACGAATGAGGGTATTGTATGTGAACAAGATTTTTCGTAACATAGACAATAGCTCCAGCTTCAGTTTTATTGTTTTTGCGTGCAAGAAAGCATTTAATCTCTTTAGGGAACCGTTTCATTAGAAGTTTCATTTCGCTTAGAGTGTGTACAGGTTTTACTTGATAGCGTTCCTGTAGATTACTTTCTATTATAGGCCATAGTTCATCTGGAGTGCTGGTTTCATTAATGCTGTACTCATATTTAATGGCTTTTTTTATGCCCCTACGTCTTCTTGTTTCAAGCGGAACCTTATAGTATTTGTTGTTGAGGCTGATTGTTGATGAGATATTGCAAACGGCAAGTTGTGCTCCCATCTTCCACAAGGCATATTCGTCTTCTTCTGCAGGATAAAGATGATAGCATGTTGGTATTTGTTTGTAATAGAATGTGGAAAACCTTTTGTTTTTTAGGTAGCTGATTGTTTGCTGGAACAACTCGAGAACCATTGTCATGGTTGCTTTTGTGTTGAGTACAAAACCGCCATAGGTTAGTCCTTGATGAGAATAAAGCCATAGAGTGCCATCTTCTTTTTTCACTTCGTTGGCAGGAAGAATGGCTATAAGATGTCTCTTTTTGTCGAAGAATAATAGAGAATGGTCTGTAAATCTGTCACTATGATAATCCATATACTGACGTTTGAAAAGGAATGTACCGTTCTTGGATTGCTCAACGAAATCATCCCATGCCTCTGCATCATCAGCCGTATATCTTCTTAAACTCATCATAGTCGTAAATGTAATCGTTAAGGTCAAACAAATCAGATGCGATAACCATACATACAGCTCCTGAAGAAAAGTCTTCGAGTTCTCTCCATATACCTGGTTCTATTAATAATCCCTGCCATGGATGATTTAGCAGATGGCTTTCTTTTTCTTTTCCGTTATCAAGAGTAACCATAAAACTGCCGCTTGTGGCAACAACCAGTTGATAGAGCTTTTTGTGAGCGTGTCCTCCACGATGTTCGCCACCAGGAACATCATAGGTCCAATAAACCCTCTTGATTTCAAAAGGGATGTCTTTATACTGTTCCGCGACGGTAAGATTACCGCGCGGATCAGTTATCTTGCATAGGTTTATCAGTTTGCCTATCATTTATTTCTTCATATATGGGTCGGTGCCCAAAACAGTCTGAGCAAGACGTTTTGTCTTGTCGCGAAGGGCATCCATAGAACTGCCAATCTCGTCGTAGCACACAACAACACCCATACGGCGTCCTCTGTGAGCAACAGGCTTACCAAAGATTCGTACTCTCGCATGATCTTCGTTGCACACATCAAGAAGATTATAGTTGAGAGGTTCTGTGCTTTCCTTGTCAGACATAATTACTGCCGAAGCACCATTATGTTCAAGGTGTATGGCTGGGATAGGCAAGCCCATTATGGCACGGAAATGGAGTTCAAACTCGCTAAGGTTGGTACAATGGCTTAGAGTAACCATACCTGTGTCGTGAGGACGTGGACTAAGTTCTGAGAAGATAACCTCGCCTTGTTTTGTCAGGAAGAACTCCACACCCCATATACCATATCCTGTAAGAGCCTTTGTCACCTTGTCAGCCATGTGTTCTGCTGCTTTAAGAGATTCGTCTGGTAGTTGATAAGGCATCCAGCTTTCACGATAGTCACCACCTTTCTGAACGTGTCCGATAGGAGG
>DGRY01000047.1 GCA_002391185.1 Prevotella sp. UBA4376
GTTCCTCATCAATCAGGCTAACCTCCGTAAGAGCGAGCTTCGCAACAACAGCGTAAAAGAATTCGTTCGCTTGCTCAAGCAGATTAATGCTGATCGCGAGAAGCTTAACCTTAACAATGTAGAGGTACAGGCTTACGCTTCACCTGAAGGTGGTTACAAGTTCAACGATAAGTTGGCTAACAAGCGCCAGAATGTCAGCGAGAGCTATGTAAAGAAGACTTTGAAGGAAACAAAGAACGATGCCATTGTTGATGCTCACTATACAGCACAGGACTGGGATGGTTTCCAGAAACTTGTTCAAGCAAGCAACATTCAGGACAAGGACGTTATTCTCCGTGTTCTCTCTATGTATAAAGACCCAGAGCAGCGCGAACAGCAGATTCGTAACATGAGCGAAGGTTTCCGCGAGCTGGCAACAGAAATTCTGCCACAGCTTCGTCGCAGCCGCCTCATCATCAACTACGAGACAATTGGTCGTAGCGATGAGCAGATTCAGGAGCAGTATGCTGCTGATCCTACTAAGTTGAGCTCAGAGGAACTTCTCTATGCAGCTTCTCTCGAGGACAACGCAAGCAAGAAGGCTGAAATCTACAAGAAGACTGCTGAGGTTTATCCTAACGACTATCGCGCATACAACAACCTTGCTGTTCTTTCACTCAACGAAGGCAACGAGAGCGCAGCAAAGAACTACCTTAACAAGGCCCTCGCTGTAAACAACAAAGCACCTGAGGCTTATGCTAACAAGGCATATATCGAACTGCAGAAGGGTAATCTCGATGCAGCAGAAAAGGAACTTTCAGAAGCTATCGATGCAAACAACTTCAACCAGGTTCTCGGCAATTTGAACATTGCACGTGGCAACTACAGCAATGCTTGTGAAGAACTTGCTGATATCGACAGCAACAGTCTTGCCCTTGCACAGATCCTCAATAAGGACTATGCTAACGCAGCAAAGACTCTTAAGCGTGTTGAAAATGCCGATGCTCTTACAAGCTACCTCAAGGCTATCGTTGCTGCTCGTCAGGGCAACAACAGCGAAGCTAACAAGTATCTTCAGGAGGCAGCCCAAAAGGATTCACGCTGGGCAGAATATGCAAAGAAAGACCTTGAATTTGCTAAGCTTAGCAAGTAATATTCTACAGAAAACCAATTAACAATAACTTTTCATATCAATGAAAAAATATTGTTTACTCTTTATACTCACGCTGGTTCTGGCTTCATGTGGAACAGATAGTCATCATTTCAAGATTGACGGTCATTTCCTCAACCTTAACCAGGGTGAGTTTTACGTTTACAGTCCAGATGGCGACATCAACGGTATTGACACCATCAAGGTAAGAGGAGGGCGTTTCACATACGAAACACCCTGTGAAGAACCTTGTATCCTTGTCATTGTGTTCCCTAACTTCTCTATGCAGCCTGTGTTTGCGCAACCAGGAAAAAGCGTAGATATCAAAGCCGATGCTTCTCACCTAAAGAAGATGACTGTTAAGGGCACAGATGAGAATAAACTCATGAACGAGTTCCGCGAACAGATAGAAACAGCATCTCCTGTTGAAACTCAAAAACATGCAGAACAGTTTGTGAACGATCATCCAGAGTCTTTAGTAAGCGTATATCTTGCTACTGCCTATTTTATTCAGTCACAACGCACAGACTATCGTAAGGCAGAAGTATTGCTAAAAAAGATTGTTGAAGCACAACCTGAAAATAAATATGCAAAACACATATTGCAACAGGTGAAAATGCTGCATAACGACAGCGAATCACTCCCTAAGTTTCAGGCTTTATGCACCGACAACAAAACAATATCAACTAAAGACATCACCAGTGCTCAAGTAAGCGTTATCACAACGTGGGCTTCATGGAGCTACGACAGCATGGAACAGCAAAGGCAGCTCAAATCGCTATCAGACAGTTCCACTGGAAAACTAAAAATATTGAGTATCTGCGTGGATGCAAGTCAAAAAGAATGCAAGCGAACTCTCGAACGAGAAAATATTAAATACCCTGTCGTCTGCGATGGAAAGATGATGGAAGGTAACCTTCTCAAGAAATTAGGTTTGTTCAGCGTTCCTGGCAATATTGTTATGAAGAACGGAAAGATAATTGCCAGAAACCTTACTACCCAAGAATTAAAACAAAAACTCGAAGCGCTCATATAATATTTTGTCTGAGCGCTTCATAATAACAAAATAACCACCTCATACCATGTTAGTAAAAACATATTGTGCAGCCGTAAACGGTCTCGAAGTTACAACCGTTACCATAGAAGTGAGTCTCACACCTGGTATATGCTATCATCTCACCGGATTAGGAGATGAAGCCGTACGTGAGGGACGCGACAGAATAGCCGCAGCAATGCAGTATAACGGCTATTCTTTTCCTAAAGCCGATATCACAGTAAATCTTGCTCCTGCCGATCTTCGCAAAGAAGGTAGCAGTTTCGACCTACCACTTGCTATTGGCATTCTTGCTGCTAACGGCAACTTCCAATGCGATTTCCTCGACAAATACATGATAGTGGGCGAACTGGGACTTGATGGAAAACTACAACCTATCAAGGGGGCACTACCCATTGCCATAAAGGCACGGTCACAAAAGTTCAAAGGACTCATTGTACCTTCTCAAAACGTGCGTGAAGCTGCTGTTGTGAATAATCTTGAGGTATATGGCATGGACAACCTACTTGAAGTCATACAGTTCCTTTCTGGCTTAAATAGTTTTGAACCAGTAGTTATCGACACTCGAAAGGAATTCTATGAACAACAATACCAATTTGATCTTGACTTTGCCGATGTACGCGGACAAGAGAATGTAAAACGTGCATTTGAAGTGGCTGCAGCCGGTGGACACAACATCATCATGATTGGTCCTCCCGGCTCTGGCAAGAGTATGATGTCAAAGCGACTTCCTTCTATCCTTCCTCCCCTATCGCTTACCGAAAGCTTAGAAACAACACAGATTCATAGTATTGCAGGAAAATTAGGAAGAAACACAAGTCTTATAAGCCAGCGACCATTCCGTGCTCCTCACCACACCATATCCGAGGTTGCACTTGTTGGAGGCGGAGCAACTCCTATTCCCGGCGAAATCAGTCTGGCTCATAACGGTGTACTCTTTTGCGATGAGTTACCCGAATTCAACAAACACACCCTTGAGGTTATGCGACAACCCTTGGAAGACCGTAAGATATCTATCTCGCGTGCCAAATACTCCATCGACTATCCCTGTTCGTTCATGTTCGTAGCCTCTATGAATCCCTGCCCATGCGGATATTACGGCGACCCAACACACCGCTGTGTATGCACCCCAGGGCAGATACAACGCTACATGAACAAAATTTCAGGTCCACTACTCGACCGCATCGACATACAATGCCAGATAACGCCTGTACCATTCAAAGACATCTCTAAGGCTGCACCAGGAGAGCCAAGTGCAGAAATAAGAAAACGAGTTATCGCAGCACGCAAGATACAGGAAGAACGTTTCAAGAATATTAAAGGCATTCATTGCAACGCACAGATGACCGAGAAAATGATTCATCAGTATGCTGAGCCCGATGAAGAAGGCATCAACCTGCTACGCACTGCCATGGAACGTCTATCACTTTCTGCACGTGCCTATAGTCGCATTCTAAAGGTTGCCCGCACCATTGCCGACCTCGACAACTCACCCACCGTCAAAGCTATCCATCTTGGCGAAGCCATCAGCTATCGCGAACTCGATAGAGGTGATTGGGGAGAAAGGTAGTAATATTATAATTTTGAATATGAAAAAGATAATTAAAAGAGAAAAATATTTTGATGCTGCTAAGCAAGGCGAAGACGTGATTATCAAGTCAAGAACAGGAAGTTTTAGAATCGTTCCTGTTAAGGAAGATGATATCGTTATCAGCAAGGACGAATTAAGCGAGAGCCTTTATAAAGCCTTAGTTGAAGCAAAAGAAGCTGGAGAGGGCAAAAGAAAACTTTTGAGCTGGGAGGAAATGCGTAATGAATTGGATACAACATTAACAATTTACAAGTAAAATAGTAGGCGCATTCATTACATACCTTTTTCATTATTATCTCAAATTAGTGACGAACTGATGAGAGCTTTGCCCGAATAATTTGAGAAAAATATCGCAAACAGTTCACTAATTCGAGATAAAATATATATAAAGATTAATCCTTTCTTCTTTTATTTGACCCTATTGAACGTATATGTTAGAGCCCCCCAGCTAATACCATCTGTTATTCTACGCAAAACTATATGTTCATCTGTAAGTTCATCAACATAAAACAACAGACGGCTATCTATCCATTTGGAATCAACTACAGTTTCATGACCAGCACCAGTACTTGGCTGCCAGCTCATAGTTCCAATTTCCAAAAGATTAAAAACAGGATCATAAGACCAACAATTTCCGTCCATTCTAATATTTGAATCTCCATTGACATAATTACTGGTGTGCATTTTTATACTATCACTTAAAAACGTATAACGAATCTTATTTGTATATGTTACATTACCATGCACATTAGGATACGAATATTCCCAGCTACCATAAAAATCCTGACGTTTGTATTTGTTTTCTGGCTTAGCAATAGATTCATATTTTGCCACTCTTTTATAATGCAGTTCTCGACTATTCGACTCCGAAATATATCTTAGTACTAGATTTTTACTGTCAACGCTAACAACCTTGTAAATATAAAGAATAGGACTAACAGGTACGGCAATCTCCAAACTCACCACATTAGTTTCAGGATCAAACATCCAACAGGGATATGAATAAGCTATAGCCTCACCCTCTCTTAATGTCAAAACCCCTTCATCGTCTTTGAAAAACAATTTATGAAAATCACTCACTTTTTCTGATTCTCCCATATCCAATTCCCATTCACCAACAAGCAGTTGACGAATGGAATACCCTTCCATATCATCTTCGTTATCGCTACTACACGAAATCATGCCTATACAAAAGGCAATAAATGCGACATATAATCCACTATTTTTCAAAAACTTATTCATTCTATTTCCTTAGTAAATAATTAGTAATTTAGCAACTACACATTCATAATTCATCATTCGTAATTGTGCTTTGCGCAACCAATTAAAATTTCAAGCTTCACATTCTGTGTGTAATATTTATTTCCTCAATAATTCCTTCACCTTTTTAATCATTTCTTTATTCTCTTCTGTATCTTTCAGCGTGTCGGCTTTTTGCAGGAAAAGAGTGTAGTTTGCCTTTTCCTTTTTCCTATCGCCTATTGCAGCATACATTTGGGCAATATTATAATATGTAATTGCATTATCGGGACTTAGTTTGGCACTCTGTTCAAATTCTCTTGCTGCCTCTGCATAATTTTGCTTGTTGAAATAAGCCTCAGCTTTCTCCTTATGCAATGTGGCAAGAAGCGTACTGTCGGGAATAAGTGAGTTAATAGCCAATGTAAGATAACAAGAAGCCTCATCATTCATTCCCAACTGCAAGCATAGAGTGCCTAAGTGATGCAACGAGATGTAATCCTTGAAATTCTTATGTGTTGCTGCACGTAACATATAGTTATAAGCCGAATCATATTGCTCTATCATCTCAAGCGAAATACCCATCACAAATGTTGATTCATAATTATCAAAGCCATTACCCTCAAGTTTTTTATAGATATCAAAAGCCTCCTTATACTTACCCGTCAGATAACAAGCATAACCATATTGACGCAAAACAAGCATATTGGTAGAGTCGCCAGTCAAATATTGCTTGCAGATATCTGCAGCCATCTGAGGGCTATTCGAATCATTATAGTATGTTGCCATAGACACAACGATCTCGTTGTCATAAGGATTGACAGCGGTAGCTCTATTGCCATAAAAAAGGAATTTAAGCTTATTATCCAGATTATGATAAGCAAAATAAAGCGATCGAAAGTCTGTGTAGGTCAAACTATCTGAAGGAACTGTTTCAAGCAGAGCAGCACAATCCTTATTGCGCCCCATCTTACGATACGCATTGGCAAGTTTCCTTGTCACAGCAACACTCTGTTTAAAGTCATACGCCTGTTTATAATACAGCGAGGCATGAAAATAGTCAAAAGCCTCTACACAGCTATCTCCCTTGCTTGAGAGCATCTGCAGCGTATCAACAACAACATTTTGTTTCTTTTTCGCATCACAAACATTAAACGATGATTGCATAAGCATCATCACAACAAACATAAGTAAGTATCGCATATCAAACTACATTAAGTGGTTGGTATTATAAGTTAACAGATAGTTCATTTCATGATATGATAACGAAACTATCATGCATGCAAAGATAAAAGTTTTTTATCTTATTTCCTAACTTTTGAAACTTTTTTCGCAAGCATTCTTTTTAAATGACAGAAAAGGAGGTTGCCATTGGCATCACGCAGATGCATACCTCCGCCTCGGCAGTAACGCCAGTATCGGCAAGTGGCACAATCGTCGTGTTTCATCCAGTTGCGATTGCGATAAGGGGCATAGCGGTTTTCCCATACATCCATAAAATCGTCATCATAGATGTTTCCTTGGTGATAGTCGGCACGAATACTGGCACAGGCACCAATAGCACCATCTGCCATGACAGAGCCAACAGTAACACCTGCCTGACAGCCAAAGAAACGATTTCTAACCTCACCCTCATAGTTACCTAAGAATCCCTCGCAACCATAGTCAACACGTATGCGTCCTTCCTCGCGTGTGCGCTTGATATATTCAAAAAGTCCTCTAAACTCCTCTGTGTCAAGATGCATCATTGGGTCGTTGGCAGCTCTTCCCATTGGAAACACCGAAAACAATCGCCAGCGTTTCACTCCCTTGCTTATAAGAAACTCCTTAATGTCATCAAGCTTGGTATAGTTACGATGAGTAACGCAGGTTACAATATCAAAAACAAAGTTCTGTGTTGCCACAAGCATGTCTATGGCTTGAGAAACCATGCGAAAACTGTTCTCGTTGCCACGCATCCAGTTATGGTCTTCTTCCAAACCATCAAGACTAATAGCCATAGAGTGCATACCCGAAGCAAGAAGTCGCTGATAACGCTCTGGGGTGAGGTGCAAAGCGTTGGTTACCATTCCCCAAGGAAAGCCCTTGCGATAAATCTCGGCACCACATTCTTCAATATCCTTGCGCATCAATGGTTCACCACCCGAGATGATTATAAACACCTTGTGTGGATCCACCCTCTGAGCTATACCATCAAGAACCCTAAGAAAATCCTCCTTAGGCATATCCTTACTGGCCGACTGCATCTTGCAGTCGCTACCACAATGACGACATTTAAGATCGCAACGCAAGGTGCTCTCCCAAAATAGCTGCTGCAAAGGGTGAGTATTACGAATGATAGCCTCTTTCTGTCGCCACAGTTCAAGGGCAAACTTCTTCTTTAAAGTTAATGGAGTTGGCTTCATTTCTTCTTCAGTTTCACATCAACATTAACCTCGTATGCGCCATTAAACCATCCCTCTCCGTCTTTAATCTTCTTTGCTTCTGCGCCATTAAGATTTATGGTGTCGTTTTCAAACTCGCCATTCTCAGCACCATCCACATCCTGCACAACAAGACGGGTATGCTTCAAAGTTGTCTCAACTTTATTAAACGTAAGATTATACTTTCCATTCGCATCAGTTTTAACAGAGTCTCTATTAAATATATTTGGTTCATAAAAAGTATCCTGACATTTCACCTGAATGCCAGGAATAGCCTTTCCTTTTTCATCAGTAACACTACCCTTAACCTGATATTCGGTTGTTGGCATGCCATACATCAACATATCGTCATCTCGACCATTAGGTTCTTCTGACGAACAACCATAACCCAAAAAGGCGAGTAGCGAAGCTAACAAACCATTGTACCAACGATAAAACCTTATTTTCATTTTCTGATATTTATGGCGATATTACTACCGCCGTGGAAAACTTAATTTTACTATATGAGCAACCCAACTTACATTGGTTTCCTCCTTCCATTTCACTACTTAAATGCAAAGTTAACAAAAACCTTGCATCATAGTTTCATAAAACTAAAAATCTTACAAGCATTTAAACATCTTATTGATGCACTTTTTCTTTTGTTCCATATTCGGATGCACATAAAGATTAAGTGTTGTAGTTTTCCATTTCAAATCTGTTTAATTGTTATTAAGGCATTTCTCAACGTTAATTTATCGTATAATGTGCCGTTAATAAAAATAGTTTTATGCTACATTTTTTCTTGCACAAAACGCGTTTTATATTCAAAATGAATTCCGAAAAAAACTTTTTTAGCGAAAGACTGTCACAAAACACACTAACAAATTGTATATCAATGAGATAGATACAAAAAGACTGTCACCAGACTGTCACCAGACTATCACACTTTTGAATTAGAATTAAAATGAAGAGGTGACAGACGGTGACAGTCTGGTGACAGTCTTAAAGAGCATAACCTTCTAAATATCAATAGTTTAACCTACAACGTGACAGTCTTTACAAAAACTTTCCCGCATTTTTTTTAGCGATGAAGGTGGCGTTAAAGGCTACAGAAACATAATCGTTAAAAATTTTCATTTTCCTCTTTACTTTTTCCTTAGTTAGGTAAATTTTACTGGCTGCCTAGGAAAAATTTTTTCTCTGCTCTGAAACCTAAAATTTCACGTTTTGGTGTTTTTCATCAACAAGTTATGAGCCTCTCCCATCCCTCTCCAAAGGGAGAGGGCTAACCAACAGGATGAGTTCCTTGCTGCAAAAATTCAATAATCAAAATTGATGGTTTAGTCGTTTGGTGGTTTGGTGGTTTGGTACTCCCTCTCCTTTTGGAGAGGGAAGGGGAGAGGCTTTTGATTACTTTTCGTCTGTCAGTAGCTCTTCGATTCAACATTACTTTAGAAAAAAGATTAACAAAACGGGGCGAAATCATCTCGAACGCATCTCGAAGGCATCTAAAAGAATGTGGAATGTGGACAAAGTGCAACCAACTCCACATTACACAACTCCACATTCCAAATTAATAGTTTGTTTTCCATGTATCAACTCATCCCCTCACAAGGTTTCTGCCCCCCTGGAACGGGGGAACAGAAAGCGGGGGGGATTATAATTTATAGCCGTATTTTGCGGTGTCGCCAAGTTCTTCCTCTATGCGGATGAGCTGGTTGTATTTAGCCATGCGGTCGGTACGAGAAAGTGAACCTGTCTTTATCTGCCCTGAGTTGGTAGCTACTGCGATATCGGCAATGGTGGTATCTTCTGTTTCGCCTGAGCGGTGAGAAGTTACGGTGGTGTAGCCGTGACGATGAGCCATTTCTATAGCTTCCAAGGTTTCGGTGAGTGATCCAATCTGGTTTACCTTGATAAGGATAGAGTTGGCTGCTCCCATCTTGATGCCCTTTTCAAGGAACTTGGTGTTGGTAACAAAGAGGTCGTCGCCAACAAGCTGGCAGCGGTTGCCAATCTTCTCTGTGAGCTTCACCCAGTTGTCCCAGTCGTTCTCATCAAGACCGTCCTCAATAGAATCGATAGGATATTTGGTGATGAGTTCTTCAAGATATGCAATCTGTTCATCGGCAGAGAGTTTCTTGCCGTTAGGATCTTTCTTTGCTCCGTTCTTCAACTGGCGATAGTCGTAGTACCACTTGCCATTCTCACAGGTTGCAAACTCTGATGCAGCACAGTCCATAGCAATCTTCACGTCCTTACCAGGCTCATAGCCAGCCTTCTTGATAGC
>DGRY01000159.1:0-3848 GCA_002391185.1 Prevotella sp. UBA4376
GAGAGGTCTGCAATAGTAACAAAATTATGCTTTTCCATTTAAAATTGGGTTATTTGTTTTTATATTTGCCTTCAAAGTTACTAATATTTTTTGATACATGATGCGAAAAGAAGCATAAAGGTTTCAAAAATAAATAATTTCTTTGAAAACAAACTTTTTGCTTGCTATTCTAAAAGAATATTTCTAATTTTGTAGCTTGTTACACATTATTTAAATATGAAAGAGATTCACGGAAACGTTGTAGATATTGATTCCCGAAGTTTTTTTGAGGGAGTTGTGTATGTTGAGGATGATCATATAAGTAGGATAGAACATATTGGTCCTCGCAAGGCAGAACTTCCATATATCCTCCCAGGATTTATAGATGCACATATTCATATAGAGAGTTCTATGCTCATGCCTCGGGCTTTTGCTCGTATGGCTGTTAGACAGGGATGTGTTGGTATAGTTGCCGACCCTCATGAGATAGCAAACGTTCTTGGAGTTTCTGGAATTGAGTTTATGCTCGAGGATAGCAGTAAGGTGAATTTTCATGTTTGTATGATGGCGCCTTCGTGTGTGCCTGCAACAAATTTTGAAACATCGGGCGCTAATCTTGATGCATCAATACTTGCACAGTTGCTTGAACGTGATGATATTTATGGGCTTGGTGAGATGATGAATTATCCAGGAGTGATCTTTAATGATCCTTCGGTAATGGCAAAGCTGGATGCTGCTCGCAAATCGGGTAAGCCTGTTGATGGACACGCACCAGGACTTCGTGGAGACGATGCTAAAAAATATGTTTCGTCGGGTATTTCGTCTGACCATGAGTGTACCACTCTTGAAGAGGCAAACGAACGTACAAAGATGGGACAATATGTATTGGTGCGTGAGGGCTCTTCGGCAAAGAACTTTGAACAATTGTGGTCTCTTGTTGACCGCCATCCTAATCACACTATGTTTTGTTCAGACGACAAGCATCCCGATGATCTTCTTCTTGGACATATAAACAAACTTGTGAGTCGTGCTATAATGTATGGAGCAAGTTTTTGGAATAGTTTGATAGCTGCTTGTGTTAATCCTGTTAGGCATTATAATATGCCAATAGGTTGTTTGCGCGATGGCTCTCAGGCTGATTTTATTGTTGTTCATGATATTAGTTCTATGGATGTTGAAGCCACTTATATAAAAGGTAAGTGTGTGTATCAAAAGATAGATGGAAAGGATAGTTATCCTGAACTGTATATTGATAATACTCCATACAAGGTGCTTCCTAATCGCTTTGATGCAACTCCATTGCGTATTGAGCAGATTCAGCAGCGAACAGAGAATGGCAATATGCGTGTGATAGGAGTTAAAGATGGAGATCTATACACCAGCGAACTGTTAGAGGAACCAAAGGTTGATGAAGATGGTTTTGTGGTGAGCGATACAAGCAGAGACATTTTGAAGATGGTAGTTGTTAATCGCTATAGTCCGGGAAAGGTTTCTGTTGGCTTTATCAAGGGATTTAAACTCAAGGGTGGTGCTATTGCTTCTACAATAGCTCACGATAGTCATAATCTTATTGCTGTTGGTACGAATGATGATGATATTCTTACTGCTATAAATCATCTTATAGAGGTGAAGGGTGGTATAGATGTGTGTTATAATGGACAGCTGCTTGATTTGGATCTTCCGGTTGCTGGTCTTATGTCGGATAAGAGTGGAGAAGAAGTAGCAGCACGCTATAGCGAGTTGTGTCAGTTCCTCCGTGATAAAGGATGTCCGCTTCACGCTCCTTTCATGACTCTTTCATTTATGTCGCTTCTTGTTATCCCTCAGCTAAAATTAGGCGATCGTGGACTTTTTGACAGTCAGAATTTCCGTTTCGTAAATCTCTTTGCAGATAAATAAATTATGAGAAAAGCTTTTGTACACATTCTATGGGCGCTTTTGTTTCTGGGGATTCTAACCTCAGCTGTTGCATTTACTGCCATCTGGAACGGATGGATAGGTTATATGCCTGATATAGAAGACCTGCAGAATCCAATTAACCGCTTTGCAACCCAGGTGTACTCGTCGGATGGAAAGGTTCTGGGTACATGGAACTATAACAAGGAAAATCGTATTCTCATTCCTTATAACAAGATTTCGCCTTATCTTGTCAAGGCACTTGTCGCGACAGAGGACGAACGCTTCTATGAACATTCTGGAATAGATTTTATAGCGCTTGGGCGTGCTATTGTAAAGCGCGGACTTCTTGGACATGCCTCTGCCGGTGGTGGCTCTACTATCACGCAGCAGCTTGCTAAACAGCTTTGGAGTGAGAAGGCTCATTCCACCACGGAGCGATTGCTACAAAAGCCAATAGAATGGGTGATAGCCGTTAAACTGGAACGTAACTACACAAAGGAGGAGATAATAGCTCTTTATCTTAATAAGTTTGATTTTCTTCATAATGCTGTAGGAATAAAGACTGCTGCCAACACCTATTTTAATAAGGAACCTAAAGATCTCACCATAAATGAGGCTGCCACGCTTATAGGTTTGTGCAAGAATCCTTCACTTTTCAATCCTGTGCGTTATCCTGAGCGTTGTCAGGAACGCAGAAATGTTGTTCTTCAGCAGATGGTGAAGGCAAATTATCTTTCAAAAGCAGAGTATCATGAACTGTCTGCCGAGAAACTGAAACTCGATTTTCATCGTGCAGATCATAAAGATGGCTCGGCTACTTATTTTCGCGAGTTTCTACGTCAGTATATGATGGCAGAGCAGCCTCAGTTGGCAAATTATCCTTCATGGAACAAGTCGCAATATGTTCTTGATAGTATTGCTTGGCAAACTGACCCTTTGTATGGATGGTGTAATAAGAATACAAAGAAAGACGGCTCTCATTATAATGTATATACAGACGGTCTTAAGGTTTATACCACTATTGATTCGCGTATGCAGCGTTATGCTGAGGAGGCTGTTTACTATCATGTGGCTAAATTTCTGCAGCCCGAGTTCAATAAGGAGAACAAGCATAAGAAGAATGCTCCTTTCACAGAATCTCTTACTGTTCAGCAACTCAAGTCAATTCTTAATCGCAATATTCAGCAGAGTGACCGCTGGCGTAGCATGAAGGCTGCTGGCATTCCTGAAGAAGAGATTCGTGCTTCGTTCCGCAAGCCTATTGATATGACTGTGTTCACTTATGGAGGAGAGATAGACACAGTGATGAGTCCTCTCGACTCTATACGTTATTACAAGTCGTTCCTTCGTTCGGGCTTCATGTCTATGGAACCTAAGACAGGTGCTGTGAAGGCTTATGTTGGAGGAATAGATTATAATCATTTTATGTATGATATGGTGACAGGTGGGCGCCGTCAGGTTGGTTCTACAATAAAGCCTTTCCTCTATGCTTTGGCTATGGAGAATGGTTTTTCGCCTTGTGATATGGCTCCTAATGTACAGAGAACCTATCATGTGGCAGGACAGTCGTGGACACCTCGAAATGCCAATCGTAACCGTTATGGACAGATGGTAACTTTGAAGTGGGGGTTGGCACAGTCTAACAACTGGATTTCGGCTTATCTCATGTCAAAGCTTAATCCTCTTCAGTTTGTGTCAACTCTTCATGACTTTGGTATTAACAATCCTGATATCCATCCTTCGATGGCTCTTTGTCTTGGCCCTTGTGAGGTGAGTGTTGCCGAGATGGTTTCTGCCTATACCACTTTTGCTAATAATGGTATTCGCACATCTCCAATGTTTGTTTCGCGAATAGAGGACAACGAGGGCAATGTTATCACAGTGTTTCAACCTCGTATGAACGAGGTTATCTCTGCCGAGAGTGCCAACAAGATGCTTGTGCTTCTGCAAGGTGTTGTTGATGGAGGAAC
>DGRY01000159.1:3961-5004 GCA_002391185.1 Prevotella sp. UBA4376
GGTACTACCAACAATAACTCTGATGGTTGGTTCATGGGCTTCACTCCAGAACTTGTTAGTGGATGCTGGGTAGGAGGCGAGGATCGTGATATTCATTTCGACAGTATGCGCATGGGTCAGGGTGCCACAATGGCGCTTCCTATATGGGCTTATTTCATGCGCAAGGTGTATAAAGATCATTCGCTTGGATATAGTGACAGTTCAACGTTTGATATACCAGCCGATTTTGATCCTTGCTTGCGCACCGATAATTATGATTCGGGGAATGATATAGACGAGGTTTTTGAATAGCTTTAGAAAGCTGTAACTTCTAACACATAGCTCTTGGTATGTGTGTGCATATCTTTTTGTTATGCTGTTATGTTTGTTATGCTTTTAAGTCTTGGGTAAATGAAATAAAAAACGTCCGCACATTTGTGTGGACGTTTTTTGCTTCTATGTCAATATGCTTTATTTGAAAGTTAATTCTTCTTTTCCTTCAGCTTTTTCAATGCTTATGGTGTTGCCTTCCTTGAGTTCTCCGCTAAGAATCTTTTCGCACAAACCATCTTCAATATATGTTTGTATGGCTCTCTTCAGTGGACGGGCACCAAACTGGACATCGTATCCCTTTGTGGCTACAAATTCTTTTGCTTCATCGGATAGATTAACGTGATAGCCAAGCTCTTCAATGCGTTTGTATAGGTGCTTGAGCTCAATATCAATAATCTTCTTTATAGCCTCAAGGTCGAGCTGATCAAAGGTGATGATTTCGTCGAGACGGTTCAGAAACTCAGGAGAGAACTGTTTGCTGAGGCTTTTCTGGATAATGCTTCTTGCATATTCCTTGTCTTTTTCATTATGGGCAATACCGCTTGTTCCTGCAGCATTGAAGCCTACTCCGCGAGAGAATTCTTTCAGCTGGCGTGTTCCGGCATTTGATGTCATGATGATAACTGTGTTTCTAAAATCAACCAGACGTCCGTTGCCATCGGTAAGTCTTCCTTCATCAAGCACTTGTAGCAACATGTTGAACACATTTCCGTGTGCTTTCTCAATCTCGT
>DGRY01000002.1:0-1876 GCA_002391185.1 Prevotella sp. UBA4376
TTACGACATATACAAAGCCTTTGGGGCCAACTCTATTCCTGATAGTTTTCAGATAATTGTTCAATTCGTCATCAGTAATATGATTCTCACCTGTATATTTACCCGTCATGTAAACTTTCAACGCGTCATAAGGGACAAGGGCTTCATCCCAGCCATCGTTCTCATCTCCATCATAATCTTCGAATGGTTGCCCATGACAAGAAAAGTGGAGATAGACGATATCACCTAATTTGCATTTCTTTGAGAAGGACGTAAGTGACTTTCTTATATTATTAGCTGTTGCCGCCTTATTTATTAGCTTCTTGATAATAAACTCTTGTTTCTTTAAAGTCTGAGACAGTAATTCTACATCATTAGCGCCATGAATATTTGACCAAATGTTATCAGATGATTGAGGGGTAGAGGAATACTCAGAAATACCCACAAAAAATGCCCGTTTTGTTTGGCAATGTGCCGAAATAGCGCAAAGAGACAATACGAAAGTTAATATAATATTTCTTCCAATCATCTAAATAGGTACTTAACTTGTTGAATAATGGGACAAATTTACAAACTTTTTCTGAAAAATATGGTTTATATGGCGCATTTTACACATTATTAGTATTGAAAAGATGTAAACGACTATATTTATATGCAATTTTTGGTAACCTTTTCCTTTTCAAGAATACTCTTGAGATAACCACTGGTGAAAGTTCAGGATATAGTATAAAAAAAAGAGAACCGCAAAAGCGATTCTCTTTTTTGTGGACCAGCCTGGGCTTGAACCAGGGACCTCCAGATTATGAGTCTGTTGCTCTAACCAACTGAGCTACAAGTCCGTTGAAATACCTTTTTCGGCTATTTCGGATGCAAAGATAAGGCTTTCGGTGGGAATAACCAAATTTTTTTGAAAATAGTTTCCACCGAAAGGGCTTAATTTTCTTTATTTGATTATTTTTTGTAGTTCTGCCCAGTGTTCTGGTGTCATTGAGTTGGGGGTGAAAAGGCAAATTCCCTTTGCGCCACTCTCGATACTTCCTTGTACTGCTTCGCGTATTTCTGATGGTAGAAGTCCGCTATTCTCTGGGTCAACAACCTTGTCTTTGTGTTGCCAATCTTTACAGATGAAAAGACCGCTATATACAGGGAAACGACCAGATACGCTTTCAACTTCTTCCTTGGTGATTGTTTTAAGCCATGAGGCAGGTTCCATGTAGAAATCATTGTAGTTCATTGGGAACACAGCATCGAGGTTCCATTTGTGCCATTCCTGACGCACCATCCAACGAGCATGACTATATGGTCCAGGGAACACATCGGCTGAAATTTTCTTGCCTGCTTTGTGAACAGCGTCAGCAATGTCGTTAACGAGATTGGTTACGTTGTCGCAACGGAACTGTGCCCATTCCTCTACTTTTGAAGGGTCGGTGTATTGGCGGATGTCTATGCCTGTTTTCTGTTTGAAGTCGTTTACGCAGTCATCGCAGTAGCAGTAGTCGGCAGCTGCATATTCGCCATTCATTATGAGGGCATATTTGCTCCATAGTCCCTTGGCAAGTATTACGTCGGCATAGCGTATGTAGTCGAGCTGAATGAAATCTACGTCTTTTATTTGTGCTATGCGTGTGAGCTGTTCTTTAAAGAATTGATGAACATTGGGATTATGTGGATCGAGTGTGGTGTAATAGGGCACGTATGCAGGGTGTGTCTTTGCATTTTGTCCCATTCTGTTAACGGTGTACCAAGTATCGGGACAGCTATTGATAGTCATTGTTGGTATCCAGGCATGATATTCCAAACCAGCCTGATGGGCAAGTCGTGAAGCTATTGCTATGCGAGTCGAGTCGATACCAGCGTTGAGGCACACGCCAACAACTCCATTCTTTTTCCATTGTTT
>DGRY01000002.1:1992-20779 GCA_002391185.1 Prevotella sp. UBA4376
GGAACTTTGGCTTGCAAGGAAAGGCACACTACCAATAGTGTGATAATAGATAATAGCTTCTTCATTGATAATATATTTAGAAGTTAGAAGGAGATAATTTAGAATTAATATTGAAAGATGGAAATATTGAAAGATGGAAATAATGAAATATGGAAGTATTGAAGTATTGAAACTATTCAATCTTCAATTGCTAAGCATTTATCTCCTATCTCCGTCGCTTTTAAAGCGGCATATCTTCCTTTATCTTCCTGTATCTCCTAAACTTACAGTTAGATAATGTTGCAAAGATATGTATAATTTTTAAGAAAAAGGTTATGCTTGAGCTGATAAAATAGGAATAATAAATAAAAATCATTAACTTTGCAAAAATACAAATATTTATAGAATGACAAATTTCACAAAGTATAATCTTGATGGTTTGACTGATGCTCAAGTATCAGAAAGTAGAGACAGATATGGTGAAAATGTGCTCACGCCTCCTAAAAAGACTTCGCTTTGGAAGCTTTATCTGGAAAAATATAATGATCCAATCATAAAAATCCTTCTTGTTGCAGCATGTGTGTCACTATTGCTTGCTTTTATAGAGAATGATTTTATAGAAACAATAGGAATTTTTATCGCTATTGTTCTTGCAACAACAGTTGGTTTTTGGTTTGAACGTGATGCTGCAAAGAAATTTGAACTGCTTACTGCAATGAACGATGAACAACTTGTTAAGGTTCGTCGTAACGGAATGGTGCAGGAGATAAAGCGCAAGGAGGTTGTTGTAGGGGATATTGTGCTGCTGCAGGTGGGTGATGAGGTGCCTGCAGATGCAGAACTCCTGATGGCTGTAAACTTGCAGGTTGATGAATCGAGCCTTACAGGTGAGCCTCTTGCAACAAAGAGTGCTGATGCTTTGGATGAAGGCGAGGGTGCTTATGCTGCTAATGTATTGCTGCGTTCATCGTTGGTGATGAATGGTCACGGAGAGGCTGTTGTTGTTAAGGTGGGTGATGAAACTGAAATAGGAAAGGTAGCTACAAAATCAGTAGAATCTACTGATGTGAGAACGCCACTTGACACTCAGTTGGACAAACTGGCAAAGATGATTTCTAAGATTGGTACAGGTGTTGCTGTGGCTGCCTTTGTGTTGTTCTTAGGGCATGATATATTGACTGATGCCATTTGGCACGGTACCGACTATTATGGAATGGCTTTAAGAGTGCTGAACTATTTTATGATGGCTGTAACACTTATAGTGATGGCTGTTCCCGAGGGCTTGCCTATGGCTGTTACCTTGTCGTTGGCTCTCAATATGCGCAGAATGTTGAAATCAAACAATTTGGTGCGAAAACTTCATGCTTCAGAAACTATGGGAGCCGTTACTGTGATATGTACCGACAAGACTGGTACTTTGACACAGAACAGGATGAAGGTGAAAGAGTGTCTGGTGAAAAGCGAGAATCTTGGAATGCGATTATATCAGGAAATAGCTATTAACACCACCGCTTTTCTTGATGGTGATAAGGGTGTAGGAAACCCTACAGAGGTAGCTCTTTTGAACTGGGTAAAAGAGCAGGGAGCGGATTATTTGGAGCTGAGAAAAGAAGCAACGGTGAAAAAGCAGATTCCGTTCTCAACGGAGAAGAAGTATATGGCTACAGTCTTTAATGATAACGATATAACCGTAAAAGGCGCTCCTGAGATAGTGCTTGACATGTGTTTGCTTGGTAGTGAACAGCGTCAGGCTATAGACGAAGGAATAAGAAAATATCAGAATGCAGGTATGCGTGTGCTTGCTATTGCTGAAGGTGATGCTGATAAGCAAAACGAGTTGAGTTTTGTTGCAGCCTTTGCAATTGAAGACCCTGTTAGAGAAGATGTGCCAAGTGCAGTAGCTACTTGTAGAAATGCTGGTATAGAGATAAAGATTGTAACTGGTGATAATTCGGCAACAGCAATAGAGATTGCACGGCAGATTGGGGTTTGGCCTAAAACAGGTGAGGTGTGTGATAGATGGCATATTACCGGAACTGAATTTGAGTCTCTATCGGATGAAGAGGCTTTTGAACGAGTGGTTGATTTGAAAGTGATGTCGAGAGCTCGACCTGCCGACAAACAGCGTCTTGTTGAAATGCTGCAAAAGCATGGCGAAGTGGTTGCTGTTACCGGCGATGGAACTAACGATGCTCCAGCTCTTAACCATGCTCATGTGGGCTTGTCGTTAGGCTCAGGGACATCGGTAGCCAAACAGGCTTCGGATATTACATTGCTTGATGATAGTTTTCATTCTATTGCAGGAGCTGTTATGTGGGGACGTTCTCTTTACAAGAATATTCAGCGTTTCCTTTTCTTTCAACTTGTGGTGAATCTTACAGCATTACTCCTTGTATTGGGGGGAGCTATTATCGGAACAGAGATGCCACTAACGGTTACACAGATATTATGGGTGAATCTTATAATGGATACCTTTGCTGCCCTTGCCTTGGCTTCGTTGCCTCCTTCGCGTGAGGTTATGGCAGAAAAGCCACGCAAGCAGACCGACTTTATTATAAGTAAGCCGATGGCAAAAAGAATACTCTTATGCAGTATGTTGTTTTTTGCTTGCTCTTTGGCATTGCTCTTTTGGTGTGAAAATAGTGGAACTGCAGGAATAGATATTCATGAGTTGACGATATTCTTTACTGTTTTTGTTATGCTGCAGTTGTGGAATCTGTTTAATGCAAAGAGCTTTGGAAGTAATCATTCTGCTTTCCATAGGATATATGCTGATAGGGGAATGTTATTAGTTCTGCTGTTAATACTGGTAGGACAGTGGCTGATAGTTTCCTTTGGTGGAAAAATGTTCCGCACAGTTCCACTGACATGGCAGGAGTGGGGCATGATAATTGCAGTGACATCATTGGTGTTATGGATAGGAGAATTGTGGAGATTGCTTCATAAGCATTGTTGAATTTGGAGAAAGAAATTTGGAAAATGAATACAATAAGATTGGATGATTTTACACAGAGTGTAGAACCCTGTGTGGCAACAATAGGTTTTTTTGATGGTGTGCATAAAGGTCACCAGTTTCTTATCCGTCATGTGATTGAAGAAGCTAAGATATCAGGATTACAATCTACGGTTATCACCTTTGATGAACATCCTCGTCAAGTGCTTCAAGATGGATATATGCCAGAAATGTTGAGCACGCTTGATAGTAAGCTGCTATTGCTGTCGAAAACAGGAGTTGACAATACTGTGGTGTTGCATTTCAACAAGGAAATGGCAGAGTTGTCGGCACGTGATTTTATGGAGCAGATTCTTCGCGACCGTTTGCATGTGAAAAAACTTGTTATTGGCTATGACAACCGCTTTGGACATGATAGACGAGAAGGTTTTGAAGATTATGTGCGTTTTGGAGAAGAATTGGGCATTGAGGTGATCAGAAACGAGGCTTTTATGCTTAATGGTGTCAATGTTAGTTCTTCTGTAGTGCGTGCTTTCTTGAAGGAGGGTGAGATAGAGATGGCAAATTCGTGTCTTGGCTATCCATATACAATTGTTGGAAAAGTTGTTAAGGGCTATCAGAAAGGTAGAAAAATGGGCTTTCCAACGGCTAATCTTGATGCGTCGGAATTTGGGATGCTTGTGCCTGCTCCTGGGGTTTATGCAGTAAAGACTCGTTTGGAGGGTAGTGTGGCAATGAAGCAAGGAATGATGAATATAGGAACGCGTCCAACCTTCGACGGCAATAATATTAGCCTTGAAACGAATATATTTGATTTCTCAGGCGATATCTACGGTAAACTGATGTTGGTATCGTTTGAGCACAGGATACGCTCTGAGCGCAAATTTGATGGTCCAGAACAATTAAAAGAACAATTGATTATAGATAAGCAGATAGTGAAAGAACAATTTAAAAAAGATAATGATGATTGAAAAGATGAATAGGGGAGAGGCAAGGAAAAGTACTTGGCTTAAGGATATTTTGGATATAGCATGGTATTACCTCATGTTTATCTTAATTCAGCTCGTTTGCATTTTGCTGTTAGGAATAATGGCAGATGGAGCAAACAAAGTGATTGTGGCAAGTGCTATTAGTAGTGTGTTGACAACGTTGTTGTTTGTTCGTTTGAAATGGTCGCCTGTTACACGCGATTATCTGAAGAGCAAACCTGTATTGCCTATTCTTTGGGTTGTGTTGCTGGCATTGGGAACGATTGTTCCTTCAATGGCTTTGAACTATTTCTTAGGACTGGAGATGCCTGAAGAAGAGGCTACTCTGCTTGCTGAGATGATGAAGAAGCCTGCAGGATATGCGGCTGTTGGTGTTTTGATTCCTATAGCAGAAGAAATTGTGTTCCGTGGTGCCATATTGCGTAAGTTGTTAGAGAAGATGGGTGACGAAATGCATTGGCTTGCTATTCTCTGTTCTGCTCTGTTGTTTGGTATTGCTCATGGTAATTCTGCTCAGTTTGTGCATGCTGTTTTGGCAGGGATGTTGCTTGGCTGGCTTTACTATCGTACAAAAAGTGTTGTGCCAGGAATAGCTTTTCATTTGGTTAACAATACTGTTACTTATATTGTGGTGAACATATTACCACCTGGAATGGAAGATATTACTATTTCACAGCTTGCAGGAGGAAGCACTACTCACATGATACTCTATATTGTGTTCTCTTTGTGCATATTCATGCCTGCTTTGTTTCAACTTAACAGGCTGTTGAAAAGGGTTGGTGAAAAGTAAGTTTAACTAAACTTTCGTAAGTGAATGTTTACTCTAAAATATTATCAAGAATTGCAGGAATTAGAGAATTTTTAGGCTGACGCCTTTGTTCAAGTTGCTTAATGAAAATTGAATTTATAAGAATTTATGGAAGGTAGTATAACAAATCTTGCTTTAATTCTTTATAATTCAGTAGAGTATATAATGCAAGGGCGTATGCCTAAATTCTCTAATTCCTATAATTCTTGATAAAAAAATAAACTTGCGAAACTTAAATAAGTTTAAGAGGAAAAAAGAAAGGGACCGGATGCTTCACGAGCTTTCGGTCCCTTTTCTTTACGTTAGTATGTTATGAAAATTTGAGAGAATTGAAACTTCACAGTTTCGTTAATTGTTTTTTGTTTTACTAAACATGATTTTTATAGAGAAAGCATAGAAATTTATCTTACTTCAGTATTGCCGATGCAGCTTCTTCTGGAGCTTTCATCTCAAGGTTGCTCTGCTGCATTGAATCGACCTTGGTTGAGTCGTTGTAGGCTACAGATGCCCCCTTGACGTGCTGTGGCATAACGGATTCAATACCATTATATCCAGCTTCATCGGTAAATGGAACCTGTGCTGCGTTGCCCAATGTAAGCAGAATAGCAATAACTGCTGCTGCACGGAACAAAGGACGAAGGCGCTGTGACATGTTGATGACACGAGCCTTAACAGGTGCTGGTTCCTCAATTATAGCAAGTAACTTCTTGTCGAATTCTTCGCCCAGAACATCATTCTTTGTCTCTTCCTGCTCATAGGTGAACAGTGCCTGATATTTTACCAACTCAGCGGGAATCTCTTTCTGGCTGAAGAAGGTCTTCAGAATGTTCTCTTCTTCGAGTGTTGTTTCACAATCGAAGTAGCGATTAAGAAGTTGTTTTATATACTTATAATCCATAATTGTCTAATTTTTGAAATTGAAGTTTGATTGCCTGTCGTGCTCTAAAGATATTAACCTTAACTTGTTCTTCTGTGATGCCAAGAATATGGGCAATCTCTTTATAGGGCTTTCCTTCAAAGTCTCTTAGCTGCATGCAGCTACGTTGCTTCTCTGGCAATTTGTCAACGAGTTTTTTTACAGTGTTGATGCGATCTTGCTGTAGTGTTCGCTCGTAGGGATTGAAAGAAGAATCTGCTTGCTCAATGTGCTTCTCGTCGATGGAATCTTTCTCTCCAGTGTGCTTCTTTAAACTGTCGAGTGCTAAATTGCGGCAGACGGTGTAGCAAAAAGCTTCAATGGATTCTATTTCGTTCCATGAGTCGCGACGATTCCAGATTTTGATAAGTGCTTCCTGAACAATGTCTTCAGCCTCTTCTCTGTCGAGAGTGATTCTGAGTGCGAGCCGAAAAAGTTGATTTTTCAGCGGTAGGATATCGTTTCGGAAACTTATCTCTTTCATCCTCTTCTGTTATTAATGACGAATGGGTTATAAGAAAGTTACAAGAAAAAGTTGCTTTCTCTGTATTTTAATATTTATTAGCATTTACATGATAACTGTTCCATGTTTGCCGTCAATAGCATTTGCAAGTGTTATAACCACTTGTTTAACGCCTGCATCAACGGCAGCAAGAGCATTTTCAAGTTTGGGTATCATTCCTCCGGCAATAGTTCCGTTTTCGACATATTTGTTGAAATCAGAACGTGTGATAACTGGAATAACGCTGTCGTCATCGTCTGCATTGCTGAGTACACCTTTCTTTTCGAAGCTATAGATAAGTGTAACATCGTATAATGCAGCTAATGCTTTGGCTGTTTCGCTGGCAATGGTGTCGGCATTTGTGTTAAGGATATTACCTTGACCATCGTGGGTGAGTGGAGCCATGACAGGTGTTATGCCGCCATCAATAAGGAGTTTTATCTTATCGGCTTTCACGTGCTCTACATCGCCAACAAAACCAAAGTCGATGCCTTCTTTAACAGGACGTTTATGGCTATGGATAACGTCCATATCTGCTCCGGTGAGTCCAATGGCATTTATCCCTTTGGATTGTAGCTTAGCAACAATGTTTTTATTTACTAAGCCACCATACACCATTGTTACAACTTCAAGCATTTCGGCATCGGTAATGCGTCTGCCGTTAATCATTTTGCTTTCGATACCCAAGGCTGCTGCAACTTTGGTGGCGCGTCGGCCACCTCCGTGTACCAAGAGTTTTGCTCCTTCGATAGCAGCAAAGTTATCGAGCAGTTCATTTAGTCTTTCTTGGTCTTCAACGATAGCGCCTCCAACCTTTACGATAGTAAGTTTATTTTTCATATTTTACTCAAGATATGTATATCCGTATAGTCCAGAACGATAGTTGCTAAGGAATTCTTTACCTTCTTCAAGTGATAGCTTTCCTTGTTTCACGCTCTTGGTCACCCATTGCTCAAGCTGACGCACGAGCTTCTTTGGATTGTATTGTACGTATTCAAGAACTTCTTCAACTGTTTCTCCATCGATGATCTGGTCGATGTGATAGTTTCCATCTTTGACTGTGATGTGTGCAGCATTGGTGTCGCCAAAGAGATTGTGCATGTCACCGAGAATCTCCTGATATGAACCAACAAGGAATACACCGATATAGTATGGTTCGTCTTTTTTCAATGCGTGAACAGGAAGAACGTTGCTCTGACCACCGTTAACAGCAAAGTTTGCTATTTTTCCATCGCTATCACAGGTTATATCCTGTAGGGTACAGTTGCGCGAAGGACGCTCATTCAAGCGATGAAGTGGCATGATAGGGAAGAGTTGGTCAATACCCCAGCAATCAGGAAGACTTTGGAAAAGACTGAAGTTGCAGAAATATTTATCTGCGAGCAAGCGGTCAAGTCCCTTTAGCTCGTCGGGAACATGCTTCATTGTCTTGGCAATACCATTGATTTCATGGCATACACTCCAGTACATTGCTTCTATTTCAGCACGAGTCTTTAAATCAACCATACCATGAGCAAACATGTCAAGGCAGTCTTCA
Organism: Prevotella sp. UBA4376; assembly: GCA_002391185.1. Taxonomy (GTDB): domain Bacteria; phylum Bacteroidota; class Bacteroidia; order Bacteroidales; family Bacteroidaceae; genus Prevotella. The sequence continues at coordinate 9,677 of DGRY01000002.1, forward strand.
CGTATCTGGTCGGCATCGTGCCAATCTTCTAACATTGACTTTGGATTAAGGTTATCCCAAATCTCGTATAAGTCTTTTACCAGTTTGTGATCGGTTTCTTTTGCCTCGAACTCTTCTGGCATTTCTGGTAGAGATGCTGCACCAAGAACATCAAGCACGAGTACAGAGTGGTGAGCAGTAAGTGAACGACCACTTTCGGTGATGATGTTAGGATGTGGAATGCCGTTTCTGTTGGCTATGTCAACAAAAGCATAAACACAGTCGTTGATATATTCTTGAATAGAGTAGTTGACAGAGCTTTCAGAGTTGCTTGAACGAGTACCATCGTAGTCAACACCTAAACCACCACCACAGTCAACAAATTCGATGTTGTAACCCATCTTGCGAAGGTTAGCATAGTATTGCCCTGCCTCGGTGAGCGCATTCTGGATACGTCGAATCTTTGTTATCTGTGAGCCGATATGGAAATGGATAAGCTTTACGCAATCGTGAAGACCGCAGTCATCAAGTTTCTTGAGTGCTTCAAGAAGTTCTGTAGGTGTTAGTCCGAACTTAGAGGCGTCTCCGCCACTTTCTGCCCATTTGCCGGAGCCTGAAGAGGCTAATTTTATTCTAATACCAATATTTGGCTTTACATTCAGTCGCTTGGCTGTTTTTGCAATTATGGCTATTTCGTTGAGCTTTTCAACAACGATAAAGATGCGCTTGCCCAGCTTTTGAGCCAGCATGGCAAGTTCAATGTAGCTTTCATCTTTGTAACCATTACAAATGATAAGAGAATCGCTCTTGCATTGTACTGCAATGACAGTGTGAAGCTCAGGTTTAGAACCTGCTTCAAGTCCAAGGTTGAACTTTTGTCCATGAGAGATAATCTCATTGACAACAGGTTGCATCTGATTTACCTTGATAGGGTATATAATGAAGTTTTCTCCCTTAAAATCATAAGCTTCGCGAGCTTTGTCATAGCAGAATGACATTTTCTCGATGCGGTTATCGAGAATATCTGGAAAGCGAAGAAGTACAGGAGGAGTGACATCGCGTAGGGCGAGCTCGTCCATTACATCTCGCAAATCAATCTGTGTATTATCCTTGCAGGGAGTAACATAGGCATCGCCTTTTTCGTTGATGCCGAAATACGAAGTTCCCCAACCATTAATGTTGTAGAGTTCCTTCGAATCTTCTATAGTCCATTTTTTCATAGTCCTAAGAGTTCCTTAACTTTAGCAACCGAAATCTTTATTTTATCATAATTATCCATGAGGTTTACGTCGAGAGTGTGCTTTGCTTTCTTGTAGAAAGACTCACGCTTCTGCAGTTGTTCTTTGATGAACACCTGTACCTCTTCTTGTGTTTTGTTGAGCAATAGTGGGCGTACGGTCTTACCCATTTTTAGATGCCCGTAGAGAACCTCTGGAGTAGCCTTTAGGTAAACGGTTTCTCCTTGTTGGTTCATAAATTCCATATTGTCAAAGAAGCATGGGGTTCCACCACCACAGCTAACGATAACATTTTCGAACTCACCTACCTCATGAAGCATATTTTTCTCTATGCGTCGAAATCCTTCTTCGCCTTGTTCATCGAAGATTTGTTTTACGGTTTTTCGCATTCGAGCCTCTATATACCAGTCGAGGTCGTAAAACTCAATGTTAAGTTCTTTTGCGAGGGCTTTTCCAACCGTAGTTTTCCCAGCCCCCATGTATCCAATTATAAATATACGGTTCATTTTTTAGCTCTGCGTGCTTTCGTCTTTGGCTCTGGTGCATTCTTGACAATGTCCATACATTCCTCGTATGTGAGCTCTGCTGCTTTGTCGTGAAGATTCTTTGGCATGCGGTAGTTCTTGCCATCGTATGCAATGTAAGGACCGTAGCGACCGTTGAGAACTTCCATTTTTTCGTCTTCATCAAATGTCTTGAGATGACGCTGCTCTTCCTGCTGACGTTTCTCGTTGATGAGTGATACAGCAGTTTCTAAGGTGATGGTTAATGGGTTCTCTTCTTTAGGCAGTGAAACGTATTTCTTGTTGTGCATGATGTAAGGACCGAAACGACCTGCGCCAATAACAACATTAGTGCCTTCGAACTGACCTATTGTGCGTGGTAACTTAAAGAGCTCGAGAGCCTCTTCAAGAGTGATTGTTTCCATGCTGCAATCTGATGGTAGCTGTGAGAAACGTGGTTTTTCGCTGTCGTCGGCAGTACCAATCTGTACAACAGGACCGAAGCGTCCAATCTTTACGAATACAGGCTTGCCTGATTTTGGATCAATACCTAATTCGCGTTCACCTGCTTTATGCTCACTGCGAGCATCCATGACATTCTTAACGTTTGGCTCAAACTTCTTATCGAAGTCTTTCATCATCTTGCTCCATTCTTCCTTTCCTTCTGCAATCTGGTCGAATTGGTGCTCCACCTTTGCTGTGAAGTTGTAGTCCATGATGTCAGGGAAGTTCTGAATGAGGAAGTCGTTAACAACAATTCCTATATCTGTAGGTAACAACTTGCCTTTCTCTGAGCCAGCCATTTCCTTTTTGGTTTTGTTTGTTATCTTGATGCCTTTCAGAGAGTCGATAGCGTAGAGACGCTCCTCGCCTTTCTTGTCGCCTTTCTGAACATACTCTCTTTGCTGTATTGTTGAGATTGTAGGAGCGTATGTTGATGGACGACCAATACCGAGTTCTTCAAGTTTGCGTACAAGTGAAGCTTCGGTGTATCGGATAGGACCTTGACTGAAACGCTCTGTAGATATAATCTCACGGCGTTGCAGTTGGTCGCCTTCCTTCAATGCAGGGAGATTGTGTGAAAAATCATCCTGACTGTTTTCATCATCGTCGGTAGATTCACGATAAACTTTTAGGAAACCGTCAAAGACGATAACCTCGCCGTTGGCAACAAATTTAGCATCAACACCTGTGATGTCGATATTTACAGTTGTTTTTTCAATTTGTGCATCAGCCATCTGACTTGCTGCTGTGCGTTTCCAAATTAACTCATAAAGGCGCTTTTCCTGTTGTGTACCGTCGATAGATGTTGCTGACATGTAAGTAGGACGGATAGCCTCGTGAGCTTCCTGAGCACCTTTTGCGTGAGTGGTAAAGTTGCGTGGCTTGCTGTATTCCTTGCCCCAGGTCTTTATGATTTCATCTTTGCTGGTGTTGATAGCCAGTGTTGAAAGGTTTACAGAGTCGGTTCGCATATATGTGATGCGTCCAGCTTCGTAAAGACGTTGAGCAACCATCATGGTCTGGCTAACAGTGAAGCCTAACTTGCGAGCAGCTTCCTGCTGAAGTGTAGATGTCGTGAAAGGAGGTGCAGGTGTGCGCTTCAAAGGTTTCTTTGCAATAGAAGAAACTGTGAACTCTGCATCCTTGCATTTCTCAAGGAATGCAAGTGCATCGTCGTGATTGTCAAAGCGCTTGTCGAGTTCTGCTTTTACTTCAGATTGTGAACCATCTGGGTTTTGAATGCCAAAGATGGCGTTTATGCGATAGTATGGTTCGCTCTTAAATTCTTGTATTTCGCGCTCGCGTTCAACAATAAGACGAACGGCTACACTCTGTACGCGACCTGCAGAGAGAGCAGGCTTAACCTTGCGCCACAAAACTGGTGAAAGTTTGAAACCTACCAGACGGTCGAGAACACGACGTGCCTGCTGAGCATTCACAAGATTCATATCAAGATGGCGTGGGTTCTTGATAGCATCTTGAATAGCAGTTTGAGTAATCTCGTGGAACACTATTCGACTGGTTTTCTTTTCATCGAGTCCTAATACTTCGCAAAGGTGCCAGCTGATAGCTTCTCCTTCGCGGTCCTCATCGGATGCCAACCAAATCTTATTTGCTTTCTTAGCATTGTTTTTCAGCTCGCTAACGAGTTTTTTCTTTTCTTCAGGAATCTCATAATCAGGTTCCAGAGTTTTTGGATCTATGCTAAGTTCTTTCTTTTTTAAATCACGGATATGTCCATACGAAGACATTACCTTGAAGTCGTCTCCAAGGAATTTCTCAATTGTCTTTGCCTTTGCAGGACTCTCTACTATTACTAAATTTTCTTGCATAATTGCGATGTGTTCATTATTAGGGCGCAAAAGTAACAAAAACTTTTTGCCTATACCTTATTATATAGCAAAAAATTCTATTTTTTTAAGTATTTTAGAATTTGAAGTTCCTTAGATTTGAAGCAATTTATTGCGAATTTGTTTTACTTTTTAGAAACTTCTCAGCCATGATTCTAATTCCATAAGCATAGGTGTGTGGAACTTGAAATCGGTGCGTATTCCCCAGCCGTGACCTCCTGTTGGGTATATGTGTAGAGATGCAGGAACGTCATGACGATAAAGCTCATTGTAGTAATTTGCTCCATTGGCTGGTATAACAACATTGTCGTCGTCAGAAAGTGCAATCCATGCACGTGGTGTTGCACGTGTTACGCGCATGTCGTTGCTGTATTCTTTTTCGTCTTTTTTCTTTGCATCTTTGCCTAAAAGGAAATCGTGTGAGCCTTGATGGGTAAATCCTGGCATCATAGTGATTACTGGATAGAAAAGTATTTGAAAGTTGGGTTTTGCTTGTCCTGTGGCGCGTGTTGCTATGGTTGAGGCTAAGTGTCCACCGGCAGATGAGCCCATGATGCCTACGTTGTTTGGGTCTATATGCCATTTCCTTGCGTTTGCTCTTACAAGTTTCATAGCTGCTTCTGCATCGGTGAATGGTACTTCTTTGTTGCCGTGTGGCATGCGGTATTTAAGCACTATAGTTGCAATTCCCATATTGTTAAAGAAGGGTGCCCATTGTTTTCCTTCGTGTTCCATAGCCAGCATGCAGTAGCCTCCTCCTGGGCAGATAACAATGGCACGCCCGGTTGCAGCCTTTGAATCAGGAAGATATACAAATACTTTGGCTGTGTCTTGTTTGTCACCATTATCGTTTGGTGTTCCCTGCGGCCATAGCGGCAGTTCGAAAGTACTTTGTGCCGAAGCAGCTAATGTTATTAATCCCATGGAAAAACATGTTAGGAATCTTTTCAATTTCATAATCATGATATTTTGTTTCATTTCAAATCATTTTGTTGCAAAGATAACTATTTTTTTGTAATATTGCATTTAGATTTAATTCAAACACTATGTTAAGACATTTTTTTATTATTTCTGCACTTGCCGTTATGACCATGAGTGCACAGGCGAAAGTAAAGTTACCTCACGTTCTTGGAAACAAAATGATTCTTCAGCAGAACACTGAAGCTCGATTGTGGGGGTGGGATAAACCGGGAAAGACTGTAAGTGTCAGCGTTTCGTGGAGCTCTGACAAATATAGTGCTAAGACTGGTAAGGATGGAAAATGGCTTGTTAAGGTAAAGACTCCTAAGGCAAGCTACGAACCTTTGTCTATCACTTTTGATGATGGAGAAAAGACAACCATTAATGATATTCTCTCTGGTGAGGTTTGGGTTTGTGCAGGCCAGAGTAACATGGAAATGCCCATGAAGGGTTTTAATAACTGCCCTGTTGAAGGCTATAATGATGAGGTGTTGAATGCGTCAAAATACAAGGGTGTTCACTATGTAAAAATTCCAAGTGTGATGAGCATGAAACCACTTGATGATGCTGATTGTTCATGGGAAGAGGTTAATCCTAATACTCTTGCAGAATGTTCGGCTACCGGCTATTTCTTTGCACAGGCAGTTAATAAGGCTATTGATATTCCTGTTGGACTTATTATGGCAAATAAAGGAGGATCTCGTGTTGAAAGTTGGCTTGATGAGGATAATCTAAAGAAATATACTCAGGAACCAACAGATACTGTGGGGATAGTAAAGCAGTTTGGTATGGACTATATGCGCACTCTTGTATGGGGAAATGGTACATTCCATCCAATCTTGAATTATTCTATCAAAGGAATACTTTTTTATCAAGGTTGCTCTAATGTGGGGGCTCCAGATGGTCAATACACTAGTAGATTGAAGCTTCTTGTAGAGCAATGGCGCAGGGATTTTGATTGTGGTGAGGTTCCTTTCTATTTTGTTCAGATAGCTCCTTATATAAATGGAGATCCTATGGGAGATGCTGGTGTTCGCTTGCGCGAACAGCAATTGAATGCCTCAAAGGTTATTCCTAATAGTGGAATAGTGTGCACGGATGATCTTGTTTATCCTTATGAGCTCACTCAGATTCATCCTGCACAGAAGAAACAGGTGGGTGTTCGCTTGGCTTATCTTGCTCTTAATGAGCAATATGGGTTTAAGAATATTATGTGTTACAGTCCTGAGTATAAGTCTATGGAAATTCATGGTGACACCTGTTATGTTCGCCTTGCCAACACTTATGATGGAGTGAACCGCTTTGCTGAAATAGAAGGTTTTGAGGTTGCTGGTGCTGACAAGGTGTTCCATAAGGCTAAGGCGGGACATTTCTGGATTCCTGCACGTGACCCACGTAATGAGTCGATATGGGTTTATTCGCCTGAGGTGAAGAAACCTGTAGCTGTGCGCTATGCCTTCCGCAACTTTGCACCTGGTAATCTTGGTAATCAGGCAAATCTTCCACTATTCCCATTCAGAACAGATAAATGGTAATGAATCATCCTTTAGATAAATTCAAATATTGTCCGGTGTGTGGCTCTTCTCGTTTTGACATTCATAATGAGAAGAGCAAGATATGTGCAGATTGTGGTTTCACCTATTATGCTAACCCCAGTTCTGCAACTGTTGCTTTGATTGTTAATGAGAAAAACGAATTGTTAACTGTGCGTCGTGGAAAAGAACCGGCAAAGGGCACACGCGACCTTCCCGGTGGCTTTGTTGATATGGACGAGACTGGTGAACAAGGAGTGGCTCGTGAGGTTTTGGAAGAGACGGGGCTTATTGTTAACAGATCGGAGTTTCTTTTCAGCTATCCTAATCTATACAAGTATTCTGGTATGATAATACATACTTTGGATATGTTTTTCCGTTGTTATGTAGATGACATGAGTGCTGTTCATGCCATGGATGATGCTGCTGGATATGAGTGGATTCCACTTGATGCGATTGTGGTTGATGAATTTGGTTTAGATTCCATTAGAACAGGACTGCATCGCTGGCTTAACAGATAGTGAGATATTGTAATAAGAAAAAAAAACATAACCCATCCGTCTGATTTCAGATTTGGATGGGTTATGTTTTTGTATGCTATATATCTTTACAAGATTGATATAGGCGAAATATAGAGGCATTATAGACTCATTATAGAGCAAAAAAGGAGTCGTAATGAGTAAAAGCCATTTACATCACGCTTGATTTGTGTGGAGAAATCTTGTTATAGCAAAGCTTTGATTTCTGCGTCAAGGTTCTTTATTTGAACATCACGCTTGTAAAGCACATTCTCTTTGGTGATGAGGAAGAATGTTGGGATTGACTGTACGTTGTACAAGGTCAATGCCTGTGAATTCTCGTCGGCACGCACGCTTATCCATGGCAAGGCTGCTGTTTGGGTTTTCCAGAAGTGTTCGTCTGGGTCAACAGCTACCTGATAGATTTCAAAGCCGGCAGCGTGATATTTGTTGTATAGTTCACGCATCATCATAATGCGCTGTGTTGACTGCTTTGTGCCAAAGGCATGGAAGTCGAGTAGAACAACCTTTCCTGCAAGATCACTCAGGCGGCGTACCTGTCCCTTATTGTCAGCCAATGCGATGTCGATGATACCGCTTGTCTTTACCTTGCTTGCATCAATCTGCTGATTTCGCTCTGCCTGAACAATGCGTATGTCTTTCATGCCTTCAATGGCAATGTTGTGAAGGTTCTTTCCACGCTCAGCACCTGGATAGAATGTGTCCCAGCTTGTTGCAACAGCAGCAAAAACCTTGATGTCGTCTTTGTTGCTGCGTGGGTTGAATATCAAGCTTTGCATATTGCCAAGAGTGAATGTCTGGAACAATGCAAAGTATGAGTAAGCCTTCATTGGTTCTTTGAAGATATAGTTGCGCTTGATATTGTTCTTGTATGCAGTGAGAACCTTGATAACGCTGTCTTGAACCTCCTTGACACCTAACTGAGGATTCTGGGCAATGGCATTCACCTGTGCCTGAAGTCCCAACTGTAAAAGAGACAGCTCTTTCACTTTGTTGTTCTCCTCGCTGCCCTCAACCTCGTATTGTGAGGTCATTGTTGGATAGCTTGCCTTGAACTTTACAGTTTCTGTTGAATCTATGGCAACGTTAATAATCTGTCCTGCAATGCGCAAGCGATAGAACTCAGGTGCCTCAGATGCCTTTCCGTCAAAACTAAAGCTACCGTCTTCAGCCAGTTTAACAGAGTCAACAACAACAGGACCATTGAGGCTCATGTTCTCGAAGTAAAGCACAGAGTCTTTGGCATCACTGATAGTACCATTCACATGAAACTTCTTGTTGTTGCAAGAAGTGAGGGTCAGTGCTGCTACAGTGAATACAGCTACTGAGAAAAATTTAGATATTTTCATTTTAATAGTCTTTTTCACGTAAGTTATTCCATGTGCAAAAGTAATGTAAAATGATTGAAATACAAAAAATACTCCCCTTTTTTTTATTTAGAGCCGAACTTTTGCACGGTTCAACTTCATTCTTTCTCACATTTGTAAACAAAAAACTCTCCTCCGTCGCTGTTGCAATACTTTTTAATAAGCTCTTGTATGAAACGCGCGTTAGCAACCACATTCTCCTCGTTGCCATCATATCCGTTTATAAGCACAACCAGGTGAGTGGTGCTAAGTTCCATCTTTGTACGCTCATTGTCGCTTGTGGGAGTACCCACACCACCTACGGCATCACGATAAACAGGCAATCCGTTTATGTTGATCATTCCTCTTCCTATCCCCTCATAAGGCTCACCTTCCTTTCCTATGCCTAACGTCAGTTCATTTCCCACGAATTTGTCTCCATCAAAACCACCAATGCTATATCCGTAGGCAATGCTTGCAAGGTTTATCAAATCAACCAAAGTATCTATTTGATATAGCTCTTTCCCTTGTAGCATTCTTCTAATGAGAGCTTCTGATGCAGGACGATATCTTGAAGGGTCTTTGCCGCATGCTTTGTAAACTTTTCGTGTAGCAGCAATTCCACTTATTTCCTTTAAACTTTCTGTTGTCAGTGTTGCTCTGAATTTTTCCTCCAGTTCATGTATCTCATCCCATAGAGGTTGGCTGAATTTGCTGTTTTCAACTTTTGCATCAACACATGCACCTACAAAGTTGGGACAAACTTTCTCTATTTCTTCCGATACTGTAATTTTCATTTTCGCAATTTTATTTTTTTTGTCAAAAAAATGGCATTGCTGTCCGTGCAATGCCATCATTTATAGATTATCTTACTTAGTCTTCAGGCTTGAAACTGTCTTTTCCAACGCCGCATACAGGACACACCCAGTCTTCTGGAATGTCTTCAAATGCTGTACCAGGAGCAATGCCATTATCAGGATCACCCTTTGCAGGGTCGTAAACATACCCGCAAATTTCACAAACGTACTTTTTCATAATGTTTCCTTTTTGAATGAACTAATCGATGACAAATCTAACCAAAAAAACAGTAATTCGCAAATATAAAGATAAAAAAAATCGAAAAAAAATAACACACATTCGTTTTTTTAATATAAAAGAGGTATCTTTGCCACATATTTTAGATGTTTGATCAAAACAATAATGATTTTTTTTAATTTTAGATGAACGTAATTACAAAAACAGTTCAATTGCCAGATGGTAGAACCATCTCAATTGAGACCGGAAAGGTTGCGAAACAGGCAGATGGTGCTGCTGTCCTTCGTATGGGCAACACCGTGCTTTTGGCAACTGTTTGCGCAGCCAAAGAGGCAGTTCCGGGTACAGATTTCATGCCTTTGCAGGTAGATTACCGCGAGCAGTATAGTGCTGCAGGTCGTTTCCCTGGTGGATTTACCAAGCGCGAAGGCAAAGCAAGTGACGAGGAGATTCTTACATCACGCCTTGTTGACCGTGCTCTTCGTCCTTTGTTCCCATCAGATTATCATTGCGAGGTTTATGTGCAGGTAATGCTGCTTTCTGCTGATGGCGTTGATCAGCCTGATGCTCTTGCTGGTTTCGCAGCTTCTGCAGCTATGGCTTGTTCAGATATTCCTTTTGAATATACTATTTCTGAGGTTCGTGTTGCACGTATCAATGGTGAGTATGTAGTTAACCCAACATTCCAGCAGATGGAAGAGGCTGATATGGACCTCATGGTTGGTGCTACAAAAGACAACATCATGATGGTTGAGGGTGAAATGAAGGAAGTTTCAGAGCAGGATCTTATCGGTGCTCTGAAAGCAGCTCATGAAGCAATCAAGCCAATGTGTGTTCTTCAGGATGAACTTGCTAAGGAACTTGGTACAGACAAGAAACGTGAGTATGATGATGAGGTTAACGACGAGGATCTTCGCAAGCAGATTCACGATGAACTCTATCAGCCAGCTTACGACATCAATCACAAGGCTCTGCCTAAGCAGGAGCGCCATGATGCTTTTGACAAGCTTTTGGCTGACTTCCTTGAGAAGTATGATGCTGCACACACAGATCTTTCTGAGGATGATCTTGCAGAGAAGCATGCTGAGGCTGTACGCTACTTCGACGATGTTATGCGCGATGCTATGCGTCGTTGTATCCTCGACGAGGGACTTCGTCTCGACGGTCGCGCAACAACAGAGATTCGTCCTATCTGGTGCGAGGTTTCACCTCTTCCAATGCCACACGGATCATCAATCTTCCAGCGTGGTGAAACAATGTCACTCTCTACATGTACTCTTGGTACAAAGCTTGATGAGAAACTTGTTGACGGCGTTCTTAATCGTGGTTATCAGCGCTTCCTCCTTCACTACAACTTCCCTCCATTCTCAACAGGTGAGGCTAAGGCACAGCGTGGTGTAGGTCGTCGTGAGATTGGTCATGGTCATTTGGCATGGCGTGGTCTTAAGGATATGATTCCTGAAGATTTCCCTTATACAGTTCGTTTGGTAAGCCAGATTCTCGAGTCTAACGGTTCTTCTTCTATGGCTACAGTATGTGCTGGTACCCTCGCCCTTATGGACGCTGGTGTTCCAATGAAGAAGCCTGTTGCTGGTATCGCTATGGGTCTTATCAAGA
>DGRY01000152.1:0-8669 GCA_002391185.1 Prevotella sp. UBA4376
TGTGCTCATGTTTGGTAGTAATGCCTACACAGGTTTAACTGGTGACGATCGTATTATAGAGGCTGGTAAGAAAGCGCTTGAAAAGTATGGCTCAGGTTGTGCTGGTAGCCGTTTCCTTAATGGTACTCTTGATATACATGTTCAGTTGGAGAAAGAGTTGGCAGAATTTGAACACAAGGACGATGCTCTTTGTTTCTCAACAGGTTTTACTGTAAACTCAGGTGTTATTCCTGCTGTTGTTGGTCGTGGTGATTATCTCATTTGTGATGATCGCGATCATGCTTCAATCGTTGATGGACGTCGTTTGAGTTTTGCAACTCAGCTTCATTACAAGCATAATGATATGGCTGACCTTGAGCGTGTGCTTCAGAAGTTGCCACACGAGGCAGTTAAACTTATTGTTGTTGACGGTGTGTTCTCTATGGAAGGCGACCTTGCTAAGCTGCCTGAGATTGTTGAACTGAAGCACAAGTATAACTGCTCTATCATGGTCGACGAGGCTCATGGTCTTGGCGTATTCGGTAAGCAGGGACGTGGTGTTTGCGACCATTTCGGTCTTTCTGACGAGGTTGACCTCATTATGGGTACATTCTCAAAGAGTTTGGCATCTATTGGCGGATTCATCGCTTCTGATGCAGATACAATCAACTATCTTCGTCACACAAGCCGCACATACATCTTCTCTGCAAGTGATACTCCTGCAGCAACAGCATGTGCTCTCGAAGCTCTTCACATCATTCAGAATGAGCCAGAGCGTATTGCTCACCTTTGGGATGTTACCAATTATGCTTTGAAGCGTTTCAAGGAAGAAGGCTTTGAAATTGGTGATACAGAGAGTCCAATCATCCCTCTCTATGTTCATGATGTTGACAAGACATTCAAGGTAACAGCTTTGGCTTACGAGGCAGGTGTGTTCATCAACCCAGTAATCCCACCAGCATGTGCACCACAGGATACTCTTGTTCGTTTCGCTCTTATGGCTTCACATACTAAGGAGCAGGTTGAGTGTGGTGTTCAGATTCTTAAGAAGATTTTCGTAGAGCAGGGCATCATCAAGTAATAAGAATATTATCTTAATGATATAAAAAAGGCTGAGCGGTTATCCGTTCAGCCTTTTTTTTGCGTTCTCTATTCTGTCATTTGTAGGTGTTGAAACACCCTTTAGAGGATAGTCTATTCCTAATTTCTCGTATTTAAACACACCCAAGGTGTGGTAGGGTAGAACATCTATTCTTTTTATGTTCTTTAGAGTTTTAAGGAATGCAGAAAGCTCGTCAAGATACTCGTCGTTGTCTGTTATCCCAGGAATAAGCACGTGGCGTATCCATACAGGTTTGTTAATGTCAGAAAGAAACTTTGCACAATCCAGAATATTTTTGTTGCTCCAACCTGTAAGTTCTTTATGCTTGTCGTCACGAATATGTTTGATGTCGAGCAGGATAGTATCTGTTACATCCATAAGCAGCTTGAATTTCTCAAACCATTCACCTTCATGCTTAAAAGGCTGGGCTGATGTGTCAAGACAGGTATTTATTCCCCGCTTGTGAGCCTTTTGAAATAGCTCTATAAGAAAATCTAACTGGAGTAGGGCTTCACCTCCACTAACAGTAATTCCTCCTTCTGTTCCCCAATAGCTTTTGAAACGTTCTGCTTTGTTCAAAAGTTCGTCAGCAGTCATCTTTTTTGCGTTTGCCATAGACCATGTGTCTGGGTTATGGCAGAATTGACATCGCATATGGCAGCCTTTTAAGAAGATTAAAAAGCGGATACCGGGTCCGTCAACAGAACCAAAACTCTCGATGGAGTGAACATAGCCATATCTCTCTTCTTTCTTGTCAGCTTGCTGAATAGAAAGATTATTAATGTTGCTATTGCTTTCTTCTTGCATATTGAACGCGTCTATAATTTAAAAATGGCATGCAATGTGTGTTATTGCATGCCATTATATGTTTTTGTTTCACTTACTAATTCTGCAAGCTTATACCCAGGTAAAAGCTTAAAGAGTTTCGTGTGCCTGACGTGCGATTACGTCCATCTGCTGCTCGCGTGTGAGGTCGATGAACTTAACAGCGTAGCCAGATACACGGATAGTGAAGTTCTGATATTCTTCCTTCTCAGGATGCTCCATAGCGTCTTTCAGCTTGTCAACGCCAAATACGTTAACATTGAGATGGTGTGAGCCCTGATTGAAATATCCGTCAAGAACACCTACGAGTGTGTTAGCGCGCTCCTCGTCATCGTGTCCAAGAGCATTTGGGCTTATAGTCTGAGTATTTGAAATACCGTCAAGAGCATATTCGTATGGTAGTTTAGCAACAGAGTTCAAAGAAGCCAATAAACCGTTCTTTTCTGCGCCATAGCTTGGGTTTGCACCTGGTGCGAGTGGAGTACCAGCCTTACGTCCATCTGGCATGTTGCTGGTGTATTTACCATAAACAACATTTGATGTGATGGTAAGGATAGAGGTTGTAGGCTCTGAGTTGCGGTATGTGTGATAGTGCTTAATCTTACCGATGAAGGTCTTGAGCAACCATACAGCAATCTCGTCGGCACGCTCATCGTCGTTACCATAGCGTGGGAAATCGCCCTCTGTCTTGAACTCAAGTGGGAAACCTGTCTCGTCACGGATGATATTCACCTTTGCATACTTGATAGCTGAGATTGAGTCAACAACGTGGCTGAAACCAGCAATACCTGTTGCGAATGTACGGCGAACATCTGTATCGATAAGTGCCATTTCTGCAGCCTCGTAGAAATACTTATCGTGCATGTAGTGGATAAGGTTCAAGGTCTTTACATATACCTCACACAACCATTCCATCATTGCGTCAAACTTAGGCATGAACTCTTCGTATGTTACAACATCGCCCTCGATAGGTGCAAACATAGGACCTACCTGCTCGCGTGTCTTAGAGTCAACACCACCAGAGATAGCGTATGTTAAGCATTTTGCCAAGTTTGCACGTGCGCCAAAGAACTGCATCTCCTTACCTGTCTGTGTTGCACTTACGCAGCAGCAGATGCTGTAGTCGTCACCCCAAACAACACGCATTACATCATCGTTCTCATACTGGATAGAGCTTGTCTTTACTGAAATCATTGAAGCGTAGTGCTTGAATGCCTTAGGCAGGCGGCTACTGTAGAGAACTGTAAGGTTTGGCTCTGGTGAAGGACCCATGTTTTCAAGAGTATGGAGGAAACGGAAATCATTCTTTGTAACCATAGAACGACCGTCCTGGCCAATACCAGCTACTTCAAGAGTAGCCCATACTGGGTCGCCTGAGAAAAGTTCATTGTATGAAGGAATACGAGCAAACTTAACCATGCGGAACTTCATTACCAAGTGGTCGATAAGCTCCTGAGCATCTTCCTCGGTAAGTGTGCCTTCAGCAAAGTCACGCTCGAAATAAATATCAAGGAATGTTGATACACGACCTACTGACATGGCTGCACCATTCTGAGTCTTTACAGCACCGAGATAACCGAAATAGAGCCACTGAACAGCCTCGCGTGCATTCTGAGCAGGATTTGAAATGTCAAAGCCGTAGGTTGCAGCCATTTGCTTCAAGCCCTTAAGAGCTTTTATCTGCATGGCAACTTCCTCGCGCAGACGGATAACTTCATCAATCATGCCTTGATCGCCCATGTTGTTCAAATCCTTCTGCTTTTCTGCTATCAGAAAATCTACACCATAGAGGGCTACACGACGGTAGTCACCAACGATACGGCCACGACCGTATGTATCAGGAAGACCTGTAAGAATATGATTGTGACGAACGCGCTTCATCTCTGCTGTGTAAGCATCGAAAACACCATCGTTGTGTGTCTTTACGTAAGTAGAGAAAATGTGCTTAAGGTTTTCGTTAACCTCGTAGCCGTAAGTAGAGCAAGCCTGTTCTGCCATGCGGCTACCACCGTAAGGCATGAATGCACGCTTGAGTGGTTTATCGGTTTGTAAACCTACTACTTTTTCTAGGTCTTTGGTGTCTTCACCGATATAACCTGGGCCATAGGCTGTCAAAGATGACACAACCTCGGTTTCCATATCAAGAACTCCACCTTTTGCACGTTCTTCTTTCTGCAGTTTTTTTAGTGCGTCCCATAAAGTGTTGGTTGCCTGTGTTGGTTTTGCCAAGAAGCTTTCATCGCCATCATAGCTTGTGTAGTTGTGCTGAATGAAATCACGAACGTTAATTTCTTCCATCCAACGGTTTCCTTTGAAACCTCTCCATTCTGTTCTCATAATTCTAATCTTTTTCCTTATAAGTTTATACTGTGATAGATGATATCCTTATTTAATGCGTTGCAAAGGTACTACCTTTATTACATATAATAGATAAGATTGGTGCCTATAATTTCTTAATAATACTTAAATACGTGTTTTTTCGGAAAAAGCCTTTGTTATGGGGGAGGAGAGTATAAATTGAGAGAATAAAAAAAGCCAAACAACTTTACAGTTATTTGGCTTTTGTCGGGGCGACAGGATTCGAACCTGCGACCACCTGGTCCCAAACCAGGTACACTACCGGACTGTGCTACACCCCGTTGCAATTGGTTTGTTTCTTAATTGCGAGTGCAAAGGTAGTACTTTATTTTGAACTACCAAAACATTTGGCGAGTTTTTTTGAAAAAAGTTAGAAAAAAAAGAAAAA
Organism: Prevotella sp. UBA4376; assembly: GCA_002391185.1. Lineage (GTDB taxonomy): Bacteria > Bacteroidota > Bacteroidia > Bacteroidales > Bacteroidaceae > Prevotella. The sequence continues at coordinate 4,653 of DGRY01000152.1, forward strand.
GTCCCCATTTTAGGGGACTTTTGGCGTGTTTTTTTATTTTAGTTTTCTTGTTTTTCTAATTTTATAGCTTGTTTTTCTTTTTCTCTTAGCTTTGCTTTTTTCTTCTTTCGAGATAATATTTTGCTATAAAATATATAATTGCTATGGCAACCAATGTCATGATGGTAATTTTTATGTATTCTCCATATTCCATGATTTTGTCGTTTAATTGGTTTTCTGGTACCATAGAGTGCATATACCATCCCATGGCAGCAAGAATACAATTCCATACTCCGGCACCTATTGTGGTGTATAGGAGAAATTTCCAATAGTTCATCTTGGCTAATCCTGCAGGAATAGAAATAAGGTGTCTGATGCCTGGGATGAGTCTGCCTGTTATTGTTGCTATCATGCCGTGGTCGTAGAAGTATTTTTCTGATTTTTCTACTTTATCTTGGTTTAGTAGGCATAGTTTGCCCCATTTGCTGTTGGCAAATCTATATATTATTGGTCGTCCAAGATAATAGCCTGCTATATAGTTGATGGTGGCTCCCATGTCGGCTCCCAATGTGCCGAAAAGAATTACGAGCCACAGGTTTATGTTGCCAGCAGCTGCATGATATGCTGCTGGTGCTACAACAAGTTCTGATGGTACAGGAATTACTGTACTTTCAAGTAGCATTAGGAAAAATACTGTTCCGTAGTTGAGATTGCCCAGAAGGCTTGATATGAAATTCATATATTATGTGTATTATATATATTAATATTGTGTAATGTCTCCGTCGAGTATCTGGTGTGCTTCGATAGGATTGCGTTTGCGTGCTTCGTCTTCAGCTTTTTGTGCTTCGTTGTTCAATCCTAATTTCTTACATAATAATGCCAGGTGACTCCATCCGTGTTTGGTGTCTTGATGGGTTGAAATATAGTCAACTAACGCTCTGTAGCCTTGTGACGGACATTCATCGAGAGCGGTAATGGCTATTTTCAGTAACACATCTTCAATGTCGTCGCTTAGTTCTATTGCTTTTTTAAACTCGTTATATGCTTTATCGGTATGCCCTGTTGTACATACTAAATGAGCGTTTAATAGGCAAAGATCAGACTCTGACAGCATGTTGTGTAGTGGTAGTTGTTTTATAAATTCCTTTGCACCTTCGTAGTCGTTCATCTTGCTGTATATTAGCAAAATGTCGTGGAACAAGAATAGGGCAGAATGATGCTTGCTTACAGATGATAGGGCTTGCTTTAGATATTTTAGGGCTTCATCGTATTTGCCTAATTGTGAATATGTGTGCCCTATAAGTATCTCACCCATTTCGTCTTCGGGTCTAAGTTCATGAAACTTCAAATATAGTTTCAATGCTTCCTCGTGGTTGCCTATTGATGACAATGCGTTGCCTTTGTTAATCATAGCATCTGTGTCTGAAGGATCAATGGCGAGTGAGAAATCGCTGCTATTAATGCTGCTTTCTGCATCGTTGTTAAGCAGCTGCATTGCTGCCAAGCGGTTCCATAGCGATGAGTCGTATGGTGCTTCGTCTATAAGTGAGTCGAAAATCTTTTCGGCATCGTGATAGTTGCCTTGTATGATGGCGAGGTTTCCTTTTAGGTCGATGTAGTCGGGATCGTCCTGTAGGTTTGACATGCTTATCCATTTCTTGCTCAGTTCTACCTCATTGTAATAGAGAAAGAGCTGTGCAACATCGAGGATAAAATCTTCGTATTCATCTAAGGGAACTTCAAGTAGTTTCTTGCTTAGATATGTGTCGCTTTCCTTTGGCTTGTCCTCAGCCAGAAGTATCTCGCCTTGTATGTAATAGTAATCGGTTGATTGCTTGTCGGCAATCTGTTCTGCCCAATAATGAGCATCTTCGATATTGTTGTCTCTCCAAATAGACATTTTAGCCTTGAAACTGAGTGGGTAGGATGCTCCAGGGTAAAAGGTCAGGGCTTGGTTAACTACTTGTTCTGCAATATCAACGTGCTCTTCTGAGTTGTAGTATTCTATGAGATCGTTGAATTCTTGAAGGTCAAAGAATACCGAAGAATTGTTTCTTCGAGCCTCTTCGTATTTATGAAGAAGCTCGAGAAACTCATCTGATTTATAATAATCGTTATTCTGCAATGTTTACTTTTTTTGCTTGGCCCATGTATCCTTCAAGCCAACTGTCTTGTTGAATACAGGATGTTCTGGTGTTGAATCTGGATCTACATTGAAGTATCCTGTGCGCTGGAACTGTAGATATGACAGCTCTGGAAGCTGTGCTGCATATTTCTCAACGAACGCATTCTTGTTAATGCGAAGTGAGTTTGGATTGAGGAATGGACGCATTGCTTCTATTCCACGCACTCCGTGCTCTTTTTCGTATTGTTTGATTGCGTCGCGTGGGTTTTCGCATGTCCACAGACATTCGTAGTTGCGAACCTCGGCTGGTACACAATGGTTTACTGACAGCCAGTGGATGGTTCCTTTCACCTTTCGGTTTGCGCCTTCTGTTCCTGCAAGTGAGTTTGGATCGTATGTGCAATATATCTCTTCAATCTCGCCAGTTTCTTCGTTTGCCTTGAAGCCTGTGCAGTTTACGATATATGCGCTCTTTAGACGTGTTTCCTTGCCTGGATACATTCGGAAGAATTTCTTGTCGGCCTCTGTCTTGAAGTCTTCGCGTTCAATCCACAACTCGCGAGAGAATTCCACGGTGTGTGTGTTGCCCTCTGTGATGATGTTGCCTTCGGCGTCCTTGAGTTCTGGGTTGTTGATAACTTCGAGTGTTTCTACCTTGTCTTCTGGGTAGTTGGTGATGATAACCTTAACAGGGTTCAACACGGCTGATACTCGTGTTGCGCGTTCGTTAAGGTCGGCACGTGCAGATGCTTCCAATAGTTTAATGTCGTTGAGTGCATCGAATGTGGTATAGCCTATTGAGTCTATGAAACGAAGTATTGACTCGGGTGAATAACCACGACGACGGATACCGCATATTGTAGGCATACGTGGGTCGTCCCATCCGTTTACAATGTGTTCGTTTGTAAGTATCAACAGGTTGCGTTTTGACATAAGGGTGTAGTTCAAGTTCAGTTTGTTGAACTCAAACTGGCGAGGACGGTTGTCTTCGATATTGTCGGTCTCGCCCTTCCATTCTTTGATCCATGTAACGAAGAGGTTGTATAGTTCACGGTGAGGCACAAATTCGAGTGTGCAGATAGAGTGGGTTACACCTTCAAGGTAGTCGCTCTGGCCGTGTGTGAAGTCATACATTGGATATGCGTTCCATTTGTTGCCTGTGCGCCAATGTGGCATGTTAAGCACGCGATACATGATTGGGTCGCGGAAGTGCATGTTTGGCGAAGCCATATCTATTTTTGCACGCAGAATCATTTTTCCTGGTTCTACGTTACCGCTGTTCATTTCGTTGAACAGTGCAAGACTTTCTTCAATAGGGCGGTCGCGATATGGTGAGTTTGTACCTGGTTGTGTAGGGGTGCCTTTTTGTGCTGCAATTTCGTCAGAACTTTGTTCGTCAACGTATGCGCGTCCGTTTTTGATGCACCATACGGCGAAGTCCCAAAGGTCCTGGAAATAGTCAGAAGCATAAACCAGCTTACCCCATTTGAATCCGAGCCATTCAATGTCTTTCTTGATAGCTTCAACGTATTCAGTATCTTCTTTTTGTGGGTTGGTGTCGTCCATACGCAGGTTGCAAACGCCACCGAATTTCTTTGCAACTCCGAAATCCATGGCGATGGCCTTAGCATGGCCAATGTGCAGATAGCCGTTAGGCTCTGGCGGGAAACGTGTTTGCAGTCGTCCGCCGTTTTTACCTTCTTCGAGGTCGTTTTTTATAATCTGTTCAATGAAATTGAGACTTTTCTTTTCTTCAGATGTCTTTTCTGCTGTTTCTGCCATATTGCTAATACATATTATATTTTATGGCTACAAAAGTAGCTATTTTTTTCCGATTATTAGTCTGTTGAGATGAAAAAACGAGTTTTTTCTTTTTGATGTATAAAAAAAATGTCCCCCTCTTCTCAGAGGAG
>DGRY01000152.1:8766-9966 GCA_002391185.1 Prevotella sp. UBA4376
TAAAAAGATTGTATTCAGGATAACATTTGCAAAGGTAAAGGATTATTCCTTTCTATGCAAATATTTTTTTATGTTTATAAACATATTTTCAAAAGTTATTTTATGCCTCTTTGGTTCAACGCCTGTGTGTATTTACGTGCATTTGCTTGATGTTCAGCGTATGTACGTGCAAAGTTATGTGTTCCGCTGAAGTCTTCCTTGGCGCACATGTAAAGATAATCATGGTGAACGTGGTTTAAAACAGCGTCGATTCCAGCCACGGTAGGTATGCGTATTGGACCTGGTGGCAAGCCTGGGTTCTTGTATGTGTTGTAAGGGCTCTTTATAGAAAGTAGGTTGTTGTATATTCTTTTCAGGTCGAAGCGTTGCCATGCGAATTTTATCGTTGGGTCAGCTTGTAGAGGCATACCTTCTGGGTATTCGGCATTGCGAAGCATCAGTCGGTTGTAATACATTCCTGCAATCATTGGTTTTTCTTGGTTGTTGGCTGTTTCTTCATCAACGATGCTTGCAAGAGTAATCACCTCGTTGGGTGTGAGGTTCATCTGTTTTGCTTTTTCTTCACGTTCAAAACTCCAGAACTTTTTGCTTTCTTTTTGCATGCGGTCGAGGAATTTATCTACAGGTACGTTCCAATAAATGTCGTATGTGTTAGGGATGAACATGCACACTATTGTTGTTGTGTCGTAGCCGTATTTCTTGCACACATTCTCGTCGTTGAGTGCTTTTAGAATTGTGGTAGAATCCATCATCATTCGCTTGCTTATTTCTGATGCAAGGCGTGCTTTTGTGCGAACACTTGGTATGGTGAGGTTTACTGGTTCTTGCATTCCGTTCTTGAAATGACGGAAAACCTTGAGTGTTCCTTCGCCAGGATTGATAGCGTAGCGTCCGGTGCGGATGTTGTCGCTGTATTTGCTGTGACGAACCATTGTTCTGAAGCATGATAGTCCGTGGCCTGTAGCAACGGTATCCAATTTGTGGTAAACAGAATCGATGTTGTCGTCGTTGTCGATATAGATAAATGATGTTGTGTCTTTTTTCGAGAATGATGAGAAAAGACAATAATACGTCATACTTGCAAATGCTAACAGGCATGCTGCTGTTGCATAGACGTAGATCTTTTTGTTTTTAGTATTCATTTTGGGCATGTTTTTAAAACCTTGCAAAGATACGAAGAAAATGATAAAAAAGAAATAA
>DGRY01000165.1 GCA_002391185.1 Prevotella sp. UBA4376
ATGGCGTTGCGCATGTTGCCGCCCTGCCACTGTGCAAGACGAGCGTCGAGTTCGGCAATGGCCTTGCGAACGAAACGTACCATTTCTTTATTGGCATTGGCACGACCTTCGTGAATTTCCAAGCCAGAGTGACCGCCTTTAAGACCCTTTAGGATGACCTTTACGGCAGCTTCCTGATCGTTTTCTACACCCTTGTAGCCTAAAGTTGCTGTAATGTCGATACCACCTGCTGAGCCAATAACAAACTTACCCCATGTTTCTGAGTCGAGGTTCATGAGAATGTCACCGTTCAGTTCGCCTTCAGGTAGTTCGTTGGCACCAAACATACCTGTTTCTTCATCGCGTGTGATAAGACCTTCAACAGGACCGTGCTTGAGGTCTTTTGCCTCCATGATAGCCATGATGGCTGCAACGCCCATACCGTTGTCAGAACCGAGGGTAGTGTTGTTGGCATAAACCCATCCGTCTTTGATAACAGTCTCGATAGGATCGGTTTCGAAGTTGTGCTTACTGTCTGGTGTTTTCTGTGGTACCATATCCATGTGTGCCTGGAAGGTAACAGTTTTGCGGTTCTCCATTCCAGGAGTAGCAGGCTTGCGCATTACGATGTTGCCGGCTGGATCCTGAAAGGCTTCTACGCCAACTTTCTTGGCAAAGTCGAGAAGGAACTGCTGAACTTTTTCTACATGTCCTGATGGACGTGGAACTTGTGTTAGTGCATCAAAGTTTCTCCAGATACACTCAGGGGTTAATTTTGCTATTTCACTCATACTAAATATTGTATTTAAGTTGATATTCAAGTTATTGTTTTGTTTTTGTAAAACTCAGAGCCATCCACGCATATACTCCGAGGAGGGCAACAAGAAGGGTTTGCACGGTATGCACGATAAGTACGAAGTTGAGAGCCTCGGTTTCGGCAACACCATAGAGGATAAGCATTGTCTTAACGGCAAAATGCCAAGGACCAGCCCCGTTAGGTGTGGGCACTACAACAGCTATGCTTCCTACGATGAAGGTTACCATGGCGCAAGCCATACCTAAGTGTGAGGTGCCTTCAAAGCAGAAGAATGTGAGGTAGAAATGCAGAAAGTAGCTTCCCCAAATGGCAAGGGTGTAGAAGATGAATAGTGGAACGTTGCGCACGTTTCTTAGCGACATAACGCCTTGCCAAATTCCATTGAATGTGCTTTTTACCTTATTATATATACTGAGCTTTCTTATTAGCAGATATATTGATGCTATTGCCACTATGCCACAAATGGCTGTTACCAACCAGCCTGTTGGTGTGAAGCGGTGGAAGATGCCATCGATGCTTGTTCCTGTTTCTGCAAAGAAGGTGTTGAATACACGTATCTGGCAGATGAAAGTAAAGAAGGTTATTATAAGCACCAGAAGAGAGTCGATGGCGCGTTCGGTAACAACGGTTCCTAATGATTTTGGGAATGATATGCCATCGTAACGTGTGAGGACACCGCAACGGGCAAACTCGCCTATGCGTGGAATTACGAGGCTAACGGCATAAGAGAGAAAAATGGAGTTGATGCTAACAGCAGTTCTTGGATGTTCGCCCACAGGTTCAAGAGTTTGCTTCCAACGCCAGCCTCTGAACATCTGTGCCAATATTCCAAATGGAAACGACAACAACATCCATGTCCAGTTCATCTCATGCAACAGTATGTGTTCCACGCTTTTGAAATCAAAGTCGCGGTACATCCAGTAAAGAATAGCACCACCAAGAAGTAGTGATAGTCCCACTTTGAATATATTGTTGCTTAGCTTTTTCACATTAATTATTTTCAATGATAAGACAAAGGTAATCAAATAAAATGTAAAACAAGTAGTTAGGATGGATATTTTATATTATTTTTTAGCCAAACACTTGATTAAAATCAAGAAAATAACCCGGAAATATGCTTTTTAGCATAATTGTTTGCGCACACAGTGTATTTTTTATACCTTTGCATCGTCAATAAGAGAAAAAGAACAGACGATGACGGTCTGATTAATATTAGGATAACAATTAAAGAAAAGAAAGGTAAAAAGATTATGGTAACATTAACAGTATTCGCAATTGTTGCAATCATGATTGCACAGGCAATTAATTTGGGTAACAAGATTAACTTGAACAAGTAATCTCTTGCCCCCCTCTTTTGGAAGGAACATTTAGGTTTTTAGATTATTATAAGTTGATGACATGCCAGTTTTAATTGGTGTGTCATTTTTTTTTATGTTCATCTTTCCAAAATATGATATGTTCATTCTTGCTAGATATCTACTGAACTAATTTGTAATTGAATAACTCTTCATCGCGAAGCGACTAATTCGTAATCTGTAATTCGTAATTCCAAATTATTTTTGTAACTCTGCGCTCTATGAGCGCGAAGTTTCTATGCACTCAGCATAAAAAATAAACGAGTTTATTTTGTTCTGCTCTCGTTTTTATGTAACTTTGGCTTCGCCGAACTTACTTTGTCTCGGAAATTAAAATAAAAGCAAGCTTTCATTTTGCATTTCTCTCGACTTTATGTAACTTTGTGGCAAAATAATGAGTATATGAAGAAGGTAACTCCAAAGAAGAATTTAGGTCAGCATTTCTTGATTGATCTGGGTATAGCTAAGCGCATTGCCGACACGGTGGATGCTTGTCCTGATATTCCTGTGTTGGAAATTGGTCCAGGTATGGGTGTGCTCACTCAGTATCTTGTGAAGAAAGACCGTGATGTGAAGGCGGTGGAGATTGACTCTGAGAGTGTGGCATATTTGTATGAAACATTCCCAGAACTTCGAGACAAGGTTATTGGCGAGGATTTCCTTCGTATGGATCTTACAAAAATATTCGAAGGCAGGCAGTTTGTGCTCACAGGAAACTATCCATACGACATATCTTCGCAGATATTCTTTAAGATGCTTGATTACAAGGATCTTATCCCATGTTGCACAGGTATGATTCAGCGTGAGGTGGCTCAGCGTATTGCTGCTCAGCCAGGCAATAAAACCTATGGTATTCTGAGTGTGCTCATTCAGGCATGGTATGATGTGGAGTATCTCTTTACTGTTGATGAGAACGTGTTCAATCCACCTCCAAAGGTGAAGAGTGCCGTTATCCGTATGACACGTAATGATGTCCATGACCTTGGGTGTGATGAAAAACTCTTTAAGCGCCTGGTTAAAACAGTGTTCAACCAGCGTAGAAAGATGTTGCGTGTGAGCATAAAGCAGATGTTCTCGAAGGAAACTATGCCTTCTGCCGACTTCTTCACACAAGAGATAATGACTCTCCGTCCAGAGCAGATGACCATACAGCAGTTTGTTGAACTTACAAATCAGCTTTCGGCATTATATTAATTAGCTGAAGATGTTTCGATAGATGCAGAAAAAGTAAAGGAATTTGTAAAAAGGACGCCTTGAAATCATCTCGAACGCATCTTAGACTCATCTCGAAGGAATCTCAAAGGATGAAAATATGAAAATTGTTAAGAATTTAGAAGCCATAAATATAGCAAGAAACGTATGAGAGAAAAATATGAACTCTTGGTGCAGCAGGTTGCTGCGCTTATACAAGGAGAGAAAAACAAAGTTTCGGTGTTGAGCAATGTAAGTGCAGCTCTCCATGAGGCCTTTCCTGAGCGTTTCTTCTGGGTGGGCTTCTATATGGTTGAAGATGGCGAACTCCAACTCGGCCCTTTCCAAGGCTCGGTGGCATGTATGCACATCAAGAAAGGAAAAGGTGTGTGTGGCACTTCATGGGAGAAAGCCGAAACAATTATTGTTCCTGATGTGGAACTTTTCCCGGGACATATTGCCTGCAGTAGTTTGAGTAGAAGCGAGATAGTTGTTCCTATGATAAGTAATGGTGAGGTGATAGGTGTGCTTGATATCGACAGCACGTCAACCGACACCTTCAACGAGACAGACAAAGAATATCTCGAACAAATAGTTAAAAAAATAATAGAAACTATTGTATAATCCGAGAATAATCTATAATTTTGCCGATAACTAAAGACAAAAAATCAAATATATATGATTGACGTAAAAGCAACATTAAAAGACGCCGGTGAGCGTATGGAGATGGCAGTGATGTATCTTCAGGAAGAACTGGCTCGCATCCGTGCAGGACGTGCTAATGTAGCAATCCTCGATGGTGTACGTGTTAACTCTTATGGCTCTATGGTTCCATTGAATCAAGTAGCCAACGTTTCTGTTCCTGACGCCCGAACAATTGCTATTCGTCCATGGGACAAGAAGCAGATAAAGGATATCGAGAAAGGTATCATGGATAGTGATGTAGGTATCACACCTGAGAACAACGGCGAGATGGTGCTTCTTCATCTGCCACAGCCTACAGAGGAGCGTCGTAAGGAACTTGTTAAGCAATGTAACAAGATTGGTGAAAACACCAAGATTCAGGTTCGTAACATCCGTGCAGATGTTAAGGACAAACTGAAGAAGGCTATCAAGGACGGTCTTTCAGAAGACCTTGAGAAAGATGCTGAGGCAGACTTGCAGACAGAGCACGACAAGCGTATTAAGCGCATCGACCAGTTGCTCGATGACAAGCAGAAAGAAATTATGACTGTTTAATCCTATCACATACTGAAGATAGAAATTCCTAAATCATTATAGTGAAAGGATTAGTAATCAAGAATACAGGCTCGTGGTACACCGTCAAGACTGATGACGGCAGTACCATCGAGAGCAAAATAAAGGGCAATTTCCGTTTGAAGGGTATCCGCTCAACCAATCCTGTGGCTGTGGGTGACCATGTAGAAATTGTAACCAATCAGGAAGGTACGGCGTTCATCACAGCTATTGATGATCGCCGTAACTACATTATACGCAAATCGCAGAATCTTTCAAAACAGAGCCACATTCTGGCTGCTAATGTCGATCAGGCTTTCCTGATAGTAACAGTTAGCCATCCACAGACAAGCACAACATTTATTGACCGTTTCCTCGCAAGTGCCGAGGCATACAGCGTGCCTGTTGTGTTGGTGTTCAATAAATGCGATATCCTCAACGAAGAAGAAAAACATTATCAAAAGATGATGATGGAACTATATCGCACTATTGGCTACGATTGTTTTGAGATTGCTGCAAAATCGGGTGAAGGCGTAGATGAATTGCGAAAAATTTTGCCAGGAAAAATAACTCTTTTAAGTGGAAATAGTGGAGTTGGAAAGTCAACTCTAATAAACCAAATTCTTCCAGGAGCCAATCTTCGTACTGCTGAAATAAGTGATGCACACGATACAGGTATGCACACAACAACATTTAGCGAAATGCTTGAAATTCCAGGTGGTGGATATATCATAGACACTCCAGGAATAAAAGGCTTTGGTACTTTTGATATGGAGCCAGGAGAATTAACAAGCTATTTCCGCGAGATATTCAACTTCTCGAAAGACTGCCGTTTCAACAACTGCACCCATACTCATGAGCCAGGGTGTGCTGTTCTCAAGGCTGTTGAGGAGCATTATATCTCAGCAAGCCGTTATCAGAGTTATCTTTCTATGCTGGAAGACAAAGACGAGAATAAATACAGAGAGGCGTTTTAGTTTGACTATCCACAAGTTGAACAGAGCGTATCTTAAAACTAAACTGAATAAAATTAAATTAAGAAAGTGGGCGGTTTTTTTGGAACTATTGAGGTACGTGATTGTGTGAACGACCTCTTCTATGGAACAGATTATAATTCACATCTGGGAACAAAACGTGCGGGATTAGTAACCTATGACAAGGAAAAGGGATTCACCCGTAGTATTCACAGTCTTGAACGTAACTATTTCCGTTCTCGTTTTGAGGATGAACTGGAAGGATTCTCTGGTAATAGCGGATTAGGAGTAATCAGCGATACAGATCCTCAACCAATAATAATCAATTCTCATCTTGGACGTTATGCTGTAGTAACAGTAGCGAAGATAAACAACATGCGTGAGATTGCTGACAACTTACTTCAGCAAGGAATACATTTCAGCGAGATGAGCGCTAACAATATCAACCCAACTGAGCTTGTATCATTACTTATCAATATGGGAAGCACATTTGTTGAGGGAATCAACAATGTATATAGCAAAATAGAAGGATCGTGCTCTATGCTTGTGCTCACAGAGGATGGCATTCTTGCTGCTCGTGACGCTCTTGGACGTACACCTATCGTGATAGGCAAGAGCGAACATGGATATGCAGCATCAAGCGAAACTTCATCATTCCCTAATCTTGATTTCAAACGTGTGCGTGATGTAGGTCCTGGTGAGATTGTGCGTCTTCGTGCCGATGGTATGGAAGTGCTTCAACAACCTTTTACCCGTAAGCAGATATGCTCATTCCTCTGGGTTTACTACGGCTTCCCTGCAAGCGACTATGAAGGCATAAACACAGAATATGTTCGTGAAGCATGCGGAAAACAGATGGGTGAAGACGACGATACCGAGGCTGATCTCGTATGTGGTATTCCTGATTCTGGAGTAGGTACAGCCTTAGGTTATGCTGAAGGACATAAAATCCCATATAAGCGTGCTGTGTTGAAATATACACCAACATGGCCACGTAGCTTCACACCAGGAAATCAGTCACGTCGCAATCTTGTTGCAAAGATGAAGCTTATTCCAAATAGCGCTATTCTAAAAGACCAGCGTGTGGTGTTCTGTGACGATTCTATTGTTCGTGGTACTCAGCTTCGTGACAATGTCCACACATTCTTTGAGTATGGTGCAAAGGAGGTGCATGGCCGTATCTCATGTCCTCCATTGGTGTATGGCTGTAAATATATTGGCTTTACCTCAAGCAAGAGCGATCTTGAGCTAATAACCCGTCGCATCATCAAGGATTTTGAGGGCGACGACAGTAAGAATCTTGAGAAATATGCAACAACGGATTCACCTGAATATACTCGTATGGTGAATGAGATAGGACGTCGATTAGGACTTACTACCCTTAAGTTTAATAAGGTTGAAACGCTTATAGATGCAATAGGATTGCCCAAGTGTGATGTGTGCACCCATTGCTTTGATGGAAGTAGTTTTGATTTTGTTGAAATGTGCAAGAAGAAGTAATTTCTTATTATTCTCATGATAATTAAAGTCGCACAGATATTTGTTTTTTCTGTGCGACTTTATAGTTTAATCTTCTAAGCAAGTAAAAAAACTTGTGATAGTTTACTTGGCTATTTAAAGATGTCGTAGTCTTTATTATAGGCTGGTGATTGGATAGATAATAGATTGAGAACAGAGTGGAAGATGTAATGTTGTTCTAACACAATAGGTAAGTTGTTTTTGTATTCTCTGAATTCTTTAGATGTCCATACCAAGAATGGTATTTCGTACTGCTCTTTTGGTGCTATGTTTTTTGGCAGACCATGCATAAACATTTTTTTCTCACCAAGTGATTCTCCATGATCTGAAATAAATATCATGGCACTTTTCCAATCTTTCATTGAGTGCAAGGTGTTTATAAGATTGCTAAGTAGATAATCGGTATAGCGGATTGTATTGTCGTATGCATTTACCAATCTGTCAACATGTTTTTCGCCTTCTTCTACATTTGTAGCTACAGGCTTGAAAAATTCAAAATCCTTGGGGTATTTGTTGGCGTACTGTGGTCCATGACTTGTACTGGTGTGCAAGATAATAAGAACCTTGTTTTTCTTGCTTGACTCTATACGTTTACGGAGTCCTGCAAAGAGAATGCCGTCATAGTGGCTATCTACATCTGGGTATTGCTTAGCCAGTTCTGTATCCGTAAGATATTCATCAATATGAACAGGTGGTTCTCCCCAATTATAGGTGCGCCATGACACGTCAACACCTGTGCGGAAGGCATAGTTGGGCAGTATCTCGTAGAGATCATCGCAATTTTTAGGTTCAAGAATAGCTTTTGTACCAGCTGTGGTGTAGGTGGCACAAGAGGTGGCTTGGAAAACCTTCAGGTTTTTCTGCTTTGAAAGTAATGGGTTTGTCTCGCGCTTATAGCCATATAGTTGGAAATTGGCTTTTCTCGCAGACTCTCCGATGACGAGCACTACCACAGCTTTCTCGTTGTCTTTAATCTTACCATCGGGTAGTTTTATTTCTTCAGCCTGTTCGTCATGGCTGAAGCTGATGATGCGATAGGTGTTGGCAATATATGACCAGGGTTGTAGCAATCCTCCCAATTCGGTATCATGCTGGCTGATGAACAGTGTTTGATTAATGTTGAGCAATCCGAAAATGATAATTATAGCCAATGATTCTCCGCAATAAATACCTAATTTCTTGGCTTTACATTTTTTTACCGACTGAAACAGGCAGAATAGGGCTGGAAGGACACCAAAAACAAGAATGAAAAGCCATAGCGACCAGCTAAAAAATCCTGATGCTTCAGAATATCTGGTGTTGAACACGTTCTCTATGGTTGTTGCATTGAGAATGACGTTATATGTTAGAATAAAATATACTGCAGTTGCATTTATAATTGATAGGATGGCAAGTATTATGCGTCCTACCATTCTCATGCAAAACATTGCAAGACAAGTCATCATGAAGTTTAATGCCAGCATGATGGCTACTAATGACACTGTCAGCAATGCTACACTAAACGTGTTTTCGTTGCTGTTGTCTATTACGAACTTAAAGAATGGGATATTGTAAAGCAGCAGTGTACCTATACTAACTATGCATGAGAAAGTTAAGAGTGATAGAGGTTTTTGAAGTGCTTTCTTTGCTTTTTGTAATAAAGTTGTCATTTTATTTTTCGATTTTAAGTTTCAGAATTTTATCTTTGCACAAGTAGAATATAAGGAATGGTGTTACAAATCCGATGATACTGCCCACACACACATCAGATAAGAAGTGTTGGGAAAGATATACGCGTGAGTATGCACCAATAGCTGCAAGAGTAAGAAGTATGAATAGTGCTGCATTGAACAGAATTGTTTTCATACGGTTATGTACTTTAGGGTTTCGTCTATAGTAGTATGCCAGAATAATCACACAGCAAGTACAAAACATGAAAAAGGTTGAGGCATGTCCTGATGGAAATGAATTGCTATGATGCATTGTTACTCCCTGTACAATAGGCAAGACTATATTGTTGCAGTGCTCAAATACACAGATGGGGCGATCGCTACAGAAAGTGTGTTTCAATATCTGTAATATTCCTCCTCCAATCATTTCGCACATGGCAAAGAACAATGTTGCCTTAATCTTCTTCCATATTATTGGTAGCATTGCAATAATATATAATGGCCATTCTGCCAGTGTGCTATAGTATTTGAAGAATGTGTCTTGTATGCTTGTGTGATAGGAGTTTAATAGCATATGAAGTTCTAACCTCGGAAGAAAACACATGAGTCCGAGTATTGTTATTAGCAATGCTAAATATGCAATAACATAGATGTATATAGTTTTAATTAGTATTTTAAAATTAATCATTTTTTTAATAGATAATAATAGTTTATTTATGTTTTGAAAGTGTTATTAGATTTATATTCTTAGCAGATGATGTTTATAACATATAGGTAACATTTTAACTCATAGGGTAGAGGTGTGCGGTGAGAGTTATCACCGTTCCCTCTGCCGTAGAGCAAATGTGTGGTATAGAAAGGTCTAAATGTTGAGGTTGCTTTATTGCTTATTTAATGGTAATTACGTATTCGCTCATGAAACTTGCGCCTGGAGCAAGTTTATTCATAAGATATCTGTCTTTGAAATCGCCATCATAGTTTGCCCAGTCAGAAATACCATACCATGGTTCAATGCAGATAAATGGAGCGTGATTGCAAGGATTCCAGATACCAACAGCTGGAGCCTTTAAGTCAACAGCGACAACAGGCTCGTTGTTTTCGTCGAGAATTTCAATATGCTTTATCTGACTGTGGTCGAAGATGACTGCATTTTCTGTGAAGGCATCTTCCTTTACGTCCCATATACCTTCTTTTGTTTCTATATCAAGATACTTAGGTTCGATGTAGCCGTTGGAATTGGCATATAGACGCTTGGGTTCTGCATCGTTCATGCGTATGCGAGCGTGCATCTCCTCATTTTTTTTGCATCCTGGTACATTGAAAGCAGGGTGACCACCAATCTGAAAGTAGATGTCTTTAATATCTGTGTTTTCAACATGCCAAACAACATGAATCTTGTTGTCAATAAGTTTGTAGCTTACAGCAAGGTTGAAGTGATAAGGATATGCTTTGTAGGTTTCAGCATCGTCGCTTAGTCCAAACACTACCTGTTTTTCGCCTTTGGCTATGAGTTTGAAATCCTTGTGACGTGCAAAGCCGTGATGTTGCATTTCTATTTTTTGTCCGTTAAGATTATAGGCATCTTCGTGCAAGCGGCCTACGATAGGGAAGAGTAGAGGTGACTGACCGCCCCAATAGCGTTTGTCGCCTTCCCAAAGGTATTCTTTACCTTCGGCATCTCTAATGCTCTGTAGCTCTGCACCATGCTCTGAAATAAGTAATGTTAGCTTTTCGTTTTTTAATCGTTCCATGATTATATTTTTGTATTGTTTAGATGTATAAATGCAAAGGTAAGAAAATTTTTTCTTACCTTTGCATTTAAATAAGTAAAATATGGTCAACTTTGCACATTTCAATTCTTCGGGCTCTTATCGTCGTGAAGAACTTATCCGCATCATCGAGCATGCTGTGGAGCAACTATCTCAAGCTGAGCTTGAGTCGCTTTATTATGACCTAATTTCAAAGGATTATATTCATGATTAATTACGATGAACTTCGTGACAAGCGCATTGCTGTATTATTATCGGGTGGCGTAGATTCAAGTGTTGTTGTCTATGAGTTTGCTTCTCATGGGCTGCATCCTGATTGTTTCTATATAAAGATTGGTCCAGAAGAGCAGGAGGAATGGAATTGTTCTTCTGAGGAAGATCTTGAGATGGCTACAGCTGTGGCTAAACGTTATGGCTGTAAACTGCAGGTGATAGACTGTCATCATGAGTATTGGGATCAGGTTACTAAATACACTATGGACAAGGTGAAGGCTGGTTTCACTCCTAATCCTGATGTGATGTGTAATCGTCTTATTAAGTTTGGTGCTTTTGATGAGAAGAAGGGGCATGATTATGATTTCATTGCAACAGGTCATTATGCTCAGACTGAGATTATTGATGGTAAGAAATGGCTTGTTACAAGTCCTGATCCTGTTAAAGACCAGACTGATTTTCTTGCTCAGATTTATCAATGGCAACTCAAGAAGGCTATCTTCCCAATAGGTCATCACATGAAGGAAGAAATTCGTGAGATTGCTGAGCGTGAGCATCTTATAAATGCAAAGCGCAAGGATTCTCAGGGTATTTGTTTCCTTGGTGATATTGATTATAATGAGTATGTGCGTAGGTATCTTGGTGAGAAGAAGGGCGATGTTATAGAACTTGAAACAGGCAACAAGATAGGGGAGCACAAGGGCTTGTGGTTTCACACTATAGGTCAGCGCAAGGGTTTGGGTCTTGGCGGTGGTCCTTGGTTTGTTGTAAAGAAAGATGTTGATCGCAATATTCTTTATGTTAGTCATGGTTATGACCCTGAAACAGCCTACAAGAAGGATTTCAAGATACATGGTTTTGATTTCCTTACAGAGGGTGTAACAGAACTTCCTAAGCGTGCAACATTTAAGATTCGTCACACTCCAGAGTATCATCCTGCAACAATAGAAACAACTGCTGACGGTACATTCATTATTCATAGTGATGAGAAGATTCATGGTGTTGCTCCTGGTCAGTTTTGTGTTGTATATGACGAGAATCATCATCGCTGCTATGGCTCTGGTGAGATAACAGTATGAATGTTGAATTTTGAATGTTGAATTATGATTCAATATTCATAAACTACTATCTTCTATGCAAGTGAAACTTGCAAAACTTAAATAAATAATGAAGCAATGATAGTAACAGAAGAAATACTTTCAAATGAATCTCCTCGTGTGAGCAGTATGTTTTCATACTGGCGCGATGAGATGTATTCAAAACTTAAGTTTTGGACTCTTGATGATGGGATAGATATTCACACCGAGGGGCATTGTGAACGTGTTCTGTTGCTTGCCTTAAAGATAGGCGAGAAGCGACAGTTGTTGCTGCGTTCCATGATTGCTTTGTGTCATGCAAGTATTTTCCACGATACCCGTCGTAAAGACAATTATCTTGATAGAGGACACGGTGACAGAGCTGCTGATTATTACAAGGAGTTTTGTGAAAAGAACAGCATGAAATTCCTTCCTGAGGTGTTTGCGGCTATAAAGTATCACGATAGGAATGATGAGGAAGGCGAGGAATATATCTGCAGGGAAGCGCCTGCTGATGAGATGGAAGGTTGGCTTGAGGTATATCGTGATTTCAAGGATGCCGATGCTCTTGACCGTTTTCGTTTAGGTCCATGGGGCTTGAACGAGAGTTTTCTTAGGACAGAGCAATCGCGAGAACTTGTTGATTTTGCCCGCGAGTTGGTTGACAAGACTATTGATCCTGATGTAATGAAGAAAACAATGGATGCTACTCGTCCGTTTGCAGATAAACTTTTAGGTAAAAAGAAATGATAAAAGCTCACTTTTAAGTGAGCTTTTATTCGTCTATAATGGTTCTATAATCCGTCTATATTGAATCTATATTAGATTTCGCAGAAAATATCAGATAAATCTTTACGTTTCTTTTCAGCACGAGGGCAGTCGTCGGCAATATGTCCAATAGGAATGATTGCAACTGCCTCGAAATCTTCAACGGGGAAGTATTCCTTCATCTTTGCTACATCATAGTTGCACACCCAGCATGTGCCTAAACCACGTTCTGCTGCTGCAAGGCAAAGGTGTTCGGTTGCAATAGCAAGGTCAATATCTCCGTGTGCCTTATCGTCGTCTTTGCGGATCCAGTTTTCCTCCGGGTTCTTCATGCAGATGATATACATTGGTGCTGTGGTAAACCAATCGCGATTGTAACATTCACGTAATTTGGTTTTAGCTTCTTCCGACTTCACCAGAATAAATTTCCAAGGCTGTCGGTTGCATGCCGAAGGTGCAAGGCGCACACATTCGAGAATGTAGTCAAGATCTTGCTTGCTTACAGCTTCATTAGTATATTTACGTGCAGAGAAACGTGCTCCGCTCAGTTCAAGCATATTCATATATACAATATATTTAAGAGTTTATGCGAGGTATGCTTTTAGCATATCGCTTGTGGTGTTTTTTCTTAGCTTGCGCACAGCAGTGTTTCTAATCTGTCGCACACGTTCGCGCTTTAATCCCATTTGTTCACCAATCTCAGCAAATGTGCGATGAGGCTGGTCTATGCCGTAGAACGATTCTATAATAATGCGTTCGCGATAATTAAGCACATCCATAGCATCAACAAGTTCATTCTTAATGCTTTTTTCAAGGGCGAGCTTGTCGGGGAGTGGGGCAGAAGGATCTGACAACACACTAAGTAAGCTCATGTGTTTGCCTTCCTCAAGCGGAGCATCAACAGAGAAAGCTTTCGACTGTTCTTTGGCTTGGGCGTTGGTTTCACCTTTTGGCAAACGGTATATTCCCGATTGTTCGTTGATAGCAGCTTCTATGGCTTCCTTAATATACGACTTAGCATATACAGCAAAGCGAGTGCCACGAGCGCCATCATAGTTTCGGGCAGCTTTCATCAAGCCAATGTTTCCCTCACTAACAAGGTCATTCATGCCAACTCCCCTGTCCTGATAGTGCTTGGCAATGCTTACCACTAATTTTAAATTAGCGGTTGTAAGCTTGTCAAGAGCACGTGCATCACCATTCTTGATTTTCTCAGATAGCTCGCGCTCTTCTTCTTCCGAAAGAAGTTTAGCACGTCCAATCTCATCAAGATATGTTGTGAGTGATTCGCTCTCACGCTCCGATAATGGTTTTCCTGTCTTTATCTTCCTCATGAATGCAAATATACAAATTAATTCTTGATAAATGAAAATTTTAACTCAAACCTTTCATAGATAGTGAGATACGGTGGCGTCGCATATCTACTTCAACCACCTTTACACGTACATGCTGATGCAGTTTCACCACTTCTGTTGGGTCTTTCACAAACTTGTCGCAAAGCTGGCTGATGTGCACCAGTCCATCTTGATGCACACCTACATCTACAAAGGCACCAAAGTTGGTTATGTTGGTGATAATGCCAGGAAGAATCATGCCTTCTCTTAAGTCTTCAGGACTATGCACATTCTTATCAAACTCAAATACCTCTATCTTGTCGCGTGGGTCGAGTCCTGGCTTTTCCAACTCTTTAAGGATGTCTTGAAGAGTTGGTATACCGATAGTATCAGTAACATAGCGTTTTATGTCTATTTCCTTTCGCTTGTCGGCATCACTTATGAGGTCGGCAACTTTGCAATTGCAGTCTTTAGCCATTTGCTCAACAACCTTGTAGCTTTCAGGATGAACAGCAGAGTTGTCGAGAGGATTCTTTGCGCCTGGTATGCGAAGGAAACCAGCACATTGCTCAAATGCTGTTGCACCCAGTCGTGGCACTTTTTTCAGTTGTGCACGTGATGCAAATGGACCATTCTCCTTTCTGTAGTCAACAATGTTCTTAGCCAGAGCCGGACCAAGACCGCTCACATAAGTAAGCAGATGTTTGCTGGCTGTATTTACGTTAACACCTACCGAGTTAACACATAGCTCAACAGTTGTGTCGAGTGATTTCTTTAAGGCATTCTGGTTTACATCATGCTGATATTGGCCCACACCGATACTCTTTGGATCAATCTTCACCAGTTCGGCAAGAGGGTCCATAAGGCGGCGGGCAATACTAACAGCTCCACGAACAGTTACATCTTCATTAGGAAACTCTTCACGGGCTGTTTCTGAAGCTGAATAAACAGAAGCACCATCTTCAGAAACAACAAATATCTGCACATCGTGATCAAACTGCAGATTATGAATGAAGTCAGATGACTCTCTTGAATAAGTTCCGTTACCTATGGCAATGGCTTCAATCTTGTAATCTTTAACGAGTTTCAGCAGTTGGCTTTTTGCTTTATCTGCTTCGCGTGCTATATGTGCCACTTCGTGATGCAACAAATTCCCTTGTGCATCAAGGCACACAATCTTGCAGCCTGTGCGTATTCCTGGGTCAACACCCAGTACACGTTTCTGTCCTAACGGAGCTGCAAGCAATAGCTGATTAAGGTTTTCTGCAAACACAGAGATAGCCTCTTCATCAGCTTTCTCCTTACTTGCAGAAGCAAATTCTGTTTCCATAGAAGGCTTTATCAGTCTCTTGAAAGCATCTTCTATGGCCTCGTTCACATATTTGTTATATTTGTAGTTTCTTTTTATTCTGTCTGTGCATTCTTCGTCGTCGGCAGATATAGTTACACGCAGAATACCCTCGTTCTCGCCACGACGCATGGCAAGGAGACGATGTGAGGTGCACCGTTTCAAAGGTTCGCTCCAATCGAAATAGTCGCTATATTTCTGTGCCTTTTCATCATCTTTCATTTTGGTGATGACCTTTGAGGTGATATAAGCCTCACGACGATAAACAGCACGTACACTCTGTCGTACACGCTCGTCTTCGCTCACCATTTCGGCGATAATATCTTCTGCCCCATGAATAGCATCTTCAACACTCTTTACGTCGCCCTTTACAAATCTATGTGCGCCGTCTTCCACATTACGTAGCTGACCGAGCATAATCATAGTTGCAAGTGGTTCCAAACCATGTTCGCGAGCTATCTGCGCACGTGTTCTGCGCTTGGGCTTGTATGGAAGATAGATATCTTCAAGGACATTACTTTCCCAACAGTTCTCAATACGTTTTCGCAGTTCATCTGTTAGCTTGCCTTGTTCCTCAATCTGGTTTAGGATAGTCTCCTTGCGCTTGGCAAGTTCCTTCATCTTGTCGTTCAGTTCTGAGATTTTTGCAATCTCCACTTCGTCCATATTTCCTGTGCGTTCCTTTCTATAACGGGCAATGAAAGGTATGGTTGCTCCCTCATCAAGGAGAGAGAGCACAGCTTCAACCGAACGTATATTTAATGAAAGTTCTTCAGATATTTTGTGTGTAAATAGATTCATAGTTTTTTGCCTACTACCTGATTAATCCTCTAAAGGAGCATTTTTAAGTTTTTCAAGGGCACGGCATAATTGGTCGGGACATGAAGTCATTTTATTTCCGCAATGTATGCCGTTGATTCTTTCAATCACATCATCAATCTTCTGACCTGTAACGAGTTTGCTTATTCCTTGCAGATTGCCATTGCACCCTCCAAGGAACATCACTTGCTGTATGACATCGTTCTCGTCGGCAGTTACATCAATCATCTGTGAGCATACGCCCTGAGGTTGATAGAAAATGTGTTTCGTTTTCATATAATATTTATTTTATAAGTAAATCCCAGTCTTTTACAAAGTCAGTCATGTGATGATACAGAATGTTTGCTCCCAATGAAGATAGTGCATCATCGGGTAGAGGACCGCTGTTGATGGCTACTGTAAATATCTTTGCGGCTACTCCTGCACGCACGCCTAATGGTGCATTTTCAACAACTATTCCTTCCCAAGGGTGCAGGTTGCCTGCCTTTTGCAGTCCGACAAGATATGGGTCGGGATTAGGTTTGCCCCTTTTCACATCGTATGCTGTTGTAATATGATTCTCGTCGAGATATTTGCCGAAGTCGTTAAGCAGTCGTGTGATTAGTGGACGCTGTCCGCTACCTGTAACAACATTAACGCTCATGCCTGCCTGATGAATTTTCTCCATGATGTCGAGAACGCCATCGAAGATTGGGGCTTCAGGCATAGTGTGGAAAATGCGAGTCTTTTCATCATACATTTTCTGTGCTTCCTCAAGTGAGATATCTATGCCTTTCTGTTTTTTCACAAAGTGACGAATAGTGTCAATACCACGTGCACCCTCTGTGGCATAGGCATCCGAAGCTGTCATGTTGATGCCAAACTTCTTCATTGACTCTTCCCATGCTACGGCATGATTAGGCATGGAGTTATACAGCACTCCGTCCATATCAAAGAGAACGGCCTTGGGGCAAAAAGCCTCAAAGCCGTTGTTCTGTATGTAATTGTAAATATTACTTCTCATTTGCAAGACGATCCTGGATAGCCTTACTTTCAGCCTCGTAACCTGGCTTGTTGAGAAGAGCAAACATGTTCTTCTTATAAGCCTCTACACCTGGCTGGTTGAATGGGTTTACGTTCATGAGCAGACCGCTAATACCGCAAGCCTTCTCAAAGAAGTAGATAATCTGACCAAGGTAGTATTCGTTGAGCTCAGGAACGCTAACACGCATGTTTGGTACACCACCATCAACGTGAGCCAAACGAGTACCGAGTTCTGCCATCTTGTTTACTTCGTCAACACGCTTACCCTCGAGGAAGTTCAGTCCGTCAAGGTTCTCGTCATCATGTGGGAAGAGTAACTTTTTGGCTGGAGTCTCAATAGAGATAACAGTCTCGAAGATAGAACGCTCACCCTCCTGAATCCATTGACCCATAGAGTGAAGGTCGGTTGTGAAGTCGCAAGCAGCAGGGAAGATACCCTTGAGTTCTTTACCCTCGCTTTCTCCGTAGAGCTGCTTCCACCATTCAGCCATGAAGTGAAGCTTTGGCTGGAAGTTGCATACAATCTCGATTTTCTTGCCAGCCTGTGTGTAGAGAGCCTGACGTGTAGCAGCATACTGGGCTGCGATATTCTCTGCGAAAGGAACATCTACGCCTGTAGCCTTCTCCATATCCTGAGCACCCTTAACGAGAGCCTTGATATCGAAACCTGCAACAGCGATTGGTAACAAACCAACAGGAGTAAGTACTGAGAAACGGCCACCTACGTTGTCAGGAATAATGAAGCTCTTGTAGCCTTCCTTGTCTGCACAAGTGCGTGCAGCACCCTTCTTTGCATCGGTAATAGCTACGATAACTTCCTTAGCCTCTTCCTTACCTCTCTGAGCTTCACATTGCTTCTTCAGCAAACGGAAAGCAAGAGCAGTCTCGGTAGTAGTACCAGACTTAGAAATATTTATTACACCAAACTTTTTATTCTTCAGATACTCTGTCAATTCAGCAAGATAATCTTCACCGATGTTGTTACCTGCGAAAACAATGTTTGGATTCTTTTTATCATCATTAACGAGCCATGCGAAAGAATTTCCCAGAGCCTCGATAACGGCACGAGCACCCAGATAAGAACCACCGATACCTGCTACTACTACTACCTCGCACTTTTCACGAAGAGTGTTGGCAACAGCCTGCAGTTCGTTAAGGAATTCTTCTGTAATCTCAGTTGGCAAATGAAGCCATCCGAGGAAATCATTACCAGCACATGTTGCATTCTCCAAAGCATTCTGTGCTTCTTTTACCTTTGACTCATAAGCCTCTACTGCCCCAGCATTCAAAAACTGTACAGCTTTGCTTGTGTCTAAGCTAATGTTCATCATAACTACAATTTATCTAAAACTATCTGTTAATAACTTTATCTCTATCTGTGGATTTATCCTCTCGTACAAAATGTTGTAAACAGCATCGAGGATAGGCATATTAACGTGCATGTGGCGGTTTATTTCCTTCATGCACTTTGTGCCGAAATATCCTTCAGCTATCATCTCCATTTCTATCTGGGCACTCTTCACAGAGTAACCCTTTCCTATCATCGTACCGAATGTGCGGTTACGACTGAAATTACTGTAACTTGTCACGAGGAGGTCGCCAAGATACACGCTATCGTATATGCTACGGTCAATAGGATGAATGGCGTTGAGGAAACGGTTCATTTCTTGTACTGCGTTAGATATGAGTACCGACTGAAAATTGTCTCCGTATTTCAAGCCGTTGCATATTCCTGCTGCTATAGCATATACATTTTTCAATACCGAACTGTATTCTATTCCTACAACATCGCTCGAGGTCTTCGTCTTTACATAGTTGCTTGTGAGCACCTCAAGGAACGCCTCTGCTTTGTCGTGATTGCTGCAACCTACGGTGAGGTAGCTCAATCGTTCCATGGCTATTTCTTCAGCGTGTGATGGTCCACCGATAACGGCAAGGTTGTCGTATGGCACATCGTAAACCCGGTGGAAATAATCAGAGCAAACAAGATTTTCATCAGGTACGATACCCTTGATGGCTGTAACGATGAATTTATCACGAATGCTTGTCTTGAGTTTCTTGAGATGATTTTTCAGATAAGGCGAAGGGGTTACGAATACTAATGTATCGTAGTTCTCCACAATCTTGTTGATGTCGCTCGAGAAGAATATCTCGTCAACATTGAAGCGTGCACCGGTAAGATAGGCAGGGTTATGGCCAAGACGCTTGAAATCCTCAATACGGTCATCGCGACGCATATACCATCCGATGTGATGCGTATGCCCCACAATAATCTTGGCTATGGCTGTTGCCCAACTGCCGCCTCCAATGACTGCTATCTTTCCTACGTTGTACATAAAAAGACCTACCTCAGTCTTCTCCCACATGGGGAGAAGAGATTAGTAGGGTATTTTGTTTGTTAAGCGTTTACTTTGTCTATCCAAGTCTGAATCTCGTCAACGGTAGGCTTGGTGTAATCAAGTTTGTATTTCTTTACAATCTCGCCGAGTTTCTGCTGCAGTCCTTGAGCCTTCTGATCCTTGATGTCGCTGATAAGGTTGAAACCTGCTTTGCGCAATACATATACCCAATCCTCGGCAACACCCAGTTCTGCCCATTCCTTGATGCTGCTCTGTGGCATCTTTACCTCAGGCTTCAACTGTGGGAAAAGCATAACTTCCTGAATGTACTCGTTGGCTGTCATAAGCATAACAAGACGGTCGATACCGATACCGATACCTGATGTAGGAGGCATACCATACTGGAGAGCACGAAGGAAGTCGTGGTCGATGATCATAGCCTCGTCGTCACCCTTGTCGGCAAGCTTCATCTGGTCGATGAAACGTTGCTCCTGATCGATAGGATCGTTAAGCTCAGAATAAGCATTAGCACACTCCTTACCATTGATCATCAGCTCGAAACGCTCGGTGAGTCCTGGTTTAGAACGGTGCATCTTGGTGAGTGGTGACATCTCTACAGGATAGTCGGTGATGAATGTAGGCTGGATAAATGAACCCTCGCAGAATTCGCCAAAGAGTTCGTCGATGAGCTTACCCTTACCGAAGGTCTCGTCAACTTCCATCTCTTTAGAAATGCAGAACTGACGAATCTCTTCCTCGGTCTTGCCTTCACAGTCGAAACCAGTCTTTTCCTTGATAGCATCAAGGATAGGCAGGCGACGGAAAGGTGCCTTGTAGCTGATAACCTTGCCATCAGGATATGTAACCTCAGGCTTGCCGTTTACAGCGATACAGATTGTCTCCAACAGTTCCTCGGTAAACTTCATCATCCAATTGTAGTCTTTGTAAGGAACATAAAGCTCCATACATGTGAACTCTGGGTTGTGAGATTTGTCCATACCCTCGTTACGGAAGTTCTTTCCAATCTCATAAACACCATCAAAACCACCAACGATGAGTCGCTTCAAGTATAGCTCTGTTGCGATACGCATATACATGTCAACATTCAGAGCGTTGAAGTGGGTGATGAAAGGACGAGCTGAAGCACCACCAGCGATAGACTGCAGGATAGGAGTTTCAACCTCGGTATATCCATGCTCGTCGAAGAACTTGCGCATGGTGCGAAGAACGATAGCTCGCTTGAGGAATGTGTCCTTTGTGCCATCGTTAACCACGAGGTCAACATAACGCTGACGAGCACGCATCTCAGGGTCATCAAACTTGTCGTATGCAACGCCATCTTTGTATTTTACTATAGGGAGTGGCTTGATACTCTTGCTCAGCAAGGTTATCTCCTTTGCGTGCACACTAATCTCGCCAGTCTGAGTTTTGAAAACAAAACCCTTGACGCCAATGATGTCACCAATATCTAAAAGTTTCTTGAATACTTTGTTGTAAAGGTCTTTATCTTCGCCTGGGCAGATATCGTCACGTGTGATATATACCTGGATACGACCTTTGCTATCCTGAAGTTCAACGAAAGAGGCCTTACCCATAACACGGCGGGTCATCATTCGGCCTGCAATAACTACTTCGCGATTCTCGTCTTCCTTGAAGTTTTCCTTTATTTCGTCTGTATAGGCGTTGGTTGGGAACTCGGCTGCAGGATATGGATCAATACCCATATTGCGCAACTCTTGAAGACTTTGTCTGCGAACGATTTCCTGTTCGCTTAACTCTAAAATGTTCATATTTTAATTTTCGAAAATTTCCTTGGGTGCAAAATTACTAAAAAACGAGTGCAGAACAAAATATAATGCAGATTTTTTATATATTAATGTGTGTAAAGCAAGATAAAAATCCTCCTCGTTCCTTCTTGAACTTTTGTCTTAGGGTGAAACATAGAAGGGTAATTTGTCTTTAGGATGTCTTTAGGATGTCTTTAGGATGCCTTTAGGATGCCTTCGAGATGCCTTCGAGATGCGTTCGAGATTCGGCGTGTTTTACTTTACTCGAATTAGAGGATTTAAGAATTAGAGAAAGAATATTCAACATTCAACGTCCTATGTTCAACGTTTCAGATGCAAGTTTCTCTCCCTCAAGACTGTAAATGCTTATTACTCCGTTTTCTAACACTCCAAATGTTGGGATATTTCCGTTTTTGGGGAATGTTATGGAACCCGTGTTGCATATCACGGTATCTTCACTTTTTGTTAGCTCCCACAGGTGGGTATGACCATATACTATAGCATCAAATTTACCCTTTGGTTTGTTCTCTTTGTTGTATATGTGTCCGTGGGTGAGAAGAATGCGCTTGCCGTTGTCAACAAGAAGCATATATGTCTGCATGATAGGGAAATTCAGTAGCATCTGGTCAACTTCTGAATCGCAGTTTCCTCTCACGGCAACAATGTTGTCGCTCATCTCGTTGAGTAATTCTGCAATCCCCTTTGGATCGAGACCTTCTGGGAGACCGTTTCTTGGCCCATAATTTAGGATGTCGCCCATGATGCAAAGCATGTCACATTTGTTCTTTTTGTAAAAAACTATAGCTTTTTTTAGGGCTGGTAGTGAACCATGTATGTCTGATATGAGTAGATATTTCATTGATTTTTAATCTTTATTTGCATGCAAAGATAATAAATTGCTTGCAGAATTTTTATAAAATTACTACATTTGCAGAGAATTTTAACGAACCATTTTTTTCGTTTTCTAAACTGCAAATCTATGGCTACAGCTTTTAGTAAGGATTTCCTAAGCGCAATATATGAGTTTGTTCCTTGTGCTCAGGTTTATACCGATGAACTCAGAACATTAGCGTGGGGAACGGATGGAAGTTTCTATCGTATGACTCCACAAATGGTAATACGTGCAGAGAATGAACAACAAGTTTCGCATATAGTACAAGTTTGTAGTCGATACAAGATTTCATATACATTCCGTGCGGCAGGCACATCGCTTTCTGGGCAGAGTTGTACGGATTCCGTTCTTATCGTAGCTGGTAAACATTGGGAAGATTACGAGGTTTCTCCCGACCATTCAAGCATTCGTATGCAGCCAGGTTTGGTAGGTAGTAGGGTTAATCGTATTTTGAAGCCTTTTGGAAGACTGCTTCCTCCCGACCCGGCATCTGTAAATAGCGCCATGATAGGCGGTATAGTCAACAACAATGCTTCGGGAATGAATTGCGGAGTTCATGCTAATAGTGACAATATGCTTATTAGCGCACGTATTGTTCTTGCCGACGGAACAATACTTGATACCGGAAACAAAGAAAGTCGCGATAGTTTCCGTAGCAGCCATTCTGAGTTTCTTGCACGTATAGAATCTCTTCGTGATAAGGTTCGTGCTAATAAGCAACTATCAGAGCTTATTAGTTATAAGTACAGCATAAAGAATGTAACCGGACTTAATATCCGTCCTCTTATAGCCTATGACGATCCTTTCGACATTATAGCCCATTCTATAGTTGGTTCTGAGGGTACGCTTGCATTCCTTTCCGAGGTCAACATGCGCACTCTTCACGACTATCCTTACAAGGCTTCAGCTATGGTTTATTTCCTAACGATGAAGGAAAGCTGTAATGCCGTAGTAAAACTGAAGCAGCTTAAAGGTCCGAAGGAAGATATAGAGATGAGTGCTGAAGATCTTATGGTTAAGAGTGCAGAGATGCTCGACTATCTTTCTCTTGCTTCGGTTGACGATCCTGTCTATCTGCAATACAAGAAAGATGTCGATGCAGGCAAGATAGATGGTGTTGAACCAGGTGACTATCACAACCTTACGGCTATTCTTACCGAAACAAAGGCTATAACTCAAGAGGAACTACATAGTCAGATAGACGCAATTATGGCTGTTCTTTCCGAGTTCCAGTTGTATCAACCTGCCGAGTTTACCGAGGATCCTGCTGTTTACGGTAAATATTGGGCTATCCGTTCAGGTATTTTCCCTGCTGTGGGTGGTATGCGTCCTAAAGGCACATCATGTCTTATAGAGGATGTGGCATTCCATATTGAGGATCTTCCTGAGGCAACAGTAAAGCTCCAGAAACTTATAGCAGCTCATGGATATTCCGATGCTTGTATCTATGGTCATGCCTTTGAAGGCAATTATCATTTCATTCTCAACCAAAGTTTCCAAAGTCAGGAAGAGATAGCGCGTTATGCCTCTATGATGAAAGCTGTAGCAAAACTTGTTGTAGAGGAATATCACGGCTCACTCAAGGCAGAACATGGCACGGGTCGCAATATGGCTCCGTTTGTGAAATATGAATGGGGTGCTGAGGCTTATGAGGTGATGAAGGAACTTAAAAATATCTTTGATCCTGATGGATTGCTCAACAAGGGTGTTATCTTCAACGATGATCCAGATTGCTTCATAAAACATCTTAAACCGCTTCCTGTTCTTGGTTTCGACTATTCACAACTACCAGAAACAGATAGTGCAAGGGAAATGGCTGAAGGGGTGAAGAAAGCTAATAAATGTATAGAATGTGGCTTTTGTGAAGTTAATTGTGTTACTTGTGGACTCACACTATCCTCGCGTATGCGTATAGCCGTGCAACGAGAGATAAGTCGTCTTGAAGCCGAAGGTGGTGCAGTAAACTTGTCCCGTGCTGATAATTTGCGCAAGCAATATAAATACTATGGCGATGCCAGTTGTGCTGCCGATGGTTTGTGTGCTACCAGTTGCCCTATGAAAATTAATACGGGCGATGTCACTCACATTATACGTGAACTCAATATGCAGCATAATACGTTGGGACGTTGTGTTGGCGATAATGCAGCTAAAAATCTTTCAAGATGTAAAGAGTTTATACGTCTTGTTCTTACAGTTGCCGATATTGCTCATGATATTCTGGGTACGGTACGCATGACTAATATTACCTCGCTCATTCATCGTGTGGGATTGCCTCTGTGGACTCCTGCTATGCCAAAGGCTATTCAGCAACCTAAGGAAAACACTCTTAGTAAGCTCAATACCGAGCTGAAGGTGGTTTATTTCCCAAGTTGTTTGAACCAGACAATGGGGCTTGCTAAGGGCGCTCCTGTAAAGAACTCTCTTGTTGACGAGATGTGTCAGCTGCTCAACAAGGCAGGATTTGAAGTTGTGTTCCCTGAGAACATGAAGAACTTGTGTTGTGGACAGATATGGGAGAGCAAGGGAATGGTTGATATAGCCGACCGCAAGACACGCGAACTTGAAGAGGCTCTTTGGGAGGCAAGTAACCATGGAGAGTATCCGGTTCTTTGCGATCAGAGTCCTTGTCTTCATCGTATGCGTAAGCTCATTACACGCATGAAGCTCTTTGAACCTGTTGAGTTCATAATGACCTATCTCAAGGATCGGCTCGATTTTCATCCTATAGATCGTCGCATAGCTGTTCATATTACTTGTTCTACCCGCGAGATGGGTCTTGCCAATCAGCTGGTTGCTTTGGCAAAGCTATGCTCTAATAATGTTCTTGTGCCCGAAGGAATAGGGTGTTGTGCCTTTGCTGGCGACAAGGGATTCACTCATCCTGAGGTAAACAAATATGCGCTTCGCAAGCTACGTCCACAGATAGAAGAGCAACACATAGAAGTGGGCTACAGCAACAGCCGCACTTGCGAGATTGGTTTGCAGACAAACTCAGGCATACCATATCTCAGTATTGCTTATCTGGTTAATGAATGTACCACTTCTAAGCAATAATTCTCTCATTAAAATAACATAACAATATAACAATATAAAATGCATATAGCAGTAGCTGGAAATATAGGTAGCGGTAAAACCACCCTCGTAAACATGCTCTCCAAGCATTATGGCTGGAAGCCACAGTTTGAGGCGGTTGTTTCCAATCCCTATTTAGATGACTATTACAAAGACATTAAACGCTGGTCGTTCAACATGGAGGTGTTCTTTCTAAAGGAGCGTTTTCGTAATCTCTTGGAGATAAGTCAGTCAAGCGACACAATCATTCAAGACCGCTCAATCTATGAAGGAGTGTATGTTTTTATGGCGAACAATTTCAAGATGGGAAATCTTGATGAACGCGACTACATCACCTACATGGAACTATTTGAACAGATGACTGATGTTGTGAAGTATCCAGATCTCATGATTTATCTTCGTTCGAGTGTACCTCATCTGGTAAAGAACATTCAGAAACGTGGACGCGATTACGAACAGCAGATTCCTTTGGAATATCTCGAGAATCTCAACGAGCTTTACGAGGAGTTTATTTACAAGAACTATGGAGGCAAGGTTATGACAATTGATGTGAATAATATCGATTATGAGCATCAGCCTCGGCAGTTTGGTGAAATTATCGACCGTATAGATGCCGACCTCTTCGGTCTTTTCAAGTAAAAACAATAAAAAACAATATATAAAAATGCATATAGCAATAGCAGGAAACATAGGAAGTGGCAAAACAACATTAACAAAGAAACTTGCCAAACGTTATAATTGGACTCCACAGTTTGAACCCGTTGACAACAACCCTTATCTTACCGATTATTATAAGGATATGAACCGATGGGCTTTCAACCTTCAGATTTATTTCCTCAACAAGCGATTCAAGGATGTTGTTGATATTGCTCGTGGTGATGTTGATGTTATTCAAGACCGTACAATCTTTGAAGATGCGCGCATTTTTGCTCCAAATCTTCATGACATGGGTATGATGAGCGACCGTGATTTTGCTAACTACAGCGATCTCTTTGATCTTATGATCTCGCTTGTTAAACTGCCAGATCTTATGATTTATATTCGTTCATCTATCCCTACAATTGTTTCTCATATCCAGAAACGTGGACGCGACTTCGAGAAGAGCATCCGTATTGATTATCTTGAGGGACTTAACAAGCGTTACGAGGATTGGATTTCAACATATAAGGGACATCTCATTATTGTTGATGGCGATAATCTCGATTTTGAGAACAACGATTCCGACTTTTCAAAGATTACCGATTTAATTGATCAGGAACTCTTTGGATTGTTTCCATTAAAATAATTTCTACCTCTCCCCCCGACCTCTCCGAAGGAGAGTGAGCTTCGCTACGCTCAGTAGTGTTGAAAAAATAAAAGATGTAAAAATTGAAAATAAAGCGCAAAGCAGGCGTATGTCAAGGGCGTGCTATTGAATAATGAATATTATCTCCTTCGCTCATTCAGATGCACCAAATTCGTAATTCGAATTTGGCTCCCTCTACATTTTGCCCTGCGACAAAAGTGCAGGGGAGGGCGGGTGGAGAGGTTTTAATTTAAAAAAATATGATTCTAAACATTATTCTTCTTATAACAGGTGTAGCCCTAGTGCTTTGGGGTGCCGACAGACTTACTGAAGGTGCCGTGGGGCTTGCAGAGCGCATGGGAGTCTCTCAGCTGGTTATTGGTTTGACAATTGTGGCATTGGGCACATCAATGCCCGAGTTTTGTGTGTCGTTAGTTTCTGCCATCAAGGGAACTTCCGATTTGGCTGTGGGTAATGTTGTTGGAAGCAACATATTTAACTCTATGCTCATCGTTGGTTGCTCGGCTATGGTAGCTCCTATGACCATTCTCAAGTCAACCGTTCGTAAGGATATCCCTTTTGCCCTTATCGCCAGTATAGTTCTCTATATGATGGTGGTTGATGGCGATGAGGCTAATATCACTCGTGTTGAGGCTGCTGTTCTTGTGGGAATGCTTCTTGTGTTTATGTTTATCACATTTAGGAGTGCCAAGGATGTTCCAGATACAGACATAGAGGAACGGCATTATATGAATCCATGGAAAGCTGTGAGTTTTCTTCTTTTAGGACTTGTATGCCTTATTGTTGGTTCAAATGTGTTTGTTGATAATGCAACGGCAATAGCAAAGAGTCTTGGAGTGAGCGATGCCGTTATTGGTCTTACCATTGTTGCTGGCGGTACATCGCTTCCTGAACTTGCTACGAGTATTGTTGCAGCACGTAAGGGAAATAGCGGTATCGCTATAGGAAATGTGTTGGGCTCAAATGTGTTCAATATACTCTTTATACTTGGAGTAACAGGTGTGATTACTCCAATGCAAATTCATGGTATCACTTCGCTCGACCTTTCCATGATGATTATTTCCATGATTCTGCTATGGCTTTTCTCATATACCAAGCTCACTATTGAGCGATGGGAAGGAGTAGTGCTCACATTGCTGTTTGTAGGGTATATGGGGTGGTTGATATATTAAACCTCTCACCAGCCCTCTCCGAGGAGAGGGTGCCGTGCTATGCTCAGGATTATTGAAATATTGAAATATTGAAATATTGAAAGATTGAAGATTATCAGTTCGCTAATACAATTTTTCCATCGCTACTGAGCGTAGCGAGGCTCCCTCTACATTTTGCCCTGCGACAAAAGTGTAGGGGAGGGCGGGGGGAGAGGTTTGTTTTTTGTGTATTTCAAAATATTTTCGTATCTTTGCAGCCCAATTAAATAACAGGGGTACTTGTTCAACCCCCTATAACAAAACAAGAAATGGTAAAAACAAGACATCAAGTGAGTGTGCTGTT
The DNA here is from genome assembly GCA_002391185.1 of Prevotella sp. UBA4376. Lineage (GTDB taxonomy): Bacteria > Bacteroidota > Bacteroidia > Bacteroidales > Bacteroidaceae > Prevotella. The sequence goes on from DGRY01000165.1 coordinate 27,960, forward strand.
TATGCTTTTCAGCATCCTCTTTTGTGTTTGCCTTATTGCCGCAAACACCCTCGAAACAAAGCAAATTGCGTTTGGACCAATCTCTCTTACAGGTGGTCTTATTGTGTTCCCAATCAGTTATATCATCAACGATTGTGTGTGTGAAGTGTGGGGGTATCAGAAAACTCGTCTGCTCATTTGGACAGGTTTTATCATGAACTTCTTCTTCGTTACAGCTGGAGCTATTTGTGATGCTATTCCTGGCGCACCTTATTGGCAGAATGAGGCTGGTTTTCATGCTATCTTCGGTCTTGCTCCGCGTATTGCCTTTGCATCGTTTGTGGCATTCCTCGTTGGTTCGTTTGCCAACGCTTATGTGATGAGTAAGATGAAGCTTAGCCAGTCTGGGGCACATTTCTCTGTTCGTGCTGTTGCTTCTACTATTGCTGGTGAAGGACTCGATAGTCTTATCTTCTTCCCTCTTGCCTTGGGTGGAGTAGTGCCATGGGAGGCTATGCCAGGCATGATGATAGGTCAGCTTGTTCTCAAGACTGTATATGAGATTATCGCACTTCCTGTAACCATTCGTGTGGTAAGAGCTGTTAAGCGTCACGAGGGTGAGGATGCCTACGATCTCGGCATTAGCTATAATATTTGGAAAATTTTCAGTTTTGATTAAATAGATTTTTTGCGCTTATTGTTTTTTTGAACGTATAATGCCCGTGTAATTTGCCATTAATTTATTCGTATAATAAAAAGAATAATTTTCGATAAATTTGCGATAATTTTCGTTCAAAGTTAAAAATAATCAACTCCTTCAAACCTCCCTTTCATAAGAGGAGGAGGAAAAATTAAAAAAAAATATGGAAAGAAAAGACGAAGGCCTCAAGCAGTTAGGTCAAAACACAAAATACAGTATGGATTATGCACCTGAGGTGCTCGAATCGTTTGTTAACAAGCATCCTGATAACGACTATTGGGTGCAGTTCAACTGTCCTGAGTTCACATCTCTTTGTCCTATTACTGGACAGCCTGATTTTGCCGAGATTCGCATCAGCTACATTCCTGATGTTAGAATGGTGGAGTCAAAGAGTTTGAAACTCTATCTCTTCAGTTTCCGCAATCATGGCGATTTCCACGAGGATTGCGTAAACATTATCATGAAGGATCTTATCAAACTCATGGATCCAAAATATATCGAGGTAACAGGTTTCTTCACTCCTCGTGGCGGTATCTCAATTTATCCTTATGCCAACTATGGCAGACCAGGCACAAAGTATGAGAAACTTGCTGAGCACAGATTTATGAATCATAATAAATAAAACAGCCTATCCCCGTTCCTTCCCAGTAGGGAAGGGACTGGGACAAGCATATTAAACTAACTATAAGAGTTTTGACACTCTATTAGTTTTCCTTTAAGTATTTTACCGATTGCCATGCAAGCACAATGCCGATAACAGCCATGAGAGGTTGCCTTATCTGTGTCCTCCAAAATACACCTCGCTCACAATAATTTTCTTTGGAACTCTTTTTGCATCAAGAGAGCCGAAGTGGCGAGTTCTTGTCTCGTGCAGCACAACAGGATAATACAATTCGTGTTCGCTTTTGAATATTCTGTATTGGCGTGAAGTCAAAGCACGCTTTATAGCATGGTTTCTCTCCTTCCAGTAATGTCCGTAAACATCGTGACGATTGTCAACCGAGAGCAGATAGTCGAGGTTGGCACGATATACAGCGTCATACTGCAATCTGCTCAGCTGAAGTTCGCTGTTCATCCTGTCGGTAAGGAATGAAGCTTCTCTTCGTGCATCCCTATGTGGCATGGCTGTAACCGAACTAACCATTACCAACATTATCATCACCATTATCATCTTTAAAGTTTTCATAATCGTAATATTTAAAGGGTTCTACATTTGTTTCTTTTTTACACCAGCAAAGTTAGTTCTAACAAATTTTTGTGCAAAAGAGTTATTCCTAAACCCATGTGGGGAATTCCCTAAAGCATCGTAGGGAAATGAACTTAATCTTCTTTGAAGTTTGAGATTTTTCAAGAATGACGCATTATCTCTTTTGAAGCATTAATGACAGATATTATGTTATCTATTAAAGTTTCGCAAACGAATTATTTTACTTGAGATTTTAAAAAGAAGAAATTGTGTATGAATGGAATACGGCTCAGAATGAGCCTATAATGATTTTGATGCTTGGGCTTTTAGAAAGCATGCTTTCCAAGCCCAACATCAATATCATTATTCTCTTTCAGGAAAAATCCATTCATACACTAGAAAATAAAGTGCTGATGC